>DAIMGZ010000102.1:0-5841 GCA_036723535.1 Gaiellaceae bacterium
GATCGGGCTCGCCGCGACCCAGGTCGGCGTCCTGCAGCGGCTGTTCGTCTTCCAGGTCGCCGACGACGAGATCGTCGCGCTCGCGAACCCCGAGGTCGTCGAGCTCAGCGAGGTGACGACGGTCGACGACGAGGGCTGCCTCTCCATCCAGGGCGTCCTCGTGCCCGTCGAGCGGCCCACGACGATTGCGATCGCCGGCCGGGACGAGCACGGAGCCGAGGTGCGGTACGAGCTCGACGAGCCGCACTCGCGCGTCGCTCAGCACGAGACGGACCACCTCGACGGCGTCCTGATCCTCGACCGGACGACGCCCGAGGCGCGGCGTGAGGCACTCGGGAGCCTGCGCCCGCGGATCGTCATCGGCTAGGGCAGTCGGTGGCCGCCCGTCGGATCGCGGTCGCCGCGACCGGGCCGCTCGGGGCCGACGTGCTCGAGCGCCTCGCGGCCGACCACGACGTCGTCCGGCTGCTGACGCGGCCGGACAAGCCCCGTGGGCGCGGTCGCCGCGTTGCGCCGCCGCCCGCGAAGGAGGCGACGGAGCGGCTCGGAATTCCGGTGGCGCAGCCGGAGCGGCTCGACGAGTCCGTCGAGCTCGGAGCCGACACCGTCGTCGTCTGCGCCTACGGCCTCCTGATCCCGAACGCGCTGCTCGAGCGCGCGCTGTGGCTCAACGTCCATCCGTCGCTGCTGCCGCGCTGGCGCGGCGCCGCCCCCGTCGAGCGCGCGCTCATGGCGGGAGACGAGCAGACCGGCGTCACGATCCACCGCACCGTAGAGGCGCTCGACGCCGGGCCGGTGGCCGCGCAGCGCGCTTTCCCGATCGCGCTCGAGGACGACGCAGGCGCGGTGTACGCGCGCGCGGCCGAGGTCGCCGCCGAGCTCCTGCGCGACGTGCTCGCGCAGGACGAGCCGCGCTTCGAGCCGCAGTCCGAGGAGGGCGTGACGTATGCGGAGAAGATCCGTCCGCAGGATCGCGAGCTCGACCTCGATGCGCCGGCGCCGGAGCTCGTGAACTGCGTCCGAGCGCTCTCGCCGCACATCGGGGCACGCCTCGGCGACCTCATCGTCTGGCACGCCCGCGTGGCCGAGGACGGCTCGTTCGAGCCGGTCGAGGTGCAGCCCGCGGGCGGCCGCCGGATGCCGTACGACGCGTACCTCCGTGGCCGGCGTTAGCGGCGCACGGCGCGCCGCGTACGAGGTGCTGCTGCGCGTCTTCGAGCAGGAGGCGTACGCCGACCGTGCCTTCCGTAGCGCGGCCGAGGGTCTCGACGAGCGGGAGCGGGCGTTCGCGCAACGGCTTGCGTACGGCTCCGTGCAGCGGGTGCGGACGCTCGACCACGCGATCGAGACGCTCGGCCGGCGTCCGGTGCGGAAGCTCGACCCGCCCGTGCGCGCGGCCCTGCGGCTCGGTGCGTACCAGCTCGGCTGGACGGAAACCGCGCCGCACGCGGCAGTGAACGAGTCGGTCGAGCTCGTGCGCCGCGCGCGGCTCGAGCGAGCTGTCTCGTTCACGAACGCGGTCCTGCGGCGGCTCGCGGAGGGGATCCGGCCGCTCCTCGACGCGCTCCCGGACGGGCCGCTCAAGGAGTCGTACCCGGACTGGATCCACGCGACGTTCGTGCGCGTGCTCGGGGAGGACGGCGCGCTCGCGCTGATGCGGACGATGAACGAGCCGCTCGAGACGGTCGTCCGGCTCGTCCGCGGCGAGCCTCCACCCGGGGCCGAGGGGACGGACGTTCCGAGCGCCTACCGCGTCGAGCGCGTGGA
The DNA here is from genome assembly GCA_036723535.1 of Gaiellaceae bacterium. Classification (GTDB taxonomy): domain Bacteria; phylum Actinomycetota; class Thermoleophilia; order Gaiellales; family Gaiellaceae; genus Palsa-739. The sequence goes on from DAIMGZ010000102.1 coordinate 1,768, forward strand.
CGATGCGCTCCTGGCGGAGGGAAGGATCTGGCCGCAGAGCCGTGCATCCCAGCTCGCCGGCCTCTGTGTCGGCTCGCAGGAGGGCGAGCGCGTGCTCGATCTCTGCGCCGCGCCGGGCGGCAAGACAGGGCAGTTGCGCGGTGAGGTGACGGCGGTCGAGATCGACCCGGCCCGCGCCCGCGAGCTGCGCGAGAACCTCGCGACCATGGGCCGTACAGACGTGACGGTCGTCGAGGCGGACGGGACGGCGCTGCCGCCGGCCCTCGCCGGCTTCGACCCCGCCCTCGTCGACGCGCCCTGCTCCGGCCTCGGCGTCCTGGGCCAGCGTCCCGACCTGCGGTGGCGGGCGACACCGTTGCCGGAGCTCCAGCTCGCACTGCTGCGCTCGGCCGCTGAGCGTGTTCGGCCCGGCGGCACGGTCGTCTACGCCGTCTGCACGCTGAATCCGGACGAGTGCGAAGGAATCGTGGACGCCAGCGGGCTCGGGGTCCTGCCGCTCGGGGAGGAGTGGCCGGCGTTCGCGCACCCGTCGCGGCCGGAGTTCCTCCTCACCCTGCCGCACGTGCACCGGACGAGCGGGTTCTTCGTCGCCCGTCTCGTGCGAGACTGACGCGTCCCTTCGAGCCCCGTCTCGGTGCCAGGCACGGGGACATGGCTGGAAGGGACAAACCGCTCGGCTAAGCGCCGGTGCGATGCGAGGCTGTGTCCCTTCGGGACACGTCCCGGTGCCTGGCACCTGGACGTGGCCGTTCGGAGCATGTGCACCGGACGAGCGGCTTCAACATCGCCCGGCTCCGGCGCGATTGAAGGACGTACGATCGCTCGCGATGTCCTGGCGGGACTGGGTGCGGACGGTCGAGGTCGAGCCGTCGCTCTACGCGGCGGACTTCGCGCGCCTCGGCGAGCAGATCGACGTGCTCCTCCTTGCGGGGTGCCGCATCTTCCACTTCGACGTCGGTGACGGCCACTTCGTCGAGCCCGTCACGATCGGGCCCGTCGTCCTCGCCTCCATCGCTCCGCTCGTACACGAGGCAGGCGGGGTGCTCGACTGCCACCTGATGGTCGACAACCCGCTGCGCCACTTCCCGCAGATCGCCCGCGCCGGGGGCGACAGCGCCACCTTCCACTACGAAGTCGTCGACGACGTGCCCGCCACGATCGCCGCCGCCCGCGAGCACGGCCTCCAAGTCGGCGTCGCCTTCAACCCCGAGAGCGAGCCGGAGGACGTCGCCTCCGTGGCGGCGGACGCCGACCTCGTCCTCTGCATGAGCATCCATCCCGGCTACAGCGGCCAGGAGTTCAGGCCGGACGCGGTCGACCGGATCAGGAGGCTGCGTGCGGCCCTGCCCGAGCGTGTCTTCGTCCAGGTCGACGGCGGAATCGACCCCGAGACGATCGGCCCCGCGCACGCGGCCGGCGCGACGCTCCTCGTTGCCGGGTCGGCGATCTTCGGCCGCGAGGATCTGACGCTCGCGTACCGGCGCCTCGTACAGTCGCTCGCATGACCCACTTCGCGCGGGCGCTCGAGCTGGCCGAGCGCGGACGCGGCAAGACCGGCGACCACCCGCGCGTCGGCGCCGTCGTGGTGAGCGACGGCGAGGTCGTGGGGGAGGGGTGGTACGAGTACGAGGGCGTACGCCACGCCGAGGCGATCGCGCTCGAGCAGGCCGGCGACGCGGCGCGCGGTGCGACCCTCTACGTGACCCTCGAGCCGTGCTCCCATCACGGCCGCACGCCGCCGTGCGCGGATGCGGTCGTCGCAACAGGAGTCGCCCGCGTCGTCGTCGGCGCCCGCGACCCGAACCCGCTCGTCGACGGCCGCGGGATCGAGCGCCTCCAGCACGCCGGGATCGAGGTCGAGCTCCTCGACGACCTCGCCGCGCGCCGGCAGAACGAGGCGTGGCGTGTCTGGAAGTCCCTAGGCCGCCCCTTCGTCACGTACAAGGTCGCGCTGACACTCGACGGGCGCGTCGCGGTTCCGGGCCGCCGCTGGGTGTCGGGCGAGGAGTCGAGGCGGCGGGTGCACGAGCTGCGCGCGGCCTCGGATGCCGTCGCGGTCGGGATGGGGACGGTGCGGGCGGACGCTCCGCGGCTCGATGCGCGTGGCGTCGAAGCCGGCCGTCAGCCTCGGAGGCTCGCCTTCGGGAGCGGCCCGCTGCCAGAGGAGTCGGAGCTCGAGCTGCGCAGCGGCCCGCTGGAGGAGGAGCTGCGCGCGCTCGCGGTGGAGGGAGTCCAGTCGCTCCTGCTCGAGGGCGGGCCGACGCTCGCGACGGCGTTCCTCGCGGCAGGTTTCGTCGACAAGCTGCTCCTCTTCGTCGCGCCCCGGCTCGCCGGAGAGGGGCCGCACGCGCTCGGCGAGCTCCCCGCGCCGCTCGAGCTCCTCCACCTGCGCGCCGAGCCGTCCGGGGAGGACGCGCTGATCGAGGCCTACCTCCACGAGCCGTAGGAGCGGGACCGCTAGGAGTCGCTGGCGCAGGCCCGCAGTTGCAGGGTGGAGCGAAAGGTGTCGACCCGCGTCCGCGCAGTTGCTGACTGCGGTTCGGCAAACCCGCACCGTTACGCTAGGTCGCATGTTCACCGGCATAGTCCGCGAGGTCGGAACCGTGGCAGCGTTCGACGGCTCGCGGCTCGTCGTCACGGCTCCCGAGACGGCAGCGGGCGTGGCCGTCGGCGACTCCGTCTCGGTGGCCGGCGTCTGCCTCACACTGGTGGAGACGGACGACGGGTGCCTCGCGTTCGACGTCGTCCCGGAGACCCTCTCGCGCACGGCTCTCGGCGGGCTCGAGACCGGCCGCACCGTGAATCTCGAGCCGTCGCTCCGCGTCGGCGACCCGCTCGGCGGCCACGTCGTGCAGGGCCATGTCGACGCGGTGGGCCGTGTCCGCTCAGTCGCGCCCGAGGGAGACAGCCGCCGCGTCTGGTTCGACGCGCCGGAGAGCCTCGTCCGCTACTGCTTCGAGAAGGGCTCGATCGCGGTGGACGGCGTCTCGCTCACGGTCGCCGCGCTCGACGACGACGGCTTCGAGGCCGCGCTGATCCCGCACACCCTCGCGGTCACGACGCTCGCCCACCTCGAGTTGGGCGACGAGGTCAACCTCGAGGCCGACGTGCTCTCCAAGGTCGTCGAGCGACTCCTCGCGGCGAGGCTGTCGTGAGCTCCGCGGTCACCCCGTTCGCGTCGATCGGCGACGCCGTCGACGACATCCGGAACGGGAAAATGGTCGTGGTCGTCGACGATCCCGAGCGTGAGAACGAGGGCGACCTCGTCGTAGCCGCTCAGTTCGCGACGGCCGAGGCCGTCAACTTCATGGCGACGCACGCGCGCGGCCTGATCTGCCTCTGCCTGACCGGCGAGCGCTGCGAGCAGCTCGGCCTGCCGCAGATGACGCAGCGGAACGAGGCGCGCCTGGGCACCGCCTTCACCGTCTCGGTCGAGGCGCGGGAAGGAGTGACGACCGGCATCTCGGCGGGCGACCGCGCGCACACGATCCACGTCGCGATCGACCCGGCGTCGACGCCGCACGACCTTGTCCAGCCCGGCCACATCTTCCCGCTGCGGGCGCGTGACGGCGGCGTCCTCGTCCGCGCCGGCCAGACGGAGGCGGCCGTCGACCTGGCCCGCCTCGCCGGGCTCGTGCCGGCCGGCGTGGTGTGCGAGATCATGAACGAGGACGGGACGATGGCCCGCGTGCCCGACCTCGTGCCGTACTGCGAACGGCACGAGCTACGGATGATCACGGTCGCCGACCTGATCGAGTACCGGCGCCGGACGGAGAAGCTCATCGAGCGGGTCGTCTCGGTGCGCCTGCCGACGGAGTACGGCGCCTTCACCGCGACAGCCTTCCGCGAGACGCTCACGGGTCGCGATCATCTCGCTCTCGTGCTGGGCGAGGTCGGCGAGAACGTGCTCGTCCGCGTCCACTCGGAATGCCTCACCGGCGACGTCTTCCACTCGCTCCGCTGCGACTGCGGCGAGCAGCTCGAGGCTGCCCTCGCCGCGATCGCCGCCGAGGGCCGCGGCGTCCTGCTCTACATGGCGCAGGAGGGGCGCGGCATCGGCCTCCTCAACAAGCT
>DAIMGZ010000103.1:0-5819 GCA_036723535.1 Gaiellaceae bacterium
GTCTTCAAAACCCGTACGGTCGTGCAGCCCACGGCTAGGTCGGTTCGACTCCGGCGCCGCTCCGTTACCGGGTTTGCGCGACCTTCACGCAGCCTCGGCCGGCTGGGAGGTCCAACTCCGTACACTGCTTGGTACACCAAACCCGGAACGGAGGACGAAGACGTGGTACGACAGAGACCCGAGGGCACCGTTGCGCGCATGAAGCAGAGCTCGGTCGCGCTGAGCGAGTTCGACCGGAGTGAGCTCACGTTCGTCCAGGAACGGATGGGTTGCTCGCAATCGGAGGCTGCACGGACAGCAATCCGCGTTTATGCCGCACTCCTCCGCGGCGAGCTGCCAAAGGTGAAGAAAAAAGGGAAGAAAGGGAGCTAGCGTCGATACGCCCGCAGTCGCGATGGTGGCGGCGTGAGCAGAGGAGGACGGCTACTCGGACTGCATATCGTCGAGCGCGGTCCGGCCTTCCTCGTGCACGCGGCGACGGCGTTCCTCGGGCGACTCGGGTTCCGCCGACTCCGCCGTTTCCGGGTCGTCGGCGGTGGGTTCCCCCGCCACGGGCTGCCTGGGCGGGAGGGCCATCCACTCGGGCTCTGCAGTACGCGACTCGTCGAGCTTCGCGCGCAGCTCGTCCGCGCGGGCGTCCGGCTCCGGTACAACCTCCAGCTCGGGCGCGACATCGGCCGCACGCCGCCGGCGCAGCAGCCGGTAGGCGGTGATCCCGCCGACGGTTCCGCCGATCCATGCGACGAGGCGGCGCACGGCGCCGATGCTACAGTGACCGCCGCTTCCTGCCCCGTCATCGCGCTGTTCTGTCCCGAGCGGCGCCGGCAGTCGGGGCCGACGTCGAGACCATGGGAAGGGAGGACATCGGGACGTGACGACTTACGAGATTCTGTTGCTGCTGGACCCTGAGCAGGCCGAGGCCCGCCAGGACGAGATCGTGGCCCGCACGCGCGACCTCGTCGAGAAGAACGGCGGCGCGTGGCACAGCCACGACGCCTGGGGCCGGCGCCGCCTCGCCTATCCGATCGCGCACAAGGAGGAGGGCGTCTACCACCTCGTCGTCTTCGACGCGGAGGCGCCGACGCTCCAGGAGATCTCCCGCGTCCTCAAGATCGACGACGCAGTGCTGCGCCACCTGGCGACGCGCCACATCGCCGGCTCCCGCACGACCGCGCCGCGCGACGAGGCCGCGGCGGTTCCGGCTACGTCCGACGAGCCCACGGCCGTCGTGGCTGGAAGCGCCGCCGGCGAAGCCGGCGACGCCCGGCCGGAAGACCCGGGGGCTGCGCCCGACGAGCCCACGGCCGCTCCGGCCCCCTCCGAAGCGACCCAGTCCGCAACGACCGTTTCGGACGACGGCGAGCCGGAGTACGCTGGCGCGAAAGAGCAGCCAGGCGAGGAAGAGGAGTAGACATGGCAGCGAACATCAACCGCGTCGTACTTGTCGGGAACCTGACGAAGGACCCCGAGCTGCGGCACACGCCCGGAGGGACGCCCGTCTGCGGCCTGCGCGTCGCCGTCAACAGCCGGCGCCGCGACGAGTCGGGCGAGTGGACGGACAAGCCGAACTACTTCAGCGTCTCCGTCTTCGGCAACCAGGCGGAGAGCTGCGCGCAGTACCTTTCGAAGGGCCGCCCGGTCGCGATCGACGGGCGCCTCGAGTGGCGCGAGTGGGAGGCGAAGGACGGCGGCGGCAAGCGCGAGTCGGTCGAGATCGTCGCCGACAGCGTCCAGTTCCTCGGCAGCCGCGGCGACGGCGACGGCGGCGGCGGCAACCAGTTCGTGCCGGCGGGAGCGCAGCAGGAGAGCGCCGACTTCCCGGCGGCGGCAGACGACGACATCCCGTTCTAGGAGAGGCATGGCGAGAGAGAAGACTCAGCAGCAGCAGCGGAGACGGCCCGGCGGCCCCGCGGGGCAGATCAGGCGCCGTAATTGCTACTTCTGCAAGGACAAAATCGCGGAGATCGACTACAAGAACGTCAACCAGCTGCGCCGGTACATCTCCGAGAAGGGCAAGATCCGGAGCCGCCGCATCTCAGGTGCGTGCCGGCGGCACCAGGTGCAGGTCGCGACCGCCGTCAAGCGGGCGCGCGAGATGGCGCTGCTGCCGTACGTCGCCGAAGGGTCCGACGAGCGCGGCGGAGGCCGGCGCGACCGCGGCGACCGTGGAGATCGCGGAGACCGCGGGGAGCGCTGACGTGGAGGTCATCCTCCTCTCGGATGTCGAGCACGTCGGACTCCGGGGCGACGTCGTCTCCGTCGCCCGCGGCTACGCCCGCAACTTCCTCCTGCCCCGGCGCCTCGCCGAGGAGGCGACGGCGGCGCGCGTCGCGGAGATGCAGAAGCGGGAGGCCAACCGCGCCCGCCACGAGGCGAAGACCGCGGACCAGGCGAGCGAGATCGCGGAGACCCTCTCGAAGACGGTGCTGCGCTTCGAGGTGAAGGCGGGGCCGACCGGCTCCCTCTTCGGCTCCGTCACTCCCACCGACATCGCCGACGAGCTCTGGAGCGCTGCGAAGGTGCGGGTCGACCGGCGGAAGATCGAGACCGATCCGATCAAGCGGATCGGCCGCTTCGAGATTCCGATCACGCTGTTCGAGGGCGTGCGCGCAGAGGTGCAGACGCACGTCGTCCCCGAGGGCGGGGAGCTCCCGTCCGACGAGGAGCTCGAGGCGATGGAGGCGGCCGAGCGCGCCGAGCAGGAGGCCGCCGCTCCGGAGCCCGAGGTCGAGCTCGAGGAGATCCTCGCAGAGGTCGACGCCGCCGAGGCAGCCGAGACCGAGGAAGCCGAGGCTGAGGAGGCCCAGGCCGAAAAGGCAGCCGAAGCCGAGCCCGAGCCCGAGTGGCGGGCCGACGCCGACGCCGCGCTCACCGACAAGTAGTCGCTTAGAGACAGTCGAGGAGCTGCGGGAGCGCCTCCTCTAGGCGCGCCGCCGTGCCGTCGAACTCGAGGACGCGCTCACCGGCGCGACGCGCCTCGTCCCCGAATGCCTCGACGATCTCGGCCGCGCGCGGATGGTCCGGCCGTGCCTGCCAGAAGGCGCTCTGCAGCGCCGCCGAGAGCCGCGCCGGCCAGCCACCGAGCTGCGGCGCGATCTCGGGTGCGCTCCGGCGCCAGTGCGCGGTGTCGATCGCGCCGTTGCAGCCGCCTCCGAACGGATCGGCCGTCGCGTACTCGATGCGCCCCACCGTCGCGTGGAGCGTCGCTGCGACACAAAGAAGGCACGGCTCGAGCGTCGAGTAGAGAACGTGGTCGCGATAGCGAGCCGTCGTCGGAAGCTGAGCGAGCGCATCCACCTCGGCATGCGCGAGGCGCGAACCGGAGAGACGCTGGCCGGGCGGGTCGAAGATCCGGTTGCGGCCGCGCGCGACGATCGTGCCGTCGGGGCCGGCGACGACCGCGCCGACGGGGATCGTGTCCACGAGATAGGCCTCCCACGCGAGCTCGAGGCTCGCCCGCCAGGGCTCGTCGAGCTCGCGCCAGGCGTCCACCCTCCGATCGTAGAAGGACGTTCACATGCTGTCCACGACCTGTGGAACTGCACAGGAACTTGCCGCTCCGAGCGCTATCCCCGTCCACAGAAGCGCCGTCCGGCGCGCCTGCAAGGATGACTGTTTCTCCTGCAAATGGCCAAAAATGACCTGTTCACAAGAGACATACCCACACCTAGTAACCCGGCGCGCCGGGTGGTGGAATCGCAGCTCGTGACTCTCGCCCCCGTCCCGACGCCCGCTGCCGCCCCGGGCACCGTCCCACCGCAGAACCTGGAGGCCGAGGAGTCGGTCCTCGGCGCGATGATGATCTCGCCCGGCGCGATCGCCGCCGTCAGCGAGATCCTCGACGCCGGCGACTTCTACCGCGAGTCGCACGCGAGGATCTACCGCGCCGCGCTCCAGCTCTACGGCAAGAACGAGCCTGTCGACGCGATCACGCTCACGAACGAGCTCGAGCAGCGTGGCGAGCTCGAGGAGATCGGCGGCCGCGTCCGGCTGCACGAGCTCGCCCGGCTCGTGCCTGCCACCGCCAACGCCGGCCACTACGCGGAGATCGTCCGCGAGAACGCGACGCTGCGCGGCCTGATCCGCGCGGGCGGCGAGATCGCGCAGCTCGGCTGGGAGCGGGAGGGCGAGCCTGAGGAGCTCGTCGCGCGCGCCGAGCAGCTCGTCTACGACCTCGGCGAGCGCCGCGCCCAGGGGGAGCTCGTCCTCTTCAAGGACACGCTCGTCGAGACGTTCCAGCGGATCAGCCACCTCTACGAGTCCGGCGCCGAGGTCACGGGGCTCGCGAGCGGCTTCAAGGACCTCGACCGGATCACCGCCGGCTTCCAGCCCGCGAACCTCGTCATCCTCGCCGCCCGCCCCTCGATGGGAAAGAGCGCCTTCGCGCTCGAGTTCGCGAACCACGTCGCCGTCGACCAGCAGACGCCGTGCGCCTTCTTCAGCCTCGAGATGTCGCGCCAGGAGGTGGCCCAGCGGCTCATCTGCTCGCGGGGGAAGGTCGACGCCCACCACATCCGCACCGGCAAGCTCTCGAAGGACGATTGGCCGCGCCTCGCGCAGGCGTGCGGCCAGCTCGAGTCGGCGCCGCTGTACGTGGACGACACGCCCGCGCTGAGCCTGCTCGAGCTCCGAGCCCGCGCGCAGACGCTGAAGCGGCGCGAGCCGAACCTCGGCCTCGTCGTCGTCGACTACCTCCAGCTGATGACGACCGGCCGCAGCGAGGAAAGCCGCCTGCAGGAGGTGTCCTCGATCTCCCGCGGCCTGAAGGAGATCGCAAAGGACCTCGACCTGCCCGTGGTCGCGCTCTCGCAGCTCAACCGCTCGCCCGAGCAGCGGCACGACAAGCGCCCGATGCTCTCCGACCTGCGCGAGTCCGGCTCGATCGAGCAGGACGCCGACCTCGTGATGTTCCTCTACCGCGAGGAGTACTACGACCGCGACGACGCCGACGACAGCAAGAAGGGGATCGCCGAGGTGATCGTCGCGAAGCACCGCAACGGCCCGACCGGAGCCTTCAACGTCGCCTTCATCAGCCGCTATGCCAAGTTCGCCAGCCTCCAGCAGCAGTAATCGCCTCGCGGCTCGCTGCCTCGGGTGCGAGCGCGAGTTCGAGACCGAGCAGGTTGTCCTCCTCGGCCAGACATTCGCGGCCGAGCGGTACTGCGACCTCTGCCGAGCCTCGGAAGAGGTGGTCGACGAGCAGCGCCGGGCGGAGGAGCGGTGGGGGCGGGTCCGGGTTCCTTCGGCGTACGACGACTCCACATTCGAGAACTTCGAGCCTGTCCCTGACACCCGGAACGCGCTCGCCGTGTGCAGGCAGTGGGCGAAAGAGTTCCGGGCCGGCACCGACCTCCGCCAAGGGCTCCTCCTGCGCGGTAATCCGGGAGCCGGCAAGACGCATCTGGCTGTCGCCATCCTGCGCGAGGTCATCTGGAGCGAGCGGAAGAAGACCGCCCTCTTCCTCAACGTGCCGGCCTGGCTGAACGCGCTCCGTGAGAGCTACGGCAACGGCGAGCCTCCGCCGAACCCCAGCGGATACGAGGTCGTCGTCCTCGACGACCTCGGGGCCGAGGACTGGTCGAGCTGGGCGCGCGACCGCATCTACAACCTCGTCAACCAGCGCGAGCAGCAGCGGCGGCTCGTGATCGTGACGACGAACCACGAGTGGCAGGAGCTGGCGGGCCGCGTGGGCGGCCCAACGGCAAGCCGGCTGCGCCGCCTGACGCGAGAGGTCCACGTCGACGCCCGCCAGGATTATCGCGAAGCCGCTTAGCGAGCGGACGCTTCGCGCCCGCTCGCTGGGATAAGGAACTGCGCGC
>DAIMGZ010000104.1:0-5748 GCA_036723535.1 Gaiellaceae bacterium
AGCCGAGTGCTCTACCAGCTGAGCTACCTCGCCGCGGCTGGGCGGCGGTCAGTGTAGCCAGGCCCTCCTCCACCGGGCGCGTTAGCCTCCGCGCCGTGGACGTCGAGGCAGCTCCCCGCGAGGTCGCCGTGATCGGCGCACCGCTCGACCTCGGGGCCGGCCGCCGCGGGGTCGACATGGGGCCGTCCGCGATCCGCTACGCGGGCCTCGAGCAGCAACTCTCGGAGAAGCTCGGCGTGCGGGTCTCCGACATCGGCAACGTCATCTCGCCTGTCGTGGAGACGACCGCGATGGGTGACGAGAAAGCGCGCTACCTCGAGCAGATCCTCGACCTCTGCGACCGGTTGGCAAAGCTCGTGGCCGAGGCGGCCGGCCGCGGAGCTGTGCCGCTCGTCCTCGGCGGCGACCACTCGGTCGCGCTCGGCTCGCTCGTCGGCATGGCCCAGGCTCGCGGCGCGGGCGGGGTCGTCTGGATCGACGCCCACGGCGATCTCAATACGCCCGAGACGTCACCGACGGGGAACGTGCACGGGATGGTGCTCGCGGCGGCGCTCGGGCTTGCCGGCGATTCCTTCCACCGCGACGGCTGGCCGCTGCCCGCGGTCGAGCCGGGGAAGCTTGCGCTCGTCGGTGTCCGCTCGCTCGACGACGGAGAGCGGGCGCTCCTGCACAAGCTTGACGCGAAGGTGTTCACGATGAACGAGGTCGACCGGATCGGCGTCGAGCCGTGTGTGCAAGAGGCGCTCGCGCACGCGTCCGGCGCGGCGTTTCTCCACATCTCGTTCGACATGGACGTCGTCGATCCCGACTACGCGCCGGGCGTCGGTACGCCGGTGCGCGGCGGGCTCTCGTATCGCGAGGCGCATCTCACGATGGAGACGGTCGCGGAATCCGCCCGCATCGACTCGATGGACGTCGTCGAGGTCAACCCGGTCCTCGACCGCGAGAACGCCACCGGCCAGCTTGCGGTCGAGCTCGTCGCCTCGGCGCTCGGCGCTCGCATCCTCTAGTGCTTCGGCTGGAGGTTCGCGAAGGCGACATCGCCACGTTCGAAGCCGACGCGATCGCGAACGCGGCGAACGACCGGCTCTGGATGGGCGCCGGGGTCGCGGGAGCCCTCAAGCGGGCCGGCGGCGACGAGATCGAGCGTGAGGCGATGGCGCTCGGGCCGATCCCGCTCGGGAGCGCCGTTGCGACCACGTCCGGGCGGCTCTCGGCGCGCTGGGTGATCCACGGTGCGGTGATGGGGCAGGACCTGCGGACCGACGCGGAGCTCGTGCGCCGCACGACGCGCTCCTGTCTCGAGCTCGCCGACGAGCTCGGCTGCCGCTCGCTCGCGCTGCCCGCCTTCGGGACGGGAGTCGGTGGGTTCTCGCTCTCGGAGTGCGCTCGGATCATGGTCGGCGAGGCGCGCAGCTTCGAGCCGCGGTCGCTCGAGCACGCGATCTTCGCCGTCTGGGGACAGGACTCTGACGCCGCTTTCCAAGCGGCTTTGGCGGCCTGACGAGCCGAAACCGGGGTCAGACCCCGGGCTGATGGCCGGAAGGGCCATCAGCCTCGCCACTCGCGCTCTCTTCGCCGCTGCCGGACGGCTCGTAGTAGCGGCGGCCCTCGAGCTCCTCCGGCAGGTAGTTCGTCTCGAAGCCTTCCGGGTTGTCGTGCGGGTAGACGTAGCCCTCGCCGTGCCCGAGCCGGCGGCCGTACCACGAGCCGTCGCGCAGCGCCTTCGGTGGTCGCGCCGTCCCGCGCTCCTGGACATCGGCCGTTGCCCGGTTCAGCGCGAGGTAGCTCGCGTTCGACTTCGGCGCCCGGGCGAGATAGATCGCTGCCTGCGCGAGGTTGAGGCGCGCCTCGGGCAGTCCGACGTGCTCGACGGCCTGCGCCGCGGCGACGGCGACGAGGAGCGCGCGCGGATCGGCGTTGCCGATGTCCTCGGATGCGAGCACGATCATCCGCCGCGCGACGAAGCGGGCATCCTCGCCGCCCTCGAGCATGGCGGCCAGGTAGTAGATGGCCGCATCGGCGTCGCCGCCGCGCATCGACTTGATGAAGGCGGAGGTGAAGTTGTAGTGCGCGTCGCCCGCCTTGTCGTAGACGAGCGGCGGCTTGCGCGCCGCGTCGTCGACGTGGGCCTCCGTCACGGGCGCCCCCTCCGCCTTCGCCGTCTCCGCGGCGAGCTCGAGGACGTTGAGCGCCGTGCGCGCGTCGCCCCCCGACCGGCGCGCCACGAGCTCGACGAGCTCCCCGCCCAGCTCGACGCCGAGCTCCGCCGCGCCGCGCCGGACGATCTCGGCGAGCTCCTCCTCGGTGAGCGGCTCGAGCTCGTACACCTGCGTGCGCGAGATGAGCGCGGAGTTGACCTCGTAGTACGGGTTCTCGGTCGTCGCGCCGATCAGCGTCACGAGTCCCGACTCAACACCCGGAAGCAGGGCGTCTTGTTGGGCCTTGTTGAAGCGGTGGATCTCGTCCAGGAAGAGGATCGTGCGCCGGCCGCTGGTGCCGAGTCGCTCCCGCGCCCGCGCGAGCACCTCGCGCACGTCCTTCACGGTCGCCGACACCGCCGACAGCTCCTCGAACGCCGCGCCGGTCGAGGCGGCGACGATCCGAGCGAGGGTGGTCTTGCCGCTGCCGGGTGGCCCGTAGAGGATCGAGGAGTGGACGCGATCCTCCTCGATCGCGCGCCGCAGCGCCGAGCCCTCGCCGAGGACGTGTCCCTGGCCGACGAACTCGCCGAGGCTCGCCGGCCGCAGCCGCTGGGCGAGCGGCGCGACGTCGCCTGCTCGCGCGTCGGCGGCGTCGGAGAAGAGGTCGCCCACGACGCCAGTATGCTCCGCCGCGTGACCGGGTCCGCCGCCGATGTCTGGAGCGGGGCGAGCTACGAGCGCCTCGCCGAGACGTTCGCGCCGATTCACGATCGCGTCGTCGCGGCGCTCGCGCTCGAGCCGGGCACGCGTGTGCTCGACGTTGCGTGCGGGACAGGCGGCGTGGCGCTGCGGGCCGCACGCGCCGGCGCGGACGTCGTCGGCATCGACATCTCCGCCGACCAACTCGCGAAGGCGCGGCGCGCGGCGGACGCCGAAGGCCTTGCCGTGAGTTTCGACGAGGGCGACTGCCAGGAGCTTCCCTACGCCGACGCCGAGTTCGACGGCGTCGTGTCCGCGTTCGGCGCGATCTTCGCGCCCGACCACGAGCGGACGGCCGCAGAGCTCGCCCGGGTCTGTCGTCCGGCGGGAAGGCTCGCGCTGACCGCCTGGCCGGCGGACGCCTGGTCGGAGCAGCACACGAAGGCCGGGCGGACGTTCTCGCTCGAGGTCGACGCGCGCGAATGGTCGAAAGAAAGGCACCTCCGCGAGCTGCTCGGCGATTCGTTCGAGCTCGAGCTGCAGACGGGCGAGTGGCGCATCGAGGCGGATTCAGGAGAAGAGCTCTGGGAGTTCGTCTCCACGTCGATGCCGCCGCTGCGCGCCTGGCTCGCCTCGGCCGACGACGAAGCGCGAGCACATGCTGAGCGCGTCTACCTCGACTTCCTTGCGCCGGGCGTGTTGCAGCGCGAGTACGTCCTCGTCCTGGGGACGCGCCGGTGAGCGCGACCGCGCTTCGGGACGAGGTCGCCGACCTCCTGCAGCGGCTGATCCGCGTCGACACGACGAACCCGCCCGGCAACGAGACGGCCGCGGCCGAGCTGCTGCGCGACTACCTCGAGGCGAGCGGCGTCGCCTGCGAGCTGATCGCGAAGGTGCCGGAGCGCGCAAACCTCGTGGCCCGGATTCCCGGCGGCGACGGCCCGTCCCTTCTCTTCCTCTCGCACACCGACGTCGTCCTCGCCGATCCCGCCGAGTGGTCCGTGCCGCCTTTCGCGGGCGAGCTGCGCGACGGAGAGGTCTGGGGACGCGGCGCGCTCGACATGAAGGGGCAGGTCGCGGCGAACGCCGTCGCCATCGCCTCGCTCGCGCGCGATGGGTTCCGTCCGATCGGCGAACTGATCTTCGCGGCCACCGCCGACGAGGAGGTCGGCGACGGCTTCGGCCTCGAGTGGCTGTGCGAGGAGCATCCCGAAGCCGTCCGCTGCGACTACGCGATCAACGAGGGCGGCGGCGAGCGGATCGAGCTCGAGGACGGCTGGGCGATCTACGAGGCGACGGTGGCGGAGAAGATGACCGCGCCGTTCATCCTGCGGGTGCGCGGCCGCTCGGGTCACGCCTCGATGCCGGGCATCGCCGACAACGCGCTCGTCAAGGCGGCGCGGCTGATCGAGCGGCTGGCGGCATTCCGGCCGGAGCCGCAGCTCGGCCCGGAGGTGGAGGGCTTCCTCTCCGTCGTGCTCGGAGCGGTGCCGCCGGCGCCCCAGGCGGTCGAGCGCACCCGGGAGGTCTCGGGTGCGGGCGCCGACATCGTCGAGGCTCTTCTCGTGCCGACGTTCTCGCCGACGATCGTCTCCGCGTCGCTCAAGCGAAACGTCATTCCGGCGCTGTGCGAGCTCGAGGTCGACTGCCGGCTTCTGCCCGGCCAGCATCCCGAGCACGTCGAGCCGGTGATTCGTGCGGTGCTGGGCGGCGACGTCGACTACGAGCTCGAGTGGATCGAGGCGCGCGGCGGCACTCGCTCGGCGCTCGACACACCGCTGTGGGAGGCGCTCGAGGAATGGGTCGCCGAAGCCGAGCCGGGGGCGAGGGCGGCACCGCTCGCGTGTGCCGGCTTCACCGACAGCCACTGGCTGCGCGAGGCGTTCGGCACCGTCGCCTACGGGTTCTTCCCGGCGACGGGCGACCTGCCGCCTGAGGTGGCGGCGTCGCTCATCCATTCGGCCGACGAACGCATTCCGGTCTCCGACCTCGAGCTCGGCGTCGGCTGGTTGCGCCACGCGGCGCACGCCGTTCTCGGCTAGAAGCTCGGGCAACTACTCTTGGACGCGATGGCCAAGGAGAAGATCCGGCTCGGCGGCATGGCCCTCCCGAATGGCGTGCTCGTGCACGGGCCGCACGCGTGGGCGTGCGCGATCCGGCGCGAGGACGGGCGGATCGAGGTCGCGTCGGCGCGCAAGCGGTTCCAGGCGTCGCGGGTGCGCAACCCGCTTCTGCGGGGCCCGGCTCGGCTTGCCGAGGCTCTCGCGCTGCTGCCGCAGGTGAAGGCGAAGCTGCCGGCGGCCCGGCTGCCGATGGAGAACCCGCGCACGCTCGCGTCGATGCTCGGCGCAGCGCTGTTCATCCGCGGTCTCCGGGAGTCGGGGCTGCGCCCCGTCGCGCGGGAGCTTCTCTCCTCGCTCGCATCCGTCGCGCCGGCGGTGCTCGCGCTGCGCTCCGGCGAGCTCGCGGCCTACCACGGCGCGGAGCACATCTCGATCGGCAGCTACGAGCACGGCAAGCGTGCGACGCGCGAGCACGAGCGGTGCGGCGGGCACCTCGTCGGCCCGCTCATCGCGACGTCTGCGGTCGGCAACGTGCTCGCCGGTCTCGCGCCCGAGCGGCTGCGCCGGCAGGCGCAGGCGACTGCGCAGATCGGTGCGATCGCAGCGGCCACCGAGCTGTTCGGCTGGATGACGCGGAATCCGTCGCACCCGCTCGCGCAGGCGCTCGCGAAGCCGGGGCACGAGCTTCAGCACCGCTTCTCGACGGCCGAGCCCAGCGCCGAGCAGCTCGAGGTTGCCGAGGCGGCGCTGGCGGCGTGCCTCGAGCTCGAGCATGCCGCCGGGCCTTCCTAGACAGCGACTTGCGCCGGAGGTCTTCGACCTCCCCGTCGAGAAGATGCGCG
>DAIMGZ010000105.1:0-5704 GCA_036723535.1 Gaiellaceae bacterium
TCGCGAGCTGCTCGACGAGCGGCAGGTCGGCGACGCGGTAGATGACGTCGTGGAAGGCGTGGTTCGCGCGCACCCAGTCGCCCATGATCGAGCGGCGCGCCTCGCCGGGCTCGTGCGCACGGAGGTCCTTGGAGATCTTGGCGAAGTGCTGCTCAGCGGCCTCGAGCTCCTCGAGGTCCTCCGGCGTCATCTTCTCCGCGGCGACCCCGGTCGCGAGCGCCTCGAGCTCGGCGCGCACCATGAAGGCCTCGTGCAGCTCCTCTCGCGAGATCGTGCGGACGCGGACGCCGCGGTTGGGGATGAACGAGACGAGGCCGAGTGCGGCGAGCCGGCGCAGCGCTTCGCGGATCGGCGTGCGCGAGACGTTGAACTGCTCGGAGAGCTGCTCCTGGCGGAGGACCGTCCCCGGTTCGAGCTCGCCCGCAACGATCGCCTCCTCGATCACGAGCGCGATGTCGTCGGCCTTGGTGCTGTCGAGGGTCATGCGGCGAGTGTACGCCGGGCCCCGCGCCTATTCGTTGTCGTGATCGCGCTCGCAGAAGTCGGGGCACGTGCACTCGGCCAGCTCGGCCGTGCAAGGCGCATCGAGGTCGACCAGCTCGTCCTGCAGCTCCTCGGTTCTGACGATCGTCTCGGTCATTCCGTTCCTCCTCTTCCTTCGAGGTGTTCGTAGGCGGGCAGCGTCAGGAAGTCTTCGAGCTCCTCGGAGAGCGCGATGGCAGCAAACAGCTCCTTCGCCTCGTCCCCGGCGTCGACGAGCTCGATCTCGTGGCGGACGAGCTTCTCGTCGATGCGACCGTGGCGCACCCACTGCCAGATCTGGGAGCGGGAGATCTCGGCGGTCGCGGCGTCCTCCATGAGGTTGTCGATCGCCGCCGCGCCGACGCCGTGCAGCCAGGAGTCGAGGTAGCGGACGCCGACGGAGACGTTCGTCCGCACGCCGGCGTCGGTGATCTCGCCGGGCGTGTCCGGGATGGAGAGCAGCGCAGCCTCGTCGGGCACGACGTCCTCCCGCAGCCGCTCGAGCTGGTTCGGCCGCTCGCCGAGCACGGCGTCGAAGACCTCGGTGCACACCGGCACGAGATCCGGGTGCGCGACCCAGCTGCCGTCGAAGCCGTCGCCCGACTCGCGCTCCTTGTCCTCCCGCACCTTCGCGAGCGCGATCTCGTTCACGGCGGCGTCCTTCCGCGACGGGATGAAGGCCGCCATGCCGCCGATCGCGTGGGCGCCGCGGCGGTGGCAGGAGCGAACGAGCAGCTCCGTGTACGCACGCATGAACGGCACCGTCATCGTCACCTGCGCGCGATCGGGCAGCACCCAGTCCCGCGCCCGGAACTTCTTGATGGCGCTGAACATGTAGTCCCAGCGGCCGGCGTTGAGCGCGCAACCCCAGTCGCGCAGTTCGTGGAGGATCTCCTCCATCTCGAACGCGGCGAGGATCGTCTCGACGAGGACGGTGCAGCGGATCGTCCCGTACGGGAGGCCAAGCTCTTCCTCTGCCAGCGCGAAGGCGTCGGCCCAGAGGCGCGCCTCGAGGTGCGACTCGAGCTTCGGGAGGTAGAAGTACGGCCCGCTGCCGCGCTCGAGCTGCTCGCGTGCGTTGCGCGCCATGTGGAGGCCGAAGTCGAAGAGCGAGGCCGAGACCGGCTCGCCGTCGACGTGGGCGTGCCGCTCGGGCAGGTGCCAGCCGCGCGGCCGGATCAGGAGCGTCGCGATCTCGTCGTTCAGCCGGTAGGTCTTGTCGGGCGTCTCGAGCGCGATCGTGCGGCGGATCGCGTCGTAGACGTTCCGCTGCCCCTCGACGACGTTCTCCCACGTCGGCGAGCACGCGTCCTCGTAGTCGGCCATGAAGACGCGGGCGCCCGAGTTGAGCGCGTTGATCATCATCTTCCGGTCGACCGGGCCGGTGATCTCGCAGCGGCGGTCGCGCAGGTCGGCGGGCGCTTGGGCGACGCGCCACTCCGCTTCGCGGATGTCCTTCGTCTCCGGCAGGAAGCGTGGGAGGACTCCCGAGTCGAGCTCGGCCTGCCGCTCCCGGCGCCGCTCGAGCAGCTCGCGGCGGCGCGGGTTCAGCTCGCGGTGGAGGCGCGCGACGAGGCCGAGCGCGTCGCGCGTGAGGACCGACTCGTCGGCCGGCGCGAGGAGCTCGACGTCCGCTACGGCGCTCACGCCGGCTCCTTCGTGAACTGCGCCTCCTCGGTCGAGCCCTTGAGCGCGAGCGTCTCGCTGTCGGGCGCGATGGCCTTGGTGACGAGGTCGAAGTAGCCGGCGCCGACCTCGTGCTGGTGCCGCGTCGCGGTGTAGCCGAATTCCTCCAGCTCGAACTCCCGCTGCTGCAGCCGCACGTACGCCGGCATCTGCTCCTCGGCGTAGCCGCGCGCGAGCTCGAACATCGCCGCGTTGAGCGAGTGGAAGCCGGCGAGCGTGATGAAGAGGTAGCGGTAGCCCCACTCGCCGAGCGTGTCCTGGAAGGACGCGATCTCCTCGTCCGAGAGGTGCTTGCGCCAGTTGAAGGACGGCGAGCAGTTGTACGCGAGCGGCTTGCCCGGGAAGCGCTCGCGGATCGCCTCCGCGAACTCACGCGCCTCGACGAGGTCCGGCGTCGAGGTCTCGAACCAGACGAGGTCGGCGTACGGCGCATAGGCGAGCCCGCGCGAGATCGCGGCGTCGATCCCGTCGCGCACGCGGTAGAAGCCCTCCCCCGTTCGCTCCCCGGTGACGAAGTCGCGGTCGTACTCGTCGACGTCGCTCGTGAGCAGCGCGGCCGAGAGCGCGTCCGTCCGCGCGACGAGAACAGTCGGGACGCCGCAGACGTCGGCGGCCAGCCGGGCCGCGTTGAGCGTCCGGACGAACTGCTGTGTCGGCACCAGCACCTTGCCGCCGAGGTGGCCGCACTTCTTCTCGGAGGCGAGCTGGTCCTCGTAGTGGACGCCGGCCGCGCCCGCCTCGATCATCGCGCGCATCAACTCGTAGGCGTTGAGCGGACCGCCGAACCCGGCCTCGGCGTCGGCGAGGATCGGCGCGAGCCAGTACGCGCCGTTCCGCCCTTCCGCCCAGTCGATCTGGTCGGCACGGAGGAGCGCGTTGTTCAGGCGGCGGACGAGGGCCGGCGCGCTGTTTGCGGGGTAGAGGCTCTGGTCGGGGTACGTCGCGCCGGCGAGGTTGCCGTCGGCGGCGACCTGCCAGCCGGAGAGGTAGATCGTCTCGAGACCGGCGCGCACCATCTGGACGGCCTGACCTCCCGTGAGCGCGCCGAGCGCGCGGGCAGGCCGGTCGCTCTTGAGGAGTTGCCAGAGGCGGTCGGCGCCCAGCCGCGCAAGCGTGTGCTCCGGCACGACGGAGCCGCGGAGGCGGACGACATCCTCGGCCGTGTACGTCCGCTCGATCCCACTCCAGCGGTCGTCAAGGCGCCACTCGGCTTCGAGTTGCGCGGCCTCGCTTTGGACCCGAGCTTCGTGCGACATCTGGCCTCCTCGGCGGAAAATGGCGATCTCGGATCCAAAACGTACCACGGGGGCAGGCGGTTACGCCTCTTCAGACCTAATCGCGGGACGTTTGGGATCCAGAAACGCGTGCTCTACGCGCTGGGCAGGTGGTAGTAGCGGAAGACGACCTCGGCCACGCAGACCGGCTTGTCGCCACCGTCGCGCTCGACCGTGGCGGTCATCGTCACCTGCCTGCCCCACTCGTGCTCCTCGGCGGAGTCGACCCGGAAGGAGCCGCGTACGCGCGAGCCGGACGGAACCGGCGCCGGAAAGCGAACCCGGTTGAGCCCGTAGTTGAGCGCCATCCCGTCCCCGTCGTCGTGGGGGATGACCTCGTAGGACATGGCCGGCAGGAGCGAGAGCGTCAGATAGCCGTGCGCGATCGTGCCGCCGAACGGGGTCTGTGCCGCCCGCTCGGGATCGACGTGGATGAACTGGTGGTCGCCGGTCGCGTCCGCGAATGCCTGGATCCGCTCCTGCGGCACGTCGAGCCAGGAGGACGGCCCGAACTCCGCGCCGACGGCGATGGCGCTCATGGAGAAGAGACTACGCGGTCTGCTCGACGGGCTCGTCCGGCTCGTCGTCTGCCGCCGCCCCGCCGCTCGTGACGAGCGTCGGGCGAATCCCCTGGGCGATGCACTCCTTCGTGATCACGCACTTCGTGACATCGCGCCGCGACGGCAGCTCGAACATCACGTCGAGGAGCGCGCCCTCGATGATCGAGCGGAGCCCCCGCGCGCCGGTCTCGCGCTCGAGCGCGCGGTCGGCGATCTCCCACATCGCGTCGTCGGTGAAGACGAGCTCGACCCCGTCGTAGCCGAAGAAGCGCTGGTACTGCTTGATGAGCGCGTTCTTCGGCTCCTCGAGGATCTGGACGAGGTCCTCGCGGCGAAGCTGGTGCACGGCTGACACGACCGGAAGCCGGCCGATGAACTCGGGGATCAGTCCGAAGTTGAGGAGATCCTCCGGCATCACGTCTACGAGCAGCTCCGACGACTCGGTGTCGTGCTTCGAACGGACGTCGGCGCCGAAGCCGACGGCGTTCTTGCCGATGCGACGCGCGATGATCTTGTCGACGCCGGCGAACGCGCCGCCGCAAATGAAGAGGACGTTCGTCGTGTCGATCGAGAGGAATTCCTGGTGCGGGTGCTTGCGCCCTCCCTGCGGCGGCACCGAGGCGACCGTCCCCTCGAGGATCTTCAGCAGCGCCTGCTGCACGCCCTCGCCCGAGACGTCGCGCGTGATCGACGGGTTGTCCGCCTTCCGCGCGATCTTGTCGACCTCGTCGATGTAGATGATCCCCGTCTCGGCCTTCTTGATGTCGAAGTCCGCGGCCTGGATCAGCTTGAGGAGGATGTTCTCGACGTCCTCGCCGACGTAGCCCGCCTCGGTCAGCGCCGTCGCGTCGGCGATCGCGAACGGAACGTTCAAGATGCGCGCGAGCGTCTGCGCGAGGAGCGTCTTGCCGCAGCCGGTCGGGCCGAGCAGGAGGATGTTCGACTTCTGAAGCTCGACCTCATCGTCGTCCTGGCCCATCTGCACGCGCTTGTAGTGGTTGTAGACGGCGACCGCGAGCGTCCGCTTGGCCTCCTCCTGCGAGACGACGTAGTCGTTGAGGACGGCGTAGATGTCGCGCGGGCGCGGCAGGTTGTCGACGTCGAGCTGGGCCGGGCTCGTCAGCTCCTCGTCGATGATCTCGTTGCAGAGATCGATGCACTCGTCGCAGATGTAGACGCCGGGGCCGGCGATCAGCTTCTTCACCTGCCGCTGGCTCTTGCCGCAGAAGCTGCAGAGAAGCTGCTCGTTGCCGTCGGTTGCGCGCGCCATATCTCTTCTTCTACCTCGGTTCGGGCATTTCGTCTACGTCAGCGGTGCGCGATCACTTGGTCGACGATGCCGTACTGCTCGGCTTCCGCGGCCGTCATGTAGTAGTCGCGCTCCATGTCTTTCGAGATCTTGTCGATGGGCTGGTTCGCGTGCAGGGCGATGATCTCCTCCAGGCTCCGCTTGAGATTGATCGTCTCGCGCGCCTGGATCTCGATGTCGGTGCCCTGGCCCTGGAAGCCGCCCGAGACCTGGTGGATCAGGATCTTGGCATTCGGCAGCGCCGTCCGTTTTCCCTCCGTGCCCGCCGCGAGAAGCAGCGCGCCCATCGACATCGCGATCCCGACGCACGTCGTCGCGATGTCGGGCTTGATGAACTGCATCGTGTCGTAGAT
>DAIMGZ010000106.1:0-5674 GCA_036723535.1 Gaiellaceae bacterium
CGCAGAGCCTCGAAGACGATCAGCGCCTCGGCCGTGTTTCCCTCGGCGTCGAGTGCCTGCATCAGGAGCCGGTAGCCGGACTCCCGGTACCGCTCGAGCCTGACGAGCTCGCGGCCGGCGCGCACTGCCGCGGTCAGCTCGGTGCCCCCGACGCCGAGGGTCGCACCGCCGTACGCCTCGAGCGCGCGCACGTGGAGCTCGGACAGCCGCCGCTGCCACTCGTCGATCCACAGCGCCGACTCGCCGGCGAGGAATCGGCGCGACCCGATGAACATCGCCACTTGCGCCGGCCCCCACGCACGATGCGGGTCTCCGAGCGCAAGAGCGCTCTCGGCGCGGTGGAGCGCGTCGGTCGCGGCCTCGACGTCGACCCACAGCTCGCTCACGTCCGGACGGAAACCGTCGAGCGGCACCACGCGGCGGAGCTTCGAGAGGAGCGATGCGAGCCCGCCGTCGCGCCCGTCGGGCCAGAGAGCATCGAGCAGCTCGTCCCGCGTGACCGTGCGCAACCGATTCGCAGCGAGGTATGCGAACAGGATGCGTCCCTGGCGCCCCGGAAATTCGTCCTCGACGCGACGGCCGTCGTACTCGACGACGAAGCGGCCGCAGAGCTGGACTTTCCCTTGCGCCAAGTCCGCGCCAACATAGCCCCAACATCGCGGCCGTACAACGACCGGAGCCCACGACAAAAGGAGCGGAGATGGCGAAGCAGATCACATGCGAGTGCGGCCGGGTGATCCGGGGTGACAGCGACAGCGACGTGATGGACGGCGCCCGCGAGCACATGCGCGCCGACCATCCGGAGCTCCTCGACAAGGTCTCGGACGCGGATCTCCGCGGCTGGATCGAGGAGGTCTGACCGTGGCGACTGCAGCGTTCGATCCCGACGGCTACAAGGAGACGACCCGCGTGCAGTGGCAGGACGCGGCCGACGCGTGGCACCGCTTCGACCCCGTCTTCGACCGCTGGCTCGGCGAAGCGACGTCGCTCCTGCTGGACATCGCCGGGATCCACGAGGGCACGCGAGTCCTCGATATCGCAGCGGGCTCCGGCGGTCAGACCATCGAGGCGGCCCGTCGTGTCGGTCCGTCCGGAACCGTCCTCGCAACCGACATCTCGTCGAACATCCTCGACCGCGCCGAGGCGGCCGCCCGCGCCGCCGGGCTCGCGAACATCGCGACGCGGGTGATGGACGGTGAGAAGCTCGAGGTCGACGCCGGCTCGTTCGACGCGGCGATCTCGCGGCTCGGGCTGATGTACCTGCCCGACAAGCGGCAGGCACTGGCGCAGGCGCGGGCGGCGCTCCGCCCGGGCGGCCGCTACGCCGCGCTCGTCTTCGCGGAAGCCGACCGGAACCGCTTCTTCTCGGTACCGATCTCGATCATCCGGACGCGAGCCGAGCTGCCGCCTCCGGCGCCGGGCCTGCCGGGCCCGTTCTCGGCGGTCAACCTCGGGGAGTTGCTCGAGCAGGCGGGCTTCTCGGACGTCGTCGTCCACCGTGTCGACGCCCCTCTCCGCCTGGCTGACGCGGCCGAGTGCGTGCAACTCGAACGCGAGTCGTTCGGGGCCCTTCACCAGATGCTCGCCGGGTTGGATGCGGCTGCCCGCGAGGAGACCTGGGCCGAGATCGGCCGGGCGCTCGAGGAGTTCGAGGGTCCGGAAGGGTTCGCCGGCCCGTGCGAATTGCTCGTGGGCGCCGGGACGAATTGAACCCGTAATCCGCTACGAGCGGGGACGAGAATCGAGGATCGCGGGCGGCGTCCGTGCCGCCCGCGATACTTCGCCCCCGTGCACCTGAAGGCCATCAAGCTCCGCGGATTCAAGTCATTCGTCGACCCGGTCGAGATCCGGCTCGAGCCCGGCGTGGCGGTCGTCGTCGGCCCGAACGGTTCCGGCAAGTCGAATGTCTCCGACTCGATCCTGTGGGCGACCGGCTCGATGAGCCCGGGTGAGCTGCGGGCCGAGAAGCCCGACGACGTCTTGTTCTCAGGCTCAGTCGGCCGGCAGCCTGTCGACACCTGCGAGGTCGACCTGCTCTTCGACAACGCCGACGGCGCGTGGCCCGATCTGCCCTACAGCGAGGTGTCGGTTCAGCGCCGCCTGCACCGTGGTGGTGAAGGTCAGTACCTGATCAACAAGACGCCGGTGCGTCGCGTCGACCTCGTCGAGTTGCTCTCCGACGTCGGCCTCGGCGGCGGGCTGCGCTCCGTGATCTCGCAGGGCCGTGTCGAGACCGTGCTCAACTCCAAGCCGTCCGAGCGTCGCGAACTGATCGAGGAGGCGGCCGGACTCGGCCGCTTCAAGCGCCGCCGTCATCGCGCCGAGCTGAAGCTCGCGCGCGTCGCCATTCAGGTCGAGCGCGCGCGCGACCTCGAGGACGAGGTGAAGAAGCGGCTCCGACCGCTCGCGCTCCAGGCAACCGCGGCCGAGCGCGCCGAGAAGCTGGCAGTCGAGATCGCGCGGCTCCAGGCGGGAATCGCGACGCTCGACCTCGCCCGGCTCGCCGAGCGGCGCGTCGAGGCCGACGTGCGGCGCACCGCCACCGCCGAGGAGCGCGCGGCGCTCGACACGAAGATCTCCGCCCTCGTCACCGAGCGCGAGCGCGCCGAAGAGGAGCTCACCGACTCGGCGGGCGCACGCGAGCAGGCGACCGCGGCGCTCTATCGCCTGCGCAGTGGCGGCGAGCGGATCGTCCTTCGCCGCGAGTCCGCCGCGTCGCTGACCGCGGCACTGCACGTCGAGCTTGCCGCGGCGCGCGCGTACGACCCCTCTGCGTCCGTCGGGCTCGAAGCGGCGGCCCGCGACGCTGCAACCTCGGCGCAGGCGACGGCGGCCGAGCGCGCGCGGCTGCAGGTCGAGGCCGAAGAGCGCTGGGCCCGCGTTGGCGCGATCGAACGCGCAGCACAGCGTCTGCTCGTCACCGAGCTCGAAGAGGTTCTCTCCGAACGCTCGCAGGCCGAATCCGTCCTCACTGGCGGCAGTCGCGACGCGCTGCATGCCTTGCGCGGAGCGGCGCAGCGCCTCGGCCTGCGCCACGAGTCCGCCCAGCGGTTGCTCGCGGAGCTGCGGGTGGAGCTCGACGAAACGCAGCAGCGGCCCACGGGCCCGTCACCGGCTGAGCTCGGCGAGGCAGCGGACGAGGCCGACGCCGCTGCCCGCGCGGCCGTGCGCGAGCGTGACGACCTGGAGGCGCGCGTGCGCCTTGCCGGCGAGCGCCTCACCGCACTCGAGCAGTCGCTCGCCGAGCGCGAGGGCATCCCGCCGGCCGCGCGTGCGCTTGCGGAGGAAGGCGAACAGCTTGCGCTCCAATTGCTTCAGGTCGAGCCCGGCGCAGAGCGTTCGACGGCGGCCGCGCTCGGCCACCGCGCGTCCGCGGTGCTCGCCGCGAACCCCGAGCGCGGGCTGGAGCTGGTCGCCAAGGCGCAGTCGGCAGGTCTCGGCTCGGTCATCATCCTCGTCGGCCAGGACCCGCGGCAGCTCGTGCAGCTGCCGGTCGTGCCGCGGGACGAGCTCCTCGCATCGCGCGTGCCGGCGGTGACGGAGGATGGAATCGGTTGGGACCCCGACCGCGGCGAGCTGTGGTTTGCAGGCGAGACGGCCGAGGCCGTCCTGCTCGAGCTCGAGGCGCGTCGCCGCGAGTTGCGCGCCGAGGTCGAAGAGCTCGAGGGACGTGCGGAGGCTGCCCGCAGCCGCGTCGACGAGAGCGCTGGGCGCGCCCATGCCGCCGCGGAGGCGTTCGCCCCGGTCGCGCACCTGCGCAACGTCCGGCACGCCGATCCGACTCGGCTTCGCCGCCTCGTCTCCGGCGCCGAGCGGCTCGACGAGACCTTGCGCATCGCGGCAAGCGCCGCTGCGCGCCTCGAGACGCCGCTGGCCGAGCGGGCCGGCCGACTGGCCGAGGACCTCCGCGGCATCTCGCTGCGCGAGGGCGAACTGCGACACGCCGCCGCCGAGGCGGACGCACGCGCGCTCGCTGCAGAGCGCCGTTCGAGCGGTCGTGCCGCCGACCCCGTCGGTGACATCGCGTCCCTGTTCTCGCAGGCAGAAGAGCTGTCGGCGCTCGCGGATGAGGCGGCGCAGACCGCCGAGCACGCGGCCGAGCGCGCACGCGTGGCAGCCCGCGCGCTCGCCGACGCCGACCCGGCACGTGCCCGCAGGCCCGACGAGCTGATGCTCGAGCGCCTGCACGCGGGTGCGGTGCGGCTCGAGGCGGCGCTCGGCGTCGACGTCGAGCGCTTCGAGGCGCCCGTGCGCGAGCGCGTTGAGACCCAGGCCACGCGCACGACCGAGCTCGGCGCGGACCTGCGCCGCCTCGGCGCCGAGGAGGTCGAGGTTCGCCAAGCCGCCGCCCGGGCCGGCGAGCGCCTATCGGCGATCGACGTCGAGCTCGCGCGCACCGACGCCGAGCGCGACGAGGCGGCGCGGCGGCTGGCTGCGGCCGACGCCGAGCCGGCCGAGGGTGAGGGTCGCGACGAGCTCGCCGAGAAGCTCGAGCGCTACGACAAGCGGCGGGCGCAGCTCGGGCAGGTCAACCCGCTCGCGAAGGAGGAGTACGACGCCGAGAAAGTGCGGCTCGAGGAGCTCTCCGTCCAGCGGACCGACCTCGAGCAGAGCCTCGGCGAGCTGGAGAAGCTGCGCGACGACCTCACGAAGACCGTCGAGACGCGGTTTGCCGAGACCTTCGCAGCGGTTGAGCACCATTTCCACGAGGTGGCCGCGACGCTCTTCCCGGGCGGGGAGGGGCGGCTGGCGCTGACCGAGGCCGAGGAGGACGGGGAAGAGCCCGGGATCGAGGTCGAGCTGCGGCCGGCCGGCAAACGCGTGACCCGGCTCAGCCTGCTTTCCGGTGGCGAGAAGGCGCTCGGCGCGATTGCGTTCCTGTTCTCGCTCTTCCTTGCGCGCCCGAGCCCGTTCTACCTCCTCGACGAGGTCGAGGCCGCGCTCGACGACACCAACATCGGCCGGTTCACGGAGCTGCTGCGCACCTACGCGGACCGCGCGCAATTCATCGTGATCACGCACCAGAAGCGCACGATGGAGGCGGCCGACGTCCTCTACGGCGTCACGATGGGGCAAGACGGCGTCTCCGAGATCGTGTCGCGCCGCCTGCCGCGCGACAACGAAGTGGCGGCCACCGCGTGAACGACCTCGCGTTCGTCGAGCGTGCGGTCACGCTGTTGACGTCGAAGGGCATCGACACGTGGGTGTTCGGCGGGTGGGGCGAGGAGCTGCGGGGGCTGATCATCCCGCGCGAGCACGTCGACCTCGACCTGCTCTACGCGGGGGAGGACTGGAGCCAGGTCGACCCGCTGTACCTCGACTGGATCGAGGCGAAGCGTTTCCCCTGGAAGCGCGCGTTCATGCTCGAGGGGATCATGGTCGAGCTCTTCCTCGTGCAGCACGACGAGCGCGGCTGGTACACGCAGCTCGCGCGACGGCGGCACGACTGGCCAGAGGTCTTGCTCGGCACGAACGGCCAACTGCCCGTCGCGAGCACCGCGGCGCTCGCGAGCTATCGCCACTCGTATCGCGTCGACGCCGTCGCGTAAACCACCGCACGCCGCCCAACGCTAACGTGACGCGGTCATGGCGAGAAGCTGGGGAGAGCTGCTGGGGGACGCGGACGCGCGCGGCGAGAGCGCCGAGGAGCAGCGCGGGCTCTTCGGACGCCTGC
>DAIMGZ010000107.1:0-4176 GCA_036723535.1 Gaiellaceae bacterium
ACCGGCACGAGCACGCCCTGGATGGAGAGGCAGCCCTCGTCGTCCACCGTCGTCACCTCGCTGCGCTCGACGATCTCGGGGTTCGCGAGCGCGACGGTCTCGCCCTCGGCGAGCTGGAAGACGAACAGCCGCTGCAGGACGCCGACCTGGGTCGCGGCGAGCCCGATCCCGTTGGCGTCGGCCATGAGCTGCTTCATCCGCTCGGCCAGCCGCCGCAGGTCGTCGTCGAAATCCTCCACAGGGCGGGCCGCCAGTTTGAGCGCCGCGTCCGGGTACTGGCGGATCTGCGCGAGCGCCAGCCGCCGCCGAGCCTCCTGCTCGGGGTCGAGCTGCTCGTCCTTGACCTGTCCCTCGATCTCAGCCATCGGGCGGAATGTACCCTCGCGACGTGGATCCCAGGACGTTGCGGGAGATCATGGGTCAGGGTCCGACGCGGCCCGAGACACCCCGGGAGCGGCGCGAGCGCGAGCTGCTCGAGGCGGATCTCGAGTCGAGCCCCGTCCGCGGGACGCCGCTCAGGCAGCGGGTGCGCAACTTCCGCCCAGATGCCGAGTCGGCGGTGCGGGCGCTCGGCGGGCCGACGGTGTGGATGCGGAGGCTGCGCGCGATCGAGGACGCCGTCGACCAGCACGAGCGCCAGCTCGAGGAGGCGTGGCGGACGCTCGCCGAGGAGCTCGAAGAGCCGGCCGAGTTCGCCGCGGCCTGGCGCGAGCTCGCCGGCAACTGGAGCTTCGCCGAGGTGAACGAGCTGATCGAGCGCCACAACCGCAACTTCCCGGCCGAAGCGCGGCTGGCGATGGATCCGCGCACCCGCGATTTCGTCCGCCTCAACGGCCGGTCGTACCTGCGCGAGCCGCTCGACGTGCGCTGGATCCTCTACCGGTTCCCGCCCGATCGCGAGGCGGCTCTCGCGGCGTGAGCATTCGGCCGGTGCGGCCGGAGGATGCCGAGGAACTCGCCGCGCTCTACGCCGCGAACCGCGATTTCCTCGGGCCGTTCGAGCCGGTCCGGCCCCCGGAGTTCTTCACCGCCGACGGCCAGCGCGAGCGACTCGAGCGGCAGCTGGCGGACGCGACGCACCCGTTCGCGATCCTCGACGACGCGATCGCGGGGACGATCAACCTCTTCGGGATCGTCCGGGAGAGCCTCGAGAGCGGCACGATCGGCTACTGGGTGGACGGCGCGCGGAACGGCCGCGGCCTCGCGACGGTCGCCGTCGGCGACATGCTGGCGTATGCGTTCGGCGACCTCGGCCTGCACCGCGTCGAGGCCTCGACGCTCGTCGACAACGTCCCGTCGCAGCGCGTGCTCGAGAAGAACGGCTTCGAGCGGATCGGGCTGGCCCGCAACTACCTCCGCATCAACGGCGAGTGGCGGGACTTCCTCCTCTTCCAGCGCCTCGCGGACGACGGAGGCTAGTGCCGGCTCTCGCGGTGCTGTGCGGCGCCCTCGACCGCGTGCAGCCACGGCTCGCGGCGCTTGATCCAGACCTCCGCCTCCGGCCGTAGCTCGAACGGCGCGTCGTCGAGCGAACCGAGCCGGATCTCCGCGCCCTCCGGGTCGAGGGTGAAGAGGCTCGAGCCGCAGCGCGGGCAGAAGCTGCGGCCCTCGTACGTCGCGTACTCGTCGCTCGACTCGAACGCGTCGAGCGGCCAGTGCCCGTAGATCGTGTACGTGCTACCGGATTCCTTCCGGCAGTCGGCGCAGTGACAGCGGCCGACGTGGAACGGCTCGCCCCGGACCGTGTAGCGGACGGCGCCGCAGAGACATCCTCCCGTGCGCATCACACGGATTGTGGATCAACGTCGACGACGGCGCTCAGCCCAGCCCGGCGCATCGCGGGCGCGGCCGCCGCGAGCAGCGAAGCCGCGCGCGACGCCAGCGCGCGCGGCCGGTCGGTCTTGCCGACGAGCTGGGCGCGGTGGCGGCCGCGCAGCCTCAGCAGCGGCGCCGGGCCGAGCAGCTCGAACTCCGTCAGCCCGGCCTTCAACTCCTCGAGCGCGCGGGTCGCGTCGGCGAGCTCCGGCCCCGAGACGAGGACGCGGACGAGGTGCCGGAACGGCGGATAGCCGAGCGCGCGGCGGCGCTCGAGCTCACCCGCGAGGAACCCCGCGACGTCGTGGCGCGCGGCGTGCTCCACTGCACGCGATTCCGGCTGGAACGTCTGGACGAGCACGCGGCCCGGCGCGTCGCGACCGCTCCGGCCGGCGAGCTGCGTGAGGAGCTGGAACGTCCGCTCCTCGGCACGGAAGTCGGGCAGGCCGAGGCCCGTGTCGGCGTCGACCACCGCCGCAAGCTCGACGCCGGCGAAGTGATGGCCCTTCGCCACCATCTGCGTCCCGACGAGAACGGCACGCTGGGCGCCGGCGAAGCGCTCGAGCGCCTCGCGCAGCTGCTCGGGCTTCGCGACCGCGTCCGCGTCGAGCCGGATCCGCTCGAGCTCGGGGACGTGGCGCTCGAGCTCGCGCTCGAGCCGCTGGGTCCCCGCTCCGATCCGGGCGAGCTCGGGCGAGCCGCACGCCGGGCAGGTCTCCCCCGCCGGCTCGCGCGCGCCGCAGTGATGGCAGCGGAGCGTTTGGTCGCCGTGGAGCGTGAACGCGACGTCGCAGTTCGGGCAGCGGCGGGTGGCGCCGCAGGCGCGGCAGTGGAGCGCGGGCGCGACGCCGCGCCGGTTGAGGAGGAGGATCCCCTTGCCGCCTCCTTCCGCCAGGCGGCCGAGCTCGGCGAGGAGCGGCGCCGAGAGCGGATAGCCGCTCTCGTGGCGCAGGTCGACGACGCGCACGGTGGGCAGCGGTGCGCCGATGCGGCCGCCCAGCTCGAGCCGCTCGAGCGCGTGCCAGGACTCCGGCCGCGGCGTCGCGGAGCCGAAGATCGCGACGGCGCCCTCGAGGGCTGCCCGTTTGGCGGCGACGGTGCGGGCGTCGTAGCGCGGATCCGACTCCTGCTTGTACGAGGCGTCGTGCTCCTCGTCCACGCAGATGACCCCGAGCGACGGGAGCGGCGCGAACACGGCGGAGCGAGCGCCGACGACCACGGAGGCCTCCCCGGCGACGATCCGCTCGCGCTCGTCCCGCCGTTGCGCCTCCGAGAGGCCGGAGTGGAGAAGCGCGACGCCGTCGCCGAAGCGCGCCCGGAAACGGCTGAGCGTCTGCGGGGTGAGCGCGATCTCCGGCACGAGGACGATCGCACCGCGACCCGCGGCTAGAGCGGCCTCGCAGGCGCGGATGTAGACCTCGGTCTTGCCGCTGCCGGTCGCGCCCGCGAGGAGGACGTTGCCGCCGCCGCCCGCAAGCAGGCTCTCGATCCTCTGCAGCGCCTGTTCCTGCGACTCGGACAGCTGGGCGGGGCGGGGCTCCGCCGCGAGAGCCGCCGTCGCCGCGACCTCGCGCCGCTCACCGCGCCGTTTGCGCTGCTCCGGCGCGATCAGCGCGAGCGCACGTGCGGGAGTCGAGCCGTAGTAGTCCGCGAGCCAGAGAGCGAGGTCGACGAGAGCCGGCGAGAGCGTCTCGAGCACGCGCTCGGCCGGAACCGGCTCGACGTCCGGGGGCGCCTCGGTGTCCGCGTCGACCACGACGCCGCGCCGCTGGGCGTTGCCGAAGCGGATCGCAAGGACAGCCCCCTTCCCCACTTCGTCCGCGATCTCGTACGTGAACGGCCGCGCGAGCGAGCGAGCGCTGACGATCGGGTAGACGGAGGCGAGGCGAGACACGGGCAGCGAGCGTAGCCGCGACCCTGGTCGGAGCTCACTTGCCCGACTGCAGCTCCCAGGCGCCGATGAGGGCGTCTTCGACAGCGTCTGCGTTCCCGTTCTCGAGGTCGGCGACGATCATCATGTGCTTGGCGAAGCGCTCCGGCACCGAGAACGTCTCGGGGAACGAGTGGAGCAGGAAGTCCCGGAACTCGAACGACGCCCGGATGACGACGTGGCTGTCGTCGAGCTGCCGCGCTACCAGGCGTCCGTGGTACCGCCAGTCGAGCAGCCCCTCCCGGCGGCTCTCGGAGACACCGTCGAGCTGGGCCGCGAGGCGGCTGACGTCCTCGAGCCGCACCGGCTCATAATGGAGGTCATGCGGCTTGCGCGTGCCTCTATCGCCTGCTTGGCGGCGGCCGTACTCATGCTGGTCATCCGTGGCGCGGCCGACTGGTCACAAGCATTCGCCGTGATCTGGTATGGGC
>DAIMGZ010000107.1:4186-5644 GCA_036723535.1 Gaiellaceae bacterium
GCTCGAGCCGTAGCACCTGTTCCTCGATTTCCGCAGAACGTGCCTGAGCGAAGCTTCGTTCAGTCGCGATGAAGCGAAAGCCGCACTTCTCGAGCACGCGACGCGACGCGACGTTGTCGTAAGCGACGCGTGCGTGAAGCGGGCGCGATAGATCGACAGCCAGAAAGGCCCTGAGGGCGCTGGTGGCGATTCCCTTGCCCCAGTGGGAGCGGCCGATCCAGTACGTGACCTCACGCTCACCGGGGTCGCCCCAAGACCCAATCGTTCCGGTGACTTCGCCGTCGACGACGATGGCTCTGGCGATCACACTCTCGTCGGCCCTCAGCCTGGACCAGCGGCGCTCGAATGCGTCCCAGTCCGCCTGATCGGGCGCAGTAAACGCGGCCATGCGCACGGCAATGGGATCCGTCCACTGCTCGAAAAGCAGCGGCAAATCCTCGTCCCGCACCTCCCGCAACACGCACTGCATCAGGTTCGATCGACGAGCGAGGACTAGACGCCGGCTGCGGTGACGACGAAGTCGGTCGCGAAGCCGAGCAGGATCCCGACGAGCAGAAGCCAGTTGATTAGCACGGGATGACCGTACTTGCGGTTGACCGCAAACAGCTCCCGGACGACGTAGAGGATCGAGCCGCCGGCGACGGTGAAGAAGACGACCGAGACTGCGTCGCTCGCCCACGCCTGCCCGACGACGGTGCCCAGGAACGTGGGGCCGCCTCCGATCAGGCCGAGCAGGCCGAGGAGCCGCCAGCTCGGGACGATCCCGGCACCGCTCAACGGCCCGCAGATCCCGAAGCCCTCGGTGGCGTTGTGAAGGCCGAAGCCGATGATCAGCGTCACCGCGAGCCCGATCTCGCTCGCCGCGGCGGCCTGCCCGATCGCCAGGCCCTCCGCGAAGTTGTGCACGCCGATCCCGATCGCGATCAGGAACGCCAGTCGCACGGCCGGGTTCGTCAGGTCGAGCCGTCGCCGCTCGACGAACTCGTCGACCGCAGCCGCGCCCGGCCCCACGAGCGTCGAGGAACGCCGGTCGGCCCGCCGCTTCATCCAGGCGTCGTAGTAGACGAGGCTCATCAGCCCTCCCGTGAAGCCAACCGCGCCGAGCGTGCTCAGCTCGGCGAAGCGTCCCCAACGATGCGCATGGAGCGACGCGTCGATCGGATCGACGGCGTTCGAGAGGACGTCCCAGAGCAGGAAGACGAGGATCCCGGTCGCGAGAGCCGACAACCCGGAGCGCGCATTCGGGCTGAGCCCCTGCATTCGGCCCACGGGCAGGCCGAGGAAGATGGTGACGCCCGCGATGGCGCCGAGCAGGAGGATCTCTGGAGTGCTCATCTTGTAAGGGAGACCTTACAGCCGCTGTTCGGCAATATAGCGGCGTGCCTGCCGCCGGCCACTCCGTCGACGAGTACCTCGAGACGATCTACTTCCTCGCCTTCCCGATCGGCGAGTACACGC
>DAIMGZ010000108.1:0-5484 GCA_036723535.1 Gaiellaceae bacterium
AGCGGATGACGCGAACGACGAACAGGTAGAGAAGGACGAGGAAGGCGATCTTCAGCGCGAGGAGCGCCTCCGCGACCGAGGTAGAGGCAACCAGCCCCACGACGCTCCTAATCCCGCTCGGTCGAGAAGGTGACCGTCGTCTCACCGATGGTGAAGCGCGAGCCGTCGTCGAGCCGCGCCCGCTGGACGCGCCTGCCGTCCACCTCCGTGCCGTTCGTCGAGCCGAGGTCGACGAGCCAGTACGCCGAGCCCTCTTGCACGATCTCAACATGGCGGCGCGACACGTTCGGGTCCTCGATCTGGACGTCGACGTCACGCGAGCGCCCGAGGACGGAGCGCTGCTGGTCGAGAACGCGCCGCTGATCGCTCCAGCTGAGGACGG
This sequence comes from Gaiellaceae bacterium, assembly GCA_036723535.1. Lineage (GTDB taxonomy): Bacteria > Actinomycetota > Thermoleophilia > Gaiellales > Gaiellaceae > Palsa-739. The sequence continues at coordinate 383 of DAIMGZ010000108.1, forward strand.
CAACCTCCCGCTCGACCCCGAGTTCCACGAGCGAGGCGGCCTCGGTCGGCTGGGTCCGTGGCTTGTAGACCATCGTCGCGCCGGGCACGGCGCCCTCCGGGGCGGCATCCTCCTCGTCGCCGGGCCGGCCGTATTGCGCCATGCGGGTCGCGATCCCGAACTCGCCGACGCCGAGGTCCTCGTCCGTCTCGAAGACGATTCGCGGCGGAGTCAGGAGCGCGTAGTTCTCGCGCGCGGCGTGCTCGGCGATGTACTCCTCGAGCTCCGCCACGAGCGAGTTCTCGTAGCCCTCGAACTGCTCACGGTCGCCGGGCGAGAGGTAGATGGTGTACTCGTTCGGGACGTAGACGCGCGTTACCGACGTCGAGCGGTGCTCGTCCATCTCCTTCGCGAGCTTGCGCGCGAGCTCGACCGGTTGGACGTTCGTGCGGAAGGCGCGGCCGAAGACGCCCTCGAAGATTCGCTCCAGCCTCTGCTCGATTCCCCGCAGCACCATCAGCTAGGGGCTGAGCGTACCCCCAGCACAGGAGCGCGAAGCGCCGTGAACGCCGCAATCGCCCACGACGAAAGGAGAAGCGGGAGCGCGGCGGCGCTCGGGACGGCCGCCACCGTGAGGACGATCATCCCCGCTCCGAGCGCGGCGGCTGCCCACCGGCCCCGGGCTCGCGCGTGGGGAAGTGCGAGCGCGACGAGCGCGAGCGCGCAGGTCTCGACCAGGAGCGCCGGATGTGCGCCGGCCGCGCGTGCGAGCGAGCTCGCGACGTCGAACGGATCGCGGGCCCCGGCGACGCCGAGCCCGAGCGGCGCCGGGCCGTCGACCAGCGGCAGGGCGACGTGGCGGATCCCGGCGGCGAGCGCGGCAGTCAGCACGCCGAGCGCGACGGTGAGGGCGCGCAGCGGCGCCGCGCGCACTCGTGCCGTCGCAAGGGGAAGGAGACCGACTGCGGCAACCGGCGCGAGCACCGGCCCGAGCACGAACAGCAGTCCGGCGCGCGGCTCCCGCCACGTCACGAGCAACCAGCCGGCTGCGAGCGCGGTGTAGAGGAGGGCGAGCCCGAGCGAGATGTTGCCGAGCGGGAGCACCGGCACCGCGAGCGCCAGCGCGATGCCGGCACGCTCGCGGAAGAGGGTCGCTGCGGCGGCGGCCACGGCGAGCAAGAACGGCCAGCCGTGCGGATAGAACGGTAGGGCGGCGGCCGTCCAGCCGGCGAGGATCGCCGCCAGCGCAGCGGTGAGGGTGTGTCCTGCGCCGATGCGAGCGGGGAGCGCGAGCGCCGGCCGCCGCGGGATGGAGGCGGAGGAGGCAGCGCCGCGCAGCGCCTCCGCGAGCTCCCGAGCCGTCGGCCGTCTCGCCGGGTTCTTCGCAAGCGTGCTGTCGACGAGGCGCAGGAGCCGCTTCGGAAGGTCGGGGCGGAGCTCGGCGAGCGGCCGTGCGCCGGCTTCGATCGAGCGCGCCGTTTCGAGCATCGAGCCGCGCCAGAACGGATGCCGCCCTGCGAGCGCCTCCCACAGCATCACACCGACTGCCCAGACGTCCGCGGCCGGCGTCGCTTCGTTGCCCGCGAGCCGCTCCGGCGAGATGTACGCGAGCGTTCCCGGCACGTCGCCGTGCTCGGTCAGCGTCTCGGCCTCGGCCATCTGGGCGAGCCCGAAGTCGAGCACGCGCGCCGAGACCCTCTCGCCGTCCGCCAAGAGGACGTTCGACGGCTTGACGTCGCGGTGGAGGATCCCCGCCGCATGAGCGTGCGCGAGGCCGTCGCATACCTGCGCGCACGCCTCGATCGCCGCATCCTCCGGCAGCTCGCCGGCGCGCAGCGCCTCGCGATAGGTACGGCCGGGGACGAACTCGTAGGCGATGTAGACGTGTTGCGAGTCGCGCGCGAAGCCGTATGCGCGCAAGCAGGCGGGATGGCGGAGATGTGCCGCTGCCGCGGCCTCGCGTTCGGCCCGTGCCGCCGCCTTGCCCTCGCGCGCGACGATCTTGAGCGCGACGTCGAGCCCCGTCCGCTCGTCGCGGGCGAGCCAGACCGAGCCCGAGCCGCCGCTGCCGAGCGGCCGCAGTGGCCGGTAGCGGTCGAGCACGAGCTCGGAGCCGATGAGCGCAGGTGCGGCCTCTCCCATGCCTAGCGGAGATTGGCGACCGCGCCGGACTGTCCTTCCCGACGTGGTTAGGCTTGCCACCCAGTGAGCAGCCACGACGAGGACACGGATCTCGGCTTCTTCGAGGAGCCGGAGACACTCGAGTCGCCCGGCAGGCCGCGCCGGCGGATGAGGCCGCGTCCTCGCGGTCCGCGCCCGCCTGCCCCGCCGCCTCCCGGAGCCGTGGCCCTCGCGAGGCTCGCCGGTCTCGTCGGGCTCGCGATCGCGGTCGTCGTCGGTCTCGTCTTCTGGGTCGGCTCCTGCCAGGGCAAGAGCCGGCACGACGAATACGCCTCGTACATGAACAACCTGCGCCCGCTCGCGCAGAGCTCGGCGGAAGCCGGCACGGCGTTCGCGAACACGCTCGGCTCGGCGAAGCTCACTCTCGTCGGGCTCCAGGCGAAGCTCGAGCAGTGGTCGCGGCAGGAGCAGCAGGAATACGACGACGCGCTGCGCCTGCGACCGCCCGGCCCGCTCCAGGCGGCGCACCAGGAGGCGCTCGCCACGTTCCAGCTGCGTGCGATCGGGCTGACCGGCCTGGCCGACACCCTGGCTCAGGCGGGCTCGAAGTCCCCCGCGCAGGTGGCGGATGCGCTCGCGGGACAGGCTCAGCTCCTCAGCGCGAGCGACCTCGTCTGGGCCGAGCTCTTCCACCTACCGGCGACGCAGACGCTCACGAGCCTCGGCGTGAAGGGCGTGATCGCGCCGCCGTCGCAGATCGTCTCGAATCCCGACGTGATCAGCGCGCGGTCGTTCGGGATCGTCTTCGCGCGCATCAAGTCGACGAACACCGGCGGCAAGGTGACCGGCCTGCACGGAAGCGCGCTCGTGAGCACCGAGGCCGTTGCCGGCAGCAACACCAAGACGCTCTCCACCTCCGCCTCGAACACGGTGGATGTCGCGGCGAACCTCGTGTTCAAGGTCACGTTCACCGACTCCGGCAACTTTCAGGAGGTGAAGGTGCCGGTCACGCTCACGGTGATCGTCTTCGGCAAGACGGTCCTGACGAAGAAGCAGGTCGTCCAATCCGTCCTCGCGCAGCAGACGACGACCGTTTCCTTCGGGAATCTCAACTTGCCGACGTCGGCGTTCGGAGCCACCGCGAGGGTGCACGTCGAGATCGCGAAGGTGCCGGGAGAGACGCGGCTCGACAACAACAGCGCCTCGTATCCCGTCTTCTTCAGCCTTCCCTCCGGCGGATAGACGTTGAGCTCTGCGGTGGCCGGCTGGATCGCGATCGCGGCTGCGGCCGTCGCGGTGCTCGGCATCGGGCTCGCCGCCGCGCTCCACGTGCGGCTGCGCCGCGTCCGCGCCGCGCAGCTCGTGCTGCTCGGGAGGGGCGGCGGTGACCTCGTCGACTTCGCCGTCTCTCTCCAAGGGCGGATCGACGGGCTCCATGGTGCGGTCGACGACGTCGCGGCCGCGCTCGCGCGGCTGGAGCGTCGCGTCGACTCGACCGTGTCGCGACTCGCCGTCGTCCGCTACGACGCCTACGAGAACACGGGCGGACACCAGTCCGCTTCGGTTGCGCTGCTCGACGCCTCCCGCAGCGGCGTGGTCTTGAGCGCGATCCAGGGACGCGATTACGCGAGGATCTACGTCAAGGAGCTCGACGACGGCCGCGCCGCCGTCTCCCTCTCCCCCGAGGAGCAGGAGGCGATCGACCGGGCGATGAAGCAGCCGTAGCAGCGCACACGGGCACTGCTACTTTTCGCGCAGGTTGCAGCATGTTCTCGTCTTGAACGCGAGTTACGAGCCGCTCAACGTTTGTACGGTGCGGCGTGCCCACGTGCTCGTTTACAAGGGCAAGGCCGAGGTCATCGAGCGGCTGGACAAGCCGCTGCGCTCCTCGACCGGCAGCTTCATCTGGCCGCACGTGATCCGGCTGCTGCACTACGTGCGTGTGCCGCGCGCGATCCAGCGCAAGATCTCCCGCCGTGCGCTCTTCGCGCGCGACGGCTGGCGCTGCGCCTACTGCGGGACGACGAACGGCCGCCTCACGCTCGATCACGTCGTGCCCCGATCGAAAGGCGGCGAGTCGATCTGGGAGAACGTCGTCACCGCCTGCGCGCCGTGCAACCTCCGCAAGGGCGACCGGACGCTCGAGCAGGTGGGAATGGCCCTGCGGACGTCGCCGCGCGCTCCCACGCCGACGCTGTTCATCAAGCTGGCGGCGCCCCGGATCCCGTCCGGCTGGACGCCCTACCTGCCCGCTACCGCGTAGCGATCGCGTTCTCGATGTGACGTCCGGCGCCGCGACGCCGTATGTCGTGCATGAACAGACTCGGGAAGACCCTCCTCCTTGCCGGCGTGGTCCTCGTCGCGGCTGCGATCGCCGGCGTCGCGCAGCCTCACCTCGGCCGCAGTGCGACGTCGACGGCCGGTACCGCCATCACCGTGACCGGCAACGGCATGGTGAACACGACAGCCGACCGCGCCTCCTTCGACTTCGGCGTGACGACGCAGGCGTCGACCGCGGCCGACGCGTTGAGCCGCAACGCCTCCGAGGCACGGGCCATCGCGGACGCGCTGAAGAAGGCCGGCGTCGACTCCTCCGACATCCAGACGACCCAGGTCTCGCTCTGGCCGCAGACGTCGAGCGACGGCACCCAGATCACCGGCTACCAGGCTTCCAACTCCGTGCAGGTCACGGCCGCGATCGGCAAGTCGGGCGAGCTCGTGGATGCCGCGGTCGCCGTAGGCGCGAACAACGTCGACGGGCCGAACCTCGACACGGCCGACAAGTCCTCCCTCTACGACCAGGCGCTGAAGCAGGCACTCGGCGACGCGAAGGGAAAGGCACAGGCGATCGCCGACGCTGCCGGGCTCACGCTCGGCGCGGTCGTGAAGGTGCAGGAGGGCGGCAACGCGGTGCCGATGCCGGTGTTCGCTGCAGAAAAGGCCGCGACCGGGGCGGCCGTCCCGATCGAGGCGGGAACGCAGCAGATCCAGGCGTCGGTGAC
>DAIMGZ010000109.1:0-5386 GCA_036723535.1 Gaiellaceae bacterium
CCCGAACACCGCCATCACCGCGTCGCCGATGAACTTCTCCACCGAGCCCTCGTGCGACTCGACGATCGCCTTCATTCGCTCGAAGTAGTGCGCCAGCAGCCCCTGCAGCGCCTCGGGATCCACCGACTCGCCGAGCGCCGTCGAGCCGACGACGTCGCAGAACAGCACCGTCACGACCTTCCGGTGTGCGCTGGTCGTCACGAGCCGAGGCTAGAGCAAAGCGCGGCATAGGATCAATGCATGGCCCCGGAGCCGATCGACCTCCACCACCTCGGCCGCGAGCGGATCATCGCGAGCTACCTCCTCGACACCGACGACGGGCCGGCGCTCTTCGACTGCGGCCCCTCGACGACGGTCGACGCGCTGAAGGCGGGCCTCGTCGACCGCGGTCTCGCGCTGACCGACATCCGCCACCTCCTTCTCAGCCACATCCACCTCGACCACGCCGGCGCGGCGGGCGTTCTCGTCCGAGAGCACCCGGCGCTGCAGGTGCACGTCTCGCCGATCGGCGCGCCGCACCTCGTCGACCCGGCCCGGCTGGAAAAGAGCGCGCGCCGCCTCTACGGCGACACGTTCGACTCGCTCTGGGGCGAACTCGCGCCGGTGCCGGCGGCCAACGTCCACGCGGTCGACGGTCGCGTGCTCGGGCTCGAGTCGTTCCCGACGCCGGGCCACGCCTCGCACCACGTCTGCTACCTCGACCCGGACGGGACGCTCTACGCCGGCGACGCGTGCGGCGTGCGCGTCTTTCCCGGCCGCTTCGTGATGCCGCCGACACCGCCGCCTGAGGTGGACGTCGAGGCGTGGGAGCTGACGCTCGACGAGATCGGGCGCCGCGCTCCCGAGCGGCTCGCGCTAATCCACTTCGGCGTCGCCGACGACGTCGGACGCCATCTCACCGAGCTGCGGCTGGCCTTGGAGGACTGGGCGGAATCGGTCGAGGGCGGAGCGACGGAGGAGGAGTTCATCGAGTACGCGCTGGCCCAGCTGTCCGACTCGGGGGAGGACGTCGGCGCCTACGAGCAGGCAATGCCGTTCTGGCAGTCCTACGCCGGGCTCAAGCGCTGGGCCGAGAAGCGCGGGGCCTTGCCGACCGGCTCGTAGAGCGTCACGATCCGGGCGTGACAGGTCCGCTTCGCCTTCCCGCGTTCCGGCTGCTCTTCGCCGCGCGTGCGATCTCGTACGTAGGGACGTACCTCGCGCCGATCGCGGTCGCTTTCGCGATCCTCGACCACGGCGGCGGTGCGACGGCGGTCGGCCTCAGCTTCGCCGCCTGGACGCTGGCGCAGGTTGCGATGCTCGCGTTCGGCGGCGTCCTCGGCGACCGGCTGCCGCGGCGCGTCGTCATGGTCGGCTCCGACGTCGCGAGCACCGCCGTCCGCACGGCGATGGGTGCGCTGCTCCTCTCCGGCCACGCCCACGTCTGGGAGCTGATCGCGCTCCAGGCGTGCGGCGGCGCGGCCGTCGCCTTCTACTCGCCCGCATCATTCGGGCTCGTGCGGGAGGTCGTCCCCGAGGAGCTGCTCCAGCAGGCGAACGGGCTCCTCGCGATCGCGCGCTACGCAGCGTTCCCAGTGGGCGCGGCAATCGGCGGCTCGATCGTCGCGTTCGTGGGCTCCGGGACAGCGCTGCTCGTGGACGCCGGAACGTACGGCGCGAGCGCAGTTCTCCTCTCGCAGATCGACGTCGAGTCGATCGCCCGCGCCGGCGGCGGCTTCCTGCGCGAGCTCCGCGAGGGCTGGAGCGCCTTCGTCGAGCAGACGTGGGTGTGGGTGCTCGTCCTCTGGATCTCGCTCTACTTCCTGCTCACGTACGCGCCGTTCTTCGTGCTCGGGCCGTACGTCGCGAAGCACTCGATGCACGGCGCGAGCTCCTGGGCGTTCGTCGTCACGGGCGAAGGAGTCGGCTCGCTGGTCGGCGGCCTCGCCGGGCTGAGGCTGCGCTTCCGGCGGCCGCTCGTCGTCACCGGCCTGCTGTTCATGCTCACCGCAGCCCAAAACCTCATCCTCGCCCTCCACCCTTCGACCGTGCTGCTCACCCCGGCTGCGGCCGGCGCCGGCTTTGCGTTCGCGCTCGGCTCCGTCGTCTGGGACACAACGCTGCAGCGGGCCATCCCCCCGGAGAAGCTTGCACGCGTCGCGTCGTACGGCTGGATGGGCGCGATGGTCTTCCTGCCTGCGGGCTACGCCCTCGCGGGGCCGATCTCGACGGTCATCGGTCTCAAGGCTGACCTGCTGTTCGCCGCCGGCTGGGTCGTTGTGAGCACGCTCGTCGTCGTACGCCTCCGTTCCGTTCGGGAGGCCGGAGTCGAGGAGCGAACCGACGCGCTGCCAATGCCGGCTCAGTAGGCTCGCCGTCGTGCCGCCTGTCCCCGTCCCGCCCGAGGTCGACGCGTTCCTCGCCCAGCCGAACCCGGCCGTCGTCGCAACCGTGAGCCCGAGCGGAGCGCCCCACACCGCCGCCACCTGGTACGTCTGGGAGGACGGGCGCGTCCTCCTGAATATGGACGAGAGCCGCCTGCGGCTCCGTTACATGCGCGCGAATCCTGCAGTTGCGCTGACTGTCCTCGGCGCCGACAGCTGGTACGGACAGGTCACGCTGCTTGGCCGCATCATCTCGATCGAGGAAGACCCGCAGCTGACCGGAATCGACCGGCTCTCAATCCGCTACTCGGGCCAGCCCTTCCACAGCCGCGACGCCCGCCGCGTCACCGCCTGGATGGAGCCCCAGCGGTGGACCGCCTGGCCTCTTCCTCGTTGAGCTCCTCCGTCTCCACCACCCAGAGCGGCGCGTCGCCGCAGTTGAGCCGCCGCGCCCCGTCCACCTCCGTCAGCGAGGTCGCGAGCACGCGCGCCGGCGTGCCGTCGAGCTCGAGCAGCGCGCCGCGCGTTCCGCCGAGCGACATGCCGTAGCGCCACGACCAAGCGAGCCGGTGCACCTCGTTCGCCGGGCGGGACAGGTCGAGCCACGCATCCTCTTCGGCGAAGAAGGACTCGTAGCCACCGCCCTCTCCCTGCTGCGTTCCCTCGTCTCCCGCCGCGAGCCGCTCGAGCGCCTCAGCAAGCGCCTCGCCGATCACCGGTCCCGTCCGCGGAAAGAAGATGTCGGGCGGCTCGAGCTCGCCGAACGGGATCCGCCGCTGGGAGAGGATCGGCCCGGTGTCGAGGTCGGCGTCCATGCGGTGGAAGGTGATGCCGGTCTCCTCGTCGCCGTCCCGGATCGCCCACGCAACCGGGAGTGGGCCCCGGTGGCGCGGCAGGAGCGACGGGTGACCGTTGAGCCAGCCGAGGCGAGGCACGGCCAGCGCGTCGGCGGGAATCTTCCAGGGGAAGCCCATGCAGACGACGAGGTCGGGCTGCACCGAGGCGAGCAGCGGCGCGATCGTGCTTCGGCGAGCGGGCAGGAGGACGTCGAGGTCGTCTGCCGCGCCCATCACGAGCGCGTCCGTGTGCGCGGGCGGGCCGTAGCGGCCGTCGACGTTCCGCATCGTCAGGAGCGCAACCGGCTCGTGCCCCGCCTCCCGGACGACGCCGTCGAAGCCCGCGATCACCGGCGGGATGCGGGTCACTATGACGACGCGCCAGCTCATCCGTCCCGCAGGATGCGGGCGCCGGACGCCTGGTTGCGCGCCTTGACGACGATCTCGTCGACGTTCACGTGCCACGGACGGGTGAGGGCGAAGAGGATGCAGTCGGCGATGTCCTCCGGCTGGATCGCGTCGATACCGCGGTAGACCGCGGCCGCCTTCTCCTCGTCGCCCTTGAAGCGGACGAGCGAGAACTCCGTCTCGGTCAGCCCGGGATCGACGGTCGTGATCCGGATCGGGCGGCCGAGGAGGTCCTCGCGGAGCGCGTAGGTGAAGCCGCGCTCGGCGAACTTCGCGGCGACGTACGTCGCGCCGCCCTCGTAGGCGACCCGGCCGGCGACGGAGCCGATGTTGACGATGTGGCCCCAGTCGCCGAAATGGGGCAGGCAGAGGCGCGTCATGCGGACGAGGCCCGTGACGTTGGCGCCGAACACCGTCGCCTCGTCCTCCTCGGTCGACTCGTCGAACGGCGCACGGCCGAGCGCGAGACCGGCGTTGTTGACGAGGATGTCGAGGCCGCCGAGCCGCTCGACGGCCTCCGCGACGAAGCGCCCGCAACTCGCCGGGTCGGTCACGTCGAGCGCGAGCGCGACCTCCGTCTCGAGCCGTTCGACGCGGCGCGCACCGCCCGCGACGCGCACGCCCGCGGCCGCGAGCTCGGCCGCCGTCGCGCGGCCGATGCCGGACGACGCGCCGGTCACGATCGCCCGCTTGCCGGTCAGCTCTGGAGATGGCACGACCGTGAAGCGTACGCGCGTAACCGCGACCGGGCCTCCGCCGTTTTCAGAGCCAGACCCGCAACACAACCCCGCTCGGGCGGAAGGGAGGGGTAGAGATGCTGTTGATTCTGCTGGCGATCGTCGCGCTCATCGCGTTCGGCGTCGGCTTCGTAGTTCACTGGCTGTTCATCGTCGCCATCGTGGTTGCGCTGATCTGGCTGATCAGCCTGTTCACCGGCGGCTTCGGCCGCGCCGGTCGAAGCTGGTAGCTGGTAGGCCTTTTGCGCTTCGAGGATGAGTCGGGCGGCCCATTGCGGGCCGCCCGCACCTGTGCGACCGTGAGGGGGTGTCGCGGACTGCGATCCTCCTCTGGATTCTCGCCCTCATGGTGCTCGAGGTGCAGCACCTGAAGTGGATCTGGTGGGAGTACTGGGACTGCCGGCGCTGCTCCGTGAAGCACAAGGACTGCTCGTGCGGCGCGACCCGCTCCTGGGTCATGTTCCTGTAGCGGCGTAGAGCGCCTCTCACCTCGCTCTCAAGAACACGCCGTAGGCTGCGCGCGCCTTGAAGCGGGTCATGGTCGTTCTGCTTGTGGGGGCCTCGCTGGGCGGGCTGCTGCTCGCGTCGGCCGAGCTTCCGGGCCATCGACACGAGGCGCGGGCGAGCACACGCGGCGGGATCCACAAGATCCGCCACGTGGTGATCATCATGCAGGAGAACCGCTCGTTCGACTCCTACTTCGGCACGTATCCGGGCGCCGACGGGCTCCCCGGGCTCGCCGGCCATCCCGGCACGGTGCCATGCGTCCCCGATCCCCGAAGCCACAGGTGCGAGCGCCCTTACCACGACACCTCGCCCCGCAACGCGGGCGGCCCGCACGGCCACGGGAGCGCGCTGTCCGACATCGCCGGCGGCCGGATGAACGGCTTCGTCACACAAGCCGAGCTCGGCCGGGCCAACTACTGCAAGGTCCACTTCGACGATCCGCGCTGCTCGTACACGCCGAAGCATCCGGACGTCATGGGGTATCACGACTGGCGCGAGATCCCGAACTACTGGGACTACGCGAGCCACTTCGTCC
>DAIMGZ010000110.1:0-5291 GCA_036723535.1 Gaiellaceae bacterium
AGAGCGCGAGCTCGCCGCCGTCGTTCTCGAGCACGCCGCGGAAGCCGTCCCACTTCGGCTCGTAGCGCCAGCCGCCGCCGGCCGGGAGCTCCGCGACGAGCTCCGCCTCCATCGGCGGGAAAGGAACGCTTGGGCCGGGTGCGTCGGGCACTGACTCGAATGTAACCTCGACCCGTGCGGAGGGTGGTCGTAACCGGGCTCGGCGCCGTGACGCCGATTGGCGGCGACGCGCCGTCGACCTGGCGCGCGGCGGTCGCGGGGGAGAGCGGCATCGACTTCATCCGCTCCTTCGACGCGAGCGAGTTTCCGGTGCGGATCGCGGCGGAGGTGAAGGACTTCGACCCGACCCAGGTCGCCTCGCCGAAGGACGCGCGACGGCTCGACCGCAACGTCCTCCTCTCGCTCGGCGCGGCGCGGGAGGCGGTCGCTGACGCGGCGCTCGACGGGGTCTATCCGCCGGACCGCGTCGGGATCCTCCACGGGACGGCGATCGGCGGCTTCCTCGGGATCATGGAGCAGGCCGAGGTGCTGCGTGAGCGCGGCCCCGATCGCGTGGCGCCGACGTTCATCCCGAACGTGCTCGTCGACACCGCGAGCGGCCAGCTCGCGATCTCGCTCGGCTTCCGCGGCCCGAACTACGCGCCCGTCTCGGCCTGTGCGACGGGCTCAACGGCAATTGGGGAGGCTGCGGAGCTGATCAAGCGCGGCGACGCCGATGCCGTGCTCGCCGGCGGCGCCGAGGCGTGCCTCCACCCGCTGATCCTCGCCGGCTTCTGCGCGATGCGCGGCCTCGCCGCCGAGGACGAGCACCCGCCTCGCGCTTCGCGCCCCTTCGACGCCACGCGTGCCGGCTTCGTGATGGGGGAGGGGGCCTGTGTGCTCGTGCTCGAGGAGCTCGAGGCCGCAGAGCGGCGCGGCGCGTCGATCTACGCGGAGATCCTCGGCTATGGGATGTCGAACGACGCGCACCACCTCGCCCAGCCCGATCCCGACTCGCTCGGCGTCACGGAGATGATGCGTCACGCGCTCGAGCGTGCGGGCGTCGAGCCGGAGCGCGTGGGCTATATCAACGCGCACGGCACGTCGACGCCGCTCGGCGACGCGGCCGAGACCGCGGCGATCAAGGAGGTGTTCGGCGAGCACGCCTACCGGCTCGCGGTCTCATCGACGAAGTCTGTGACCGGCCACTGCTTCGGAGCGGCGGGCGCGATCGAGGCGATGATGTGCGTCCTGGCCGTGCGCGACGGAGTGCTGCCGCCCACGATGAACTACGTCCATCCGGATCCTGCGTGCGACCTCGATTACGTGCCGAACGAGGCGCGACGGACGCAGGTCGACGTCGCGCTCTCGAACGCGATGGGCCTCGGCGGCCACAACGGCTGCGTTCTCGTCGGGCGCGTGCCGTGAGCTGGGAAGGGCCGCCCGCTCCGTACCGGATCGAGACGGAGCGGCTCGTGATCCGCTGCTACGAGCCGCGCGATGCGCCGCTGACGAAGGACGCCGTCGAGTCGAGCATCGAGCACCTACTCCCGTGGATGCCATGGGCAGCGGATGAGCCGCAGACGCTCGAGGCGAAGACAGATCTGCTGAAGGGCTTCCGCTCGGCGTTCGATGCAAGCGAGAACTTCACGTACGCCATCTTCTCCGCCGACGAGAGCGAGCAGCTCGGCGGCACCGGGCTCCACCCGCGCATCGGGCCGGGCGGCCTCGAGATCGGCTACTTCGTGCGCGCGAGCGCGACGCGGCAAGGGATCGCGACCGAGTCGAGCGCGGCGCTCACCCGTGTGGGCTTCGAGGTCTGCAGGGCGGACCGCCTCGAGATTCGGATCGAGCCGCGCAACGAGGCGAGCTTCGGCATCCCGCGCAAGCTCGGCTTCGCCGAGGAGGCGACGCTCCGGCGGCGGCTGCCGGCGCCCGAGGGCGAGCCGCTGCGCGACGTGGCGATCTTCACCATGTTCCGCGAGGACTTCGATCCGTCGCTCGCGCCGAACATCCGCGCCTACGACGCCCGCGGCGAGCAGATCCTCTAGCCCAGCAGCACGTCGACCGTGAGCTCGTCGAGGGAGCGGACGACGGCGTCTGCGAGCGCAAGCGCCTCCTCGTCGGGCGGGTAGGCCGCGTTCGGGATCGCGACGACGCGCATTCCGGCTGCCCTCGCCGAGCGGATGCCGGCGTGCGAGTCCTCGACGGCCGTGCATCGCTCCGGCGCCACGCCGAGCCGCCGCGCCGCCTCGAGGTAGACGTCGGGCGCCGGCTTGCCGTGCTCCACCTCCTCGGACGAGACGGTCGCGCGAAAGCAGTCCGCGAGTCCGGTGAGCTCGAGCACCTCCTCGAAGACCTCGCGGTTCGACGAGGACGCGAGCGCCAGCGGGAAGGCGTCGGCCGCCCGCCGCACCGCCTCGACCGCTCCCGGCAGCAACGGCAGCTCGCGCCGGTAGGCCTCGAGCATCCGCCGGACGACTTCGCTGTTGATCTCGTCCAGGTCGTCCGGAACTCCCGCCTCCTCGTGGAGGAAACGAGACCACTCCGGGGCGCTCATCCCCATCATCGCCCGCTGGACTTCCTCGTCGTACCGTCCGCCGCGCTCGCGCACGTACCGCTCGCGCACCGCGTCCCAGACCTCCTCCGACCGGAGCAGCACGCCGTCGAGGTCGAAGACGACGGCCTCGATCACACGCTGTGGTACGTGCTCTCGCGGTAGACGAGCGCGTAATGCGATGGGCCGTGCTCGATCGAGAGGACGTCCGCGATGAAGAAGGTGTGGTCGCCGGCGTCGGCCTCCGTCCGCGTCTCGGCCTCGATCCAGCCGAGCGCACCCTCGATCAGCGGCGCCGCCTGCCCCTCGCGGGTCGGCACGCCCTCCCAGTGGACGATCGGCGGGTACCCGGCGGCGAAGCGGCGCGCGAGCTCCTCCTGCTCGGCGCCGAGGAGGCTCACTGCGAAACGGCCTGCGCTGCGCAGGAGCTCGTAGCACGAGGCGTCCTTCCCGATCGAGACGCCGATCAGCGGCGGCTCGAGCGAGAGCGAGACGAGCGAGGAGACGGTGACGCCCATCCGGTCGCCCTCGACGTCGACGCTCAGGATCGAGACGCCGTGCGGCCAGAGCCGCATCAGGGCGCGGAGCTCGTCGCCGTTTACCATCGCGCGAACGCTACAGACGAGCGGCGGGGGTGAGATTTGAACTCACGGAGCCCGAGGGCTCATCGGTTTTCAAGACCGACCCGTTCGACCGCTCCGGCACCCCGCCGCGCCGTACTAGTGTCGCAGCCGTGGCGACCATGAAGGATCTCGACGAGCTCGCGCTCGCGCTGCCGGAGGCGAAGAAGGAGGTCGAGGAGCGCCGGCCGACCTACAAGGTGCACGGGAAGATGTTCTGCTTTCACCGCCGCCGCCGGAAGGACGCCGTCGATCCCGATACCGGCGAGCAGCTCGACGACGTCCTCGCCTTCCGCGTCGCCGACCTCGGCGTCAAGGAGCTGCTGCTCTCCGACGCGCGCGGCATCTACTTCACGACGCCGCACTGGGACGGCTACTCGGCCGTGCTCATGCGGATCCGCGACCTCGAGCGGCTCGACCGCGACGAGCTGCGCGACCTCGTCGAGGAGGCGTGGCTGACGCGGGCGCAGAAGCGGCTCGCGAAGGAGTGGCTTGCAAAGAGCTCTACAGAGTGACGCGCTCCGGCGCGCCGTACTCGCGCAACACGTCCGGCACCTCGCCCTCGAGGTTCTCGAGGATCGCGAGCGCCATCCGGTCGACGACCGCGGTGCCGTTGAGCATGTGTAGCGGCTCCGGGCTCTTCCCCTCTCGGTAGCGGATGCCCAGCCGCCGGGCCTGGAAGTCGGTCGTGTTGGAGATGGAGGCCGTCTCGCGGTACCGCCCTTGGCTCGGGAACCAGATCTCGACGTCGTATGTCTTCGCCGACGCCGCCGACATGTCGCCGGCGGGGAGGACGACGACGCGGTAGGGCACGCCGAGCTCGCCCACGAGCTCTTCGGTGTTCGCGAGCAGGTATTCGTGCTCGTCCCACGATCGTTCCGGAAGAGTCAGCGCGAACTGCTCGACCTTGTTGAACTGGTGCACCCGGAACATCCCGCGCGTGTCGCGGCCGGCCGCGCCGGCCTCGCGGCGGAAACACGGCGAGAACGCGACGTAGCGAAGTGGGAGCGTCTCGGCGTCGAGGATCTCGCCGGCGTGGAGGCTGGCAAGAGGGATCTCCGCCGTGGCGGAGAGATAGAGGCCGTCCTCCGGAATCTCGTAGACGTTCTGCTCGTCGGAGGGGAACGCGCCTGTGCCGATCAGCGCCTCCTCGCGTACGAGCACCGGCGGCAACACGGTTACGAAGCCCTTCGCCGCAAGCCGGTCGAGCGCGAAGCGGTAAAGGGCTAGCGCGAGCCGGCCGGTGTCGCCGATCCAGTAGCCGAAGCGGGCGCCGCTCATCTGCGCTGCACGCTCCATGTCGAAGCGGCCGAGCTCGAGGGACTCCTTCGGATCAGCGGCCGCTTGTGGCGGCTCGCCGACGCGGCGCACCTCGCGCACGTCGTCCTCGGTGGCGCCGTCGGGGACCTCGTCCGCCGGAGGGTTCGGGATCCGCAGCCCGACCTCGTCGCGCACTGCCTCCGCTTGCGCGAGCTCCTGCTCGGCGCTTTGCAGCTCCTCCTTGATCCCGCGCAGCTCCTCGAGCTGCTCGGGCGTCGGCTTGCCCTTGGCCTTCGTGCGCGAGCGGAGCTCGTCGACGCGCGGCACGAGCTCGCGCCAGCGCTCGTCGGCGGCGAGCCAGGCGTCGAACGAGTCGGCGGCGCCCTTGCGCGCTAGGCGGCGGCGGAAATCCTCCGGCTCGTTGCGGGCAGCGCGGGCGTCGATCACGCGACGGAGTCTAAGTAGGCCTCGAGGAGAGCCGCGACGCCCTCTTCCTGCACTGAAGGAACGACGAGGTCGGCGCGCGCGAGCACGTCCTCGTGGGCGTTCGCCACGGCGACGCCGAAGCCGGCCCAGTCGAGCAGCTCGCGGTCGTTCTCCCCGTCGCCGCACGCGACCGTCTCTTCCGGCCGGAAGCCGAGCCGCGCGGCGACGAACCCCAGGCCGCTCCCCTTGCTCACGTCCGGGTGCGCGAACTCGAGGAAGTACGGCAGCGACTTCGAGATGAAGAGGCGTCCCGCGAAGCGAGGCTTCAGCACCGCCTCGAGCTCGTCCAGCGCCTCGGGATCGCCGACGGCGACGAGCTTCGTCGGGTCGCGGTCGAGCCAGGCGCGGAGGTCGCCGACGACGTGGATCTCGAGGTGCTGGAAGTCGGC
>DAIMGZ010000111.1:0-5290 GCA_036723535.1 Gaiellaceae bacterium
ACGCGCTTCAGGCCGGAGATGACCCGCTCGCGGTTGCGGCCGAACTTGAGGTCGATGACCAGGGTATCGAAGGAGTCGCCCTTCTCCACGTGGTAGTCGCGGATGTAGCCCTCCTCCTTCAGGAGCCGGGCGATGTCGACCTTCATCCTCGAGGTCGGCATGGCCGCGTGCTCGTGCAGCGCCTTGTTGGCGTTGCGGATGCGGGTGAGCATGTCTGCGATCGGATCGGTCAGCACGTTTGTTCTCCTACCAGCTCGACTTCGTCATGCCGGGAATCGCGCCCTGGTGCGCCAGCTCGCGCAGGCAGATCCGGCAGAGGCCGAACTTGCGGAAGACCGCGCGCGGACGGCCGCACCGGTTGCAGCGCGTGTAGTTGCGCACCTTGAACTTCTGGGGTCGCCGCTGCTTGACGACGAGCGACGTCTTCGCCATTACTGCTCCCTCCTGTCGCCGTCCGCGAAGGGCAGGCCGAGCGCCTGCAGCAGCGCGAGGGCGTGCTCGTCGGTCTCGGCGCTCGTCGTGATGGTCACGTCGAGACCGCGGACTTGCTGGATGTCGTCGTAGTTGATCTCCGGAAAGATGAGCTGCTCGCGGATGCCGAGCGAGAAGTTGCCGCGGCCGTCGAGCGAGCGCGGGTTGAGCCCGCGGAAGTCGCGGATGCGCGGCAGAGCGATCGAGACGAGCCGGTCGAGGAACTCGTACATCCGCGCGCCGCGAAGCGTCACCCGCGCGCCGACGGCCATCCCCTCGCGCAGCTTGAACTGAGCGATCGACTTGCGGGCGCGGCGCACCTGGGCGCGTTGCCCGGCGATCGTCGTCAGCTCTTCGATCGCCGAGTCGAGCGCCTTCGACTCGGTCTTCGCGTCGCCGACGCCCATGTTCAGCGTGATCTTCTCGATGCGCGGCACCTGCATGATCGATTCGAGCCCGAGCTCCTCCTTGAGGCGCGGCCGGATCTCGCTCTCGTACTGCTCCTTGAGCCGCGGCGTGTACGTGTCGGCGACGGCGCTCATGCCCGGTCGATCTCCTGGCCGCAGCCGGGCTGCTTGCACACCCGGATACGCACCGTCCTGTCCTTGATCGTCTTCTCGATCGTGCTGACTCGGGTCGGCTTGCCGCAGGTCGGGCAGACGACCATCACGTTCGAGACCGGCAGCGGCGACGGCAGCTCGATGATGCCGCCCGGGATGATCTGCGGCCCTCCCAAACCGGTCGTGTTCTGGATCGGCTTGGGGCGGCGGTGACGCTTGACGACGTTGATGTTCTCGACGACGACGCGCCCCTCCTTCGGGAGCGCTTCGACCACGCGGCCTTCCTTGCCGGCGTCCTTGCCGCGGAGGACGCGGACGACGTCGCCCTTCTTGATCTTCATTGTCTGCGACATCTCAGAGCACCTCCGGGGCCAGGCTGACGATCTTCATGAAGTTCTTCTCTCGCAACTCGCGCGCGACGGGGCCGAAGATGCGCGTGCCGCGCGGGTTGCGCTGCTGGTCGATGATCACGGCGGCGTTCTCGTCGAAGGCGATCGTCGTGCCGTCGTTGCGGCCGAACGGCTTCTTCGTCCGGACGACCACCGCGCGCACGACCTCTCCCTTCTTGACGGCGCCCTGCGGGGTCGCCGTCTTGACGGTGCCGACGATGATGTCGCCGACCCGGGCGTAGCGGCGGTGGTGGCCGCCGACGACGCGGATGCAAAGGAGCTCGCGGGCGCCGGTGTTGTCGGCGACCCTGAGACGGGACTCCTGCTGGATCACTTCGCCGCCTCCACGACTTCCGCGAGGCGCCAGCGCTTCGTCGCCGAGAGCGGGCGCGTCTCGACGATGCGGACGACGTCTCCGACCTTCGCGACGTTCTGCTCGTCGTGCGCGTGGAACTTCACGCTGCGCCGGATGACCTTCTTGTACCGCAGGTGCGAGGTGATCAGGTCGACCTTGACGACGATCGTCTTGTCCATCGCGCTCGAGACGACGACGCCGCGGCGCTCCTGGCGCCGGCCGCGATCGTGCTCCGGTTTCGGCTGGCGGACGATGGGCTTGCGCGCACCCGTCGGCGCGGGACGCTGCGGACGCGTCTTCTGCGGGCGCAGACGGCGCGGCAGCCTCTTCCGCTTCTTCTTCGGCTCAGGCTGGACGGAGGGCGGCGCCTCGGCCTCGGCGGCCTCGCTCGGCGCGGCTTCCGGCGCGGCTTCAGCGACCTCCTCGGTCTCCGTCTCCGCGACAGGCTCGGGCTCCGGCTCGGCGGCCGGCTCCTCTGCGGGCGCATCCTCGGCCGGCGCCTCCGGCTCGTCGGCGGCAGCCTCGGGCTCGGCGGCGGGCTCCTCGGCGACAGCCTCAGGCTCGGCGGCCGGCTCCTCGGTTTCAGCCTCGGGCTCGGCGGCGGGCTCCTCGGCTTCAGCCTCGGGCTCGGCGGCGGGCTCTTCGGGCTCGTCGGCGGCAGCCTCGGGCTCCTCCGCAGGCGCCTCAGCTTCGACGGGGGTTTCCTCCACCGACTCCGGCGCAGCCGGAGTCTCCTCGATCGGCTCTTCGGTGCTCTCTGTGTTCTCGGTCTCTTCAGCCATCTGTCTAACTCGCCCTTGCCTTCTCTGCCTCGCGTTCGTTCACGACCGTCAGGATTCGCGCGATCTCGCGCTTCGCCAGCTTCAGGTGCGCCGAGTTCTCGAGCGCGCCGGTGACCGACTGGAAGCGGAGGTTGAACAGCTCTTGCCGCCGCTCCGCGAGCCGCTCCTCGAGCTCGTCGTCGGTCAGCGACCGTAGCTCCGACGCCCTCGTCAAAAGAGCTCTTCCTCTCTCTTCACGACCTTGGACTTCACCGATAGCTTCTGGCCGGCCAGGCGAAGCGCCTCCTTCGCGAGCGGCTCCGAGACACCGGCGAGCTCGAACATCACGCGACCAGGCTTGATCACGGCGACCCACCCCTCGGGCGAGCCCTTGCCGGAGCCCATGCGGGTCTCGGCCGGCTTCTTCGTGAAGCTCTTGTCGGGGAAGACGTTGATCCAGACCTTGCCGCCGCGCTTGATCTTGCGCGTCATCGCGATCCTGGCCGCCTCTATCTGGCGGTTCGTGATCCACCCCGCGTCGAGCGCCTTCAGGCCGTAGTCGCCGTACTGGACGGCCGTCTGGCCGCTCGCCATGCCCCTGCGGCGGCCGCGATGCACCTTGCGGAACTTCGTCTTCTTCGGCATCAACATCGCTTACGACTCCTCGGTCTTCTTCCGCGGCGCGCGCTTCGGCTTCGGCTTCTCCTCGGCGGGTGCTGCGGACTGCTCAGGTGCTGCCGACTGCTCCGGCGCTGCGGACTGCTCAGGCGCGGCCGCGGCCGGCGCCTCGTCGACCGGCTTCGGCGTCTCCTCGACCTGGGGCTCGACCTTCGGCTCTGTCGCAGGCTGCTCCTGCTGCGGGCGCCGCGGACGGGAACCCGTGCCCGGGCCGCGCCCGCGCCCGCGACCGGGGCCGCCCGCGCCGCCGCCGCCGCCAGGGCCACGCCGGCGCTGCCGCACCGGGCCGAGCCCCTCGCGGTCGGGGCCGCGTCCGCGCCCGCTCTCGCGGGAGGCGCCGAGACCCTCGAGAGCGCCGCCGCGCCGGCGTCGCGTGTCCTGGTCGCCCAGCCGTGTATCGCTCTCGCCGAAGCCCTCCGGCATGATCTCGCCCTTGTTGATCCAGACCTTGACCCCGATCCGGCCGGACGCCGTCTTCGCCTCGACGAAGCCATAGTCGATGTCGGCGCGGATCGTGTGCAGCGGGACGCGACCCTCGCTGTACATCTCGCGGCGGCTCATCTCGCCACCGCCGAGGCGCCCCGAGCACTGGATCTTCACGCCGGCCGCGCCGGAGCGGATCGCCGATGCGAGCGCGCGCTTCATCGCCCGCCGGAACGCGACGCGGTTCGAGAGCTGCTCGGCGATCGACTGTGCGACGAGCTTCGCGTCGAGCTCCGGCCGCTTGATCTCATTGATGTTGATGTGGACGTTCTTCTGCGTCAGCGCGTGCAGGTCACGGCGCAGCGCGTCGACCTCGACGCCGGACTTGCCGATCACGATCCCGGGCCGCGCGGTGTAGATGTCGATCGTGATCCGCTGCTTGTCCTTGCGGATCAGGATGTCGGACAAGCCCGCGTGCGCGAGCTTGTTGTAGATGTGCTCGCGGATGCGCACGTCCTCGAGGATGTAGGCCGCGAACTCCTTCTTGCCGGTGTACCAGTTGGACTTCCAGTCGTGGATCACGCCCACGCGGAGCCCGCCCGGATGGATCTTCTGTCCCACTACTTGTCACTCTCCTCGGGGGTCTCCGTCTCGGCCGTCTCCGGCTCCTCGGCTACTTCAGGCTCATCGGCTGTCTCTGGCTCCGCGGCTGCCTCCGCGTCATCGTCTGCTTCGGGCTCCTCGGCTGCCTCCGCCTCATCGACGACCTCGGGCTCGACGACCTCGGGCTCAACCGGCTCGGGCTCGGGAGCCTGCATCGCCGGCACGGCCGGAGCCGCAGATTCCGACGGCCCCTGCGCGAGCTCGATCGTGATGTGGCACGTGCGCTTGCGGATGCGCGCGACGCGGCCGCGCGCGCGGGCCCGCCAGCGCTTCAGCGTCGGGCCCTCGTCAGCGTAGGCGGCGGCGACGACGAGTTCGTCGCCCTCCCAGTGGAGGTCGGGGCGCGACTCGGCGTTCGCGACGGCCGAGCGCAGCACCTTCTCCACGTCTTTCGCGACGGCGCGGCTCGAGAAGGCGAGGATCGTCCGAGCCTCCGGCACCGAGCGGCCGCGGATGAGGTCGGTGACGAGCCGCGCCTTGCGCGCGCTCGAGTGCACCCAGCGCGCCTGCGCGCGCACGGTCTGCCGCTCCTGTTCCAGTACCGCCATCAGCGCCTCACCTTCGCCGTGCGATCGCCGGCGTGGCCGCGGAAGGTCCTCGTCGGTGCGAACTCCCCGAGCTTGTGCCCGACCATCTGCTCGGAGACGAACACCGGCACGTGCTTGCGGCCGTCATGGACGGCGATCGTGTGTCCGACCATCTCCGGGAAGATCGTCGAGGAGCGAGACCACGTGCGCACCATGTTCTTCTGGCCCGACGTGTTCATAGCCTCGATCCGGCTCATCAGCCGCTCCTCCACGAACGGCCCCTTCTTGCTCGATCTCGACACTTAGCGGCGACCCTCCTTGCCGCGGCGACGGCCGCGGACGATCAGCTTGTCCGATTCCTTGTGCTTGCGGCGCGTGCGCTTGCCGAGCGTCGGCACGCCCCACGGCGTGACCGGGTGGCGGCCGCCCTTCGACTTGCCCTCGCCGCCGCCGTGCGGGTGGT
>DAIMGZ010000112.1:0-5135 GCA_036723535.1 Gaiellaceae bacterium
GCGTCAGCCCCTATGTGCCCTCAGCACGGAGCCAACGGGAGACCACGCTCTCCCGTTGGCGCAGTTCCCTTGTCACCGGGCGGAGAGCGCAGCTCTTCGCCCGGAGGGGCGAGCGGGTGCGCAGCACCCGCGAGCTATCTGAGGAGCTCGAGCAGATCCGTCTCCGAGAGGATCGGCACCTCCGCCTTCTGCGCCTTCGTGAGCTTCGACGCGCCCGGCTCCTCGCCGACGACGAGCCCCGTCGTCTTCGCCGAGACGGAGTCGGTGACCTTCGCCCCGAGCGCTTCGAGTCGCGCCTTCGCGTCGTCGCGTGAGAAGCGCTCGAGCGTGCCGGTGATCACGTACGCGCTGCCCGTGAGCCGCCCCTCGCGGGGCCGCTCCTCGGCGCTCAGCTCGAAGTTGAGGCCGAGACCGCGCAACTCGTCGACGAGCGCGCGGTTCTCGTCGTCCGCGAACCATTCCGCGACGCCCTCCGCGCGGTCGGGCCCGAAGCCCTCGACCTCGGCGATCTCCTCGGGCGTCGCCGCCATCAACCCCTCGATCGTTCCGAAGTGGCGCGCGAGGTTCTGCGCGAGCACCCAGCCGATCCCAGAGATGTTGAGCCCCAGCAGCACCCGCGAGAACGGCACTCGCGTCCGCGACGCCTCGATCTGCTCGATCGCGTTCGTCGCCGAGATCTCGGCGAAGCCGTCGAGCTCGAGCAGCTGCTCCTTCTGGAGGCGGTAGAGGTCGGGCAGGGAGCGGACGAGCCCCTTCTCCCACAGGATCCTGATCGTCTGCTCGCCGACGCCGTCGATGTCGGCCGGCCCCTCGACCCAGTTGATCAGCGTCTCGAGGCCGCGCGACGGGCAGGCGCGGTTCGGGCAGCGGTGCATCGCCTCGCCCTCCGGCTTCACGATCTCCGTGCCGCAGAGCGGGCAGTGGGACGGCATCCGGAACTCCCTCGTGCCGCGTCGATGCGGCCCGGCGGGGCCGACGATCTGCGGGATGACGTCGCCGGCGCGCTGGACGATGACGTCGTCTTTCTCCCGGATCCCCTTGCGGTTGATGTCCTCCTCGTTGTGCAGCGTCGCCCGGGTGACGGTGACGCCGCCAACCTGGACCGGCTCCATGATCGCCCAGGGGTTGAGCGCACCGGTCCGGCCGACGCGGATGCGGATCTCGAGCAGCCGAGTGACCGCAGTCATCGGTGCCCACTTGTAGGCGCGCGCCCAGCGCGGGCGTGAGTGCAGGACTCCGAGCCGTCGCTGCTGGTCGAGCGAGTCGACCTTGATCACAACGCCGTCGATCTCGTAGTCGAGCTCCAGCCGCCGCTTCTCCCACTCGACGCACGCCGCTGCGACCTCGTCGATCGACTCGAGCCGCTCGGCGTACGGATTGGTGCGGAGGCCGTGCTCACGCAACCACTCGAGCATCCCGAACTGCGTTCCGAACTCGACGCCTTCGCGGTGGCCGGCACCGTAGACCCAGATCGAGAGCGGACGGTCGCCGGTGATCGCCGCGTTCTTCTGGCGGAGGCTTCCGGCCGCGGCGTTGCGCGGATTTGGCGCGAGCTTCTGATTCGTTCCCGCGAGACGCTCGTTGAGCTCCCGAAAGCCGGTGAGCGGCAGGTAGACCTCGCCGCGGACCTCGATCACCGCCGGCGGCTCGCCCTTCATGCGCAGCGGGATCGCCTTGATCGTGCGCAGGTTCGGTGAGACGTCCTCGCCCTGGATGCCGTCGCCGCGGGTCGCCCCGCGTACGAGAACGCCGTTCTCGTACGTCAGGTTGACCGCGAGCCCGTCGATCTTCGGCTCGAGGACGTACGCGACCGGCTCGTCGGTGCCGAGGCGCTTGCGGACGTCGTCGTCCCACTTCCGCAGCCCCTCCTCCGTCGTGACTTTCTCGAGCGAGCCCATCGGCTCCAGGTGCTGAACCTTCTGGAACTTGTCCGATAGGCCTCCCACCCGGCGCGTCGGCGAGTCGGGCATGGCGAGCTCGGGATGCTCCTCCTCGAGCGCGAGCAACTCGTCGAAGAGGATGTCATAGGCGGCGTCCTCCATGATCGGCGCGTCCTCGACGTGGTAGGCGATGAGCGCGTGATTGAGGACGTCACGCAACTCTGTGGCCCGGGCGCCGGCCGTCGTGCTCTTAGAGGACGGCAAGGAGCTCCTCGGCGCTGTCGACGATCGCGTCGGGCTCCTCGGCCTCGAGCCGGGCGCGGTCGTGGATCCGGCCCCACGTCACGGCGACGGCGAACATCCCCGCAGCTTTCGCCGCCCGGACGTCGAAGGGCGAGTCGCCGACGTAGGCCGTGCCCGCCGGATCGGCTCCCATGCGCTCAGCCGCCAGGAGGAGCGGCGCCGGGTCCGGCTTGTGCCGCTGCGTCTCGTCTCCCCCGACGACCGTCTCGAAGAGGTGTCCGAGCGGCACACGCGCGAACGCGAGCTCTACCGTCGAACGGCGCTTGGCGGTGACCAAGCCGAGGCGACGGCCCTCCTCGCGCAGCTGCACGAGCACGTCCTCCATTCCGGCGCACGCTTCGAGCTCGTCGTGGAGAGGCTCGTTGTGCGCGCGGTAGACGTCCACTAGGCGGTCGACCTGGTCGGGCGCGAGCGCGCGCATCTGCGCCTCGAGGCCGGGGCCGCCGACCGTCTGCAACAGCTCCTCGTCGGAGTACTCGCGGCCGAGCACCTCGCGCGTCGCGTGCCGCATCGAGGCGAGGATGATCGCGCCGGAGTCGACGACGGTGCCGTCGAGGTCGAAGAGGACGGTTTCGAAGAGCACTCGCGTCGATCGTATCGGCGGGGCAATTACGCTCCCGCGATGGCCGCAGTGTCGGACTTTCGGTTCCTCGTCGTCCCCCACACGCACTGGGATCGCGAGTGGTACCTGCCCTTCGAGCAGTTCCGGCTCCGTCTCGGCGCAGTCGTGGACGGCGTCCTCGACACGCTCGAGCGAGATCCCTCCTTCACGTCGTTCACGCTCGACGGGCAGGCGATCGTGCTCGAGGACTACCTCGAGATTCGCCCGGAGAACGAGGGCCGGCTGCGGGCGCTGCTCGCCGCAGGACGCCTCGAGGTCGGCCCGTCGTACATCCTTCCCGACGAGATCCTCGTCGGCGGCGAGTCGCTCGTCCGTAACCTCCTGCTCGGACGGCGCGTTTGCCGCCGCTTCGGGGTCGAGCCGAGCAGTGCCGGCTACATGCCCGACAGCTTCGGCCATCCGGCACAGCTCCCGCAGATCCTCGCCGGCTTCGGGATCCGCACCTTTCTCTTCTCGCGCGGGCTCGGCGACGAGGTCGACGACGTCGGCGTCGTCTTCCGCTGGCGCGCCGGCCCGGCGGTGGTCGTCGCGTGCCAGATGCTCCCGCACTACGACAACTTCGCGCGCATGACCTGGTACCACGACGCCGAGCAGCGCGTGCGCAAGATCGTCGAGTACTACGGCGAGGACGTACGCCGTGCGGGTCAGGAAGAGATCGTGCTCGCGAACGGCTCCGACCACCTGCCGATCGAGCCCGAGCTGCCCGAGATCCTCTCGGGGCTGGGGCAGGAGCTCGGCGCCGAGTTCCGGATCGGACGCTACGACGAGCACGACCCGGCCGCGGACGGGCTACCCGCGCACGAGGGGGAGCTCGTCGGCAGCCGGGTCCAGAACGTCCTGCGCGGCGTCAACTCGGCCCGGATCTACCTCAAGCAGGCGAACGAGCGCGCGGAGCAGCGCCTGCTCTCGATCGAGACGGCAGCCGCGCTGCGGACGCTGCGAGGGGAAGAGCCCTATCCGGGGGCCGACCTCCGGCTCGCGTGGCGCGACCTGCTCCGCAACAACCCCCACGACTCGATCTGCGGCTGCTCGTGCGACGAGGTGCACCGGGACATGCTCGTCCGCTACGAGCAGCTGGACCGGACGCTCGATCTCGTGGAGCGCGAAGCGCTCGGCGTCGGCGGCGCTCTCGTGAACACGCTCCCGTACCCGCGGCGCCGTGTCGTCGACGGCAGTCTCTACGAGCTCGACGGCTTCTGCGGCAGGCGCGCCGAGCCGCTCGCGGCGCGAGAGTCGCCGTTCGATCTCGACGCGGTAGCGGAGCTGCTCCTGTTCGAGGACGAACCCGACATCGGGGACCTGTACACGTTCTGCCCCGGCGGCAAGACCACGACAGCTCAGTTGGTCAGCTCCCGGCGCGAGGGCGACGCGCTCGTGCTCGAGCACGAGCTGCCCGGGATCCGGATCGAGACGACTGTCCACGCCGTCCCAGGGCTCGAGCGCGTCGAGCTGACGAGCGTCGTCGAGAACGACGCCGAGGACCACCGACTGCGCGTCCTCGTCCGCTCCGACGCCGGCGGCGACGGGGTGCGCGCCGAGAGCCAGTTCGCCGTCGTCCGGCGGCCGCTCGTTCCGCCGCCGCCGCGCGCGAAGTGGGCTGAGCCGCCTGTTCCCACTGCGCACAGCCTCGGCGCCGTCGCGCTCGGACCGCTCGTCCTGTTGACGAAGGGGCTGCCTGAGTACGAGGCGTCCGCGGACGGCTTGCGGCTGACGCTGCTGCGCTGCGTCGGCATGATCTCGCGGCCGGCGGGCCTGCCGACACGCCCGGTCGCCGCAGGGCCGGACATCGCCACGCCGGAGGGCCAGTGCCGCGGCCGGCACGTCCTCGAATACGCGCTCCGGCTCGACGGCGACGGGCTCTCGAACGCTGCGCTCGTCCGGGCGAGCAAGGACTACCGCACCGACTTCCTCCGCGGCGACCCCTTCGAGTCGCCCCTCGAGCTCGCCGGCGACGTCGTCTTCTCCTGCCTCAAAGGCGCGGAGCCCGGCGGCGGACTCGTGCTGCGCGTCTTCAACCCGAACGCGCAACCGGAGGCGCTGACCCTGAGCGTGCCCGCCCGGCGCATCCGCCTCGACGAAGATGAGGGCGTCGACGGCGGGCTAGAGCTCGCCCCGGGCGAGATCGCCACGTTCCAGCTCGGCAAGTAACAGACTGTTACTTAGGAGGGTCCAGCGAAACACTGGTTGTGCCGCCGCGCCGCGCTGAGCGCCGCGAATCCGGCGTCCTCAGTCGCGCCGATAGCGCATGGCTAGCGGCGCTCCCTGCGTCCTTGCCTCGCGACGCCCGTCGCACCGCGGCGACGAACACCGTTCCACTGAACCCTCCTAGT
>DAIMGZ010000113.1:0-5090 GCA_036723535.1 Gaiellaceae bacterium
TCTGCGACTGGTACCTCGAGTCGATCAAGCCGCGGCTCGGCGAGGAGGACGTGCGTGCGACGGCGTTCGCGGCCCTCGAGCGGCTGCTCAAGCTCCTCCATCCGGTGATGCCGCACGTGACGGAGGAGATCTGGACGAACCTGCCGGCTCGCGAGACGCGGTTGATCGTCGCGCCGTGGCCCCAGGCCGAGAGTCACGAGGGTGACTTCCAGCCGATCGACGCAGCGCAGACGGCTGCGCGCATCTATCGGCGAAGTCGCGTCCGCACCGAGCTGACGGGGGACGCGCAGCGGATCTTCTCGGCGGTCGTGCGTCCGATCGAGGACGGCGACGGAGACATCGAGGCCGAGCGCGCCCGGGTTCAGAAGGAGATCGACCGGGCCGAGCGGATGCTCGCGAACGAGAAGTTCGTGACCAATGCCGCGCCCGAAGCGGTGGCCGCCGAGCGCGAGAAGCTCGCGCAATATCTTGCTGAGCGCGACGCGCTGGGTTGAGTCGCTCAGCCCGTGGCCGGCGGACGGCTTCGGGACGGAGCGGATGCGCGCGCTGCTGCACGAGCTCGGCGATCCCCAGGAGCGTTTCCCCGCGATTCACGTCGTCGGGACGAACGGGAAGTCGACGACGACGCGGCTGACGGAGGTGCTCCTGCTCGACGCGGGCCTCTCCGTGGGCGCGTATCTCTCCCCTCACGTCGTTCGGTGGAGCGAGCGGATTCGGCTCAACGGAGCCGAATCCGACCTCGAAAAGGCCCTGACCGGGGTCAGACCCCGGGCCGAGTCCCTTTCGGCCACCCAGTTCGAGGCGCTGACGGCGGCGGCGTTGCTCGCCTTCGCCGAGGCGGGCGTCGACGTCGCTGTCGTCGAGGCCGGGCTCGGCGGCCGTCACGACGCGACGAACGTCCTCCGCACGTGCGTCGCCGTCCTCACGAACGTCGCGCTCGACCACATGGACGTGCTCGGCGACACGCGCGAGGCGATCGCCGGCGAGAAGCTCGCAGTCGTCCAGCCGGGCTGCACTGTCGTGCTCTCGGAACCGGAGTGGCGCGAGCTCGCAGAGGAGAACGGCGCCGCTGCGGTGGTCGTCACCGGGCGTAGCAACCTCGCCCTTGCGGTCGCGGCTGCGGAGTCGTTCCTCGGACGGCCCGTCGACCCGCACGCCGCCGACGCCGTCGCATTGCCGGGACGGCTCGAGCAGCGCGGTGAGAGTCCGCTCGAGGTCTGGGACGGCGCCCACAACCTCGCGGGGATCGGCTGGCTGCTGCCCCGGCTCCCGTCGGCGCCGTTCGGAGCCTGGACCGTCGTCTGTTCGATCCTCCGCGACAAGCGGCCCGGGATGATGCTCGAGGCGCTGTCGGTCCTCGGCCCCACGCTCGTCGCGACGGAGAGCCGAAACGGCCGCACGCTTCCCTCCGCCGAGCTTGCGGCGCTGGCTTCGGCGCACTTCGAGCGGGTTGAGGCGGTGTCCGAGCCGGAGGCCGCTCGCGCCCGCGCGCTCGAGCTCGCAGGCCCCGAGGGGGCTGTGCTCGTCACGGGCTCCCTGTACCTTCTCGCGGAGCTCAGTGGCGAGCACCGCGACCCATAACCCCCCAGAAAACCGGCACCAGAAGCTCTCGATCTTCGCGCTCGCGTTCATCGTCCTCGTCGGCGCGGTCGGTACCGCCTTTGCTGCCGGCTGGATAATCGGCAGGATGCTCCTATGAGCGTAGGCTCGACGGAGCTCATCAAGGAGCGGAGGCACCGGCTTTGCCGGTGCCGGGAGCGGGAATGACTATCGCGAGCTTCCTGAACTCGGGCGCCGCGCACGCCATCCTCAACGGCCTGGCCTTCTTCGCCTTCGTGCTCTGGCTCTGCCTCGGCTACTGGACGTACAAGGATGCTCGGAGGCGGATGGAGGACCCGTTGTTCATCGGGCTCTCGGTGCTCGTCGCGCTCGTCATCCCGTTTGTCGGGCCTTTCATCTACATGCTCTTCCGCCCACCGGAGTACCTCGAGGACGTGCGGGAGCGGGAGCTCGAGATCAAGGCGATCGAAGAGCGCATATCGGCGTCCGACCAGCGCTGCCCGGTCTGCCACGCCGAGGTCGACTCTGGCTACCTCGTCTGCCCCGTCTGCACGACGAAGCTCAAGCAAGCGTGCGCGAGCTGTGGCGCCCCGCTCGAGCCGATCTGGCAGATCTGCCCGTATTGCGAGATGCCTGTCGAGCCCGCGGAGCCGGGAACGCCACCGGCGCTCGGGACGCGGCGAGCGGGCAGACGGATCAGCTGACCCGTGGCCGTAGAGCGCAGCCTCATCCTCATCAAGCCGGACGCCGTGCACCGCCGGATCGCCGGCGAGATCCTCGGGCGGATCGAGGCGCGCGGGTTCGAGATTCGTGAGGCGAAGCTCGTCACTGCCAGTCGCGAGCTCGGGGAGGAGCACTACGCCGAGCATCGCGAGAAGCCGTTCTTCGGCGAGCTCGTCGAGTTCATCACCTCCGGCCCGACCTGGGCGCTCGTAGTGGAGGGCGAGGGCGCGATTGCGACGCTGCGGGCGACGATCGGCGCCACAGATCCGGCGAAGGCTGCGCCCGGGACGATCCGGGGCGATCTCGCCTCCTCGATGCCCGACAACCTCGTGCACGGCTCCGACTCTTCGGAGTCGGCGGAGCGCGAGATTGCGCTCTGGTTCGGATGACCAATCCGAACATCGAGGCCTGGACGCGCAAGAACGCGGAACACACCGACGCGCGCGCCGAGCAGGCGTGGCAGGACGAGATCAACTGGGGCGTCTGGCACGTGCCGGAGTCCGAGCTCAACGCGCTGCCGGACGTCGCGGGCAAGGACGTCGTCGAGCTCGGCTGCGGCACCGCCTACGTCTCTGCCTGGCTGAAGCAGCGCGGCGCGGCACGCGTCGTCGGCGTCGATCCGACTCCCGCTCAGCTCGAGACGGCGCGCCGCTGCAACGAGAAGTTCGGTCTCGGGATCGAGCTCGTCGAGGCGTTCGGCGAGGACGTGCCGCTGCCGGACGATTCCTTCGACCTCGTCGTCTCGGAGTACGGCGCCTCGATCTGGGCCGATCCGTACAAGTGGATCCCCGAGGCGGCGCGGCTCCTGCGCCCCGGTGGCGAGCTTGTCTTCCTGCGCAACTCGACGCTCGTGATCCTCTGCTCGCCGGACGAGGACCTGCCCGCCTCCGAGACCTTGCAGCGGCCGCAGTTCGGAATGTTCCGATTCGAATGGCCGGAGGAGGGCGTCGAGTACCAGCTCGCGCACGGCGACTGGATCCGGCTGCTGCGCGCGAACGGCTTCGAGATCCTCGACCTGATCGAGATCCAGGCGCCGGCCAACGCCGAGACGCACCAGCGCTACGACTATGTGAGCGCCGAGTGGGCGCGGCAGTGGCCGGCGGAAGAGATATGGCGAGCGCGCCTGCACCGCCCCTCCTCCT
Source organism: Gaiellaceae bacterium (assembly GCA_036723535.1). Classification (GTDB taxonomy): domain Bacteria; phylum Actinomycetota; class Thermoleophilia; order Gaiellales; family Gaiellaceae; genus Palsa-739. The sequence goes on from DAIMGZ010000113.1 coordinate 3,426, forward strand.
AGCTTCGACGTCGCCGCGACGGCGCGAGATCCTCGAGCAGCTCCGGATCCCGTTCGACGTCGTCCCGCCGCGATACGCGGAGACGGAGGACGACCCGGTCGCGCACGCGGTCGGCAAGGCGCGGTCGGTGCTCGCCGAGGCAGACGGCCGCCCCGTGCTCGGGTGCGACACCGAGGTCGTCTGCGCCGGCCGCGTCTACGGCAAGCCGGCCGGACCGGAGGAGGCCGAGGAGATGCTGGAGAGCCTGGCCGGCCGGACGCACGACGTCGTCTCCGGCCTGGCGCTGATCACGCCCACGTGGGAGGAGGTGCACCGCGCGGTGACGCGCGTCTCCTTTCGCGAGCTGACGCCGCGCGAGACGGCGTGGTACGTGGCGAGCGGCGAGTGGGAGGGGCGCGCTGGCGGCTACGCGATCCAGGGCCGGGGCGCGGCACTCGTCGAGCGCATCGAGGGCGACTACCTCAACGTCGTCGGCCTTCCGGTTGCGCTGCTCGTCCGTGTTCTCGCAGAGCGCTTCGCGGGGACGTACGGATTCGGATGAGTGAGAGCGCGGTCAAGGCGGCCGTCGCGGTGGCGGCAGAGCATGGGCTGATCAGCGACGACCCGATAGTCCTCCGCGACGCGTGGCACGTCCTCGTTCATTTGCGGCCGCTGCCGCTCGTCGCGCGTGTGTCGAATGGGCTGCCATATCCGGAAGGGCCGCCGGAGGACGACGTGATACGAGAGCTGGCCGTCGCGTCGCACGCGGTTCGGGCGGGCGCGCCGGTCGTGCCGCCCTCCGACCTGCTCGACCCGGGCCCGCACCGGCATGGCGGCCACGTCGTGGCGTTCTGGCAGTACGTGGCTGCGCGGCGCGAGGTGGAGCCGGTGGCGGCCGGTCTCGCCCTCCGCGCCATCCACGACGCTCTGGCCGACTACGAGGACGAGCTCCCGTTCCTGCACACCGACGATCTCGTCGGGATCACCGACCGCCTCGAGCCGTCCGCGGACGTCGACCTTCTCCGCGAGTTCGGCCTGCGGCAGCCGGGCGGCGTCGTCCAGGCAATCCACGGCGACGCGCATCTCGCAAACTGCCTGCCCGGCCCGCTCTGGCACGACTTCGAGACGGCGTGCCGCGGCCCGCGTGAGTTCGACCTCGCGGCTCTCGTGCTCTCCGACGAGGTGCGCGACGACGACGCGTCCCGCATCGCGCTCGAGGCCTATGGCGACCACGACGCCGATCTGCTGCAGGAGTGCCTCCCCGTGTATGCCGCGTGGATCTACGCGTCCTTCATGGTCGCGCTGCCACGCCGGCCGGAGCTCGGGCCGGTGCTCGATGAGCGGCTCCGCTGGCTCCGCCACAGTTTCGGGTGAAGAGCTGCGCTCTTCACCCGAGATACACGAACGGCGCCGGCGGGAGAGCGCGGTCTCCCGCCGAACCAGCGAGCGTGCACGCCCGTAGGGCCTGCGCGCTCGCGACGGAAGCGCGGTCTGAACCAGCGTCAGCCCCTATGTGCCTTCAGCACGGAGCCAACGGGAGACCGCGCTCTCCCGTTGGCGCAGTTCCTTCACCACCGGGCGAAGAGCGAAGCTCTTCGCCCGAGCAGTCGGGGTGCCCAGATTCGAACTGGGGACCTCTCCGACCCGAACGGAGCGCGCTACCAGGCTGCGCCACACCCCGAGACC
>DAIMGZ010000114.1:0-5042 GCA_036723535.1 Gaiellaceae bacterium
TCTAGCTCTCGAGGATCTGCTTCAGCCGCTCGAAGTCCTTGCGGAACTGCTTCTCGGCGCGCCGCGCGAGGAGCCCCGCGGCGAAGCCGGGAACGTCGCCATCGGCGGTGACCGCAAGCCGCGTCCCGCCGTCCGTTGGCTCGAGCTCGTGCCGCACGGTGAACCGCAATGGGCCGTTCAGCGCGCGCAACGTGAAGAGCCGCGGCTTTTCCTGCTCGACGATCTCGAGCGTCGTGTGGAGCTCTCGCCCGAAGAGCGTGCGCGACTCCTCGATCCGGCCGTCGTGCACTGTCGCGCTCTTGACGCCCGCCTGCCACGCCGGCAGGTTCGAGACGTCGGTGAGGTAGGCGAAGATGTCCTCCGGCGTCTGCGCGATCTCGATCGTCAGCTCGGCACGCACGAGCTCAACGATAGTTTCGCGCCAGCGTCGTCTTGCGCTAGCTGCCGGCTTCGGTATGGTGCGGGTACCGCGGAAAGGAGGTGGTCCGGCAGTGATTTCAGACAGTACGGGCAGTGGAGGTACCAGCGGGTAGAGGTGCCGTCCCCGGGACCTACGGGGAACCGCCTAGCCAGCGTGGGGGACACCGCGTTCCGCGCCGCCCGGCCTCGATAGCGGGGTCGGAGCAGGAAGCGCCTCTGCCACTACGCGCTGGTGACTGGAGAGGGGGCCGCTTAGGCGGCCCCCTCTTTTCTTGCTCAGCTCAGGCAGCGACTCGGTCGGGAGCCGCAACGGCTTCCGACGCGAGGGTGGTCAGGTGCAGCCGGAGCTGTTCGAAGATCTCTCCGTCGAGGAGCCGGCCCTCGGCGTCGAACCGCTCTTGTGCGCGGCCGACCGGGATTTCCGTTCCGATGACGCGGGCGCCGGCGATGCCGAGGATCCGCTTCAAGTCCTGCTGGGCCCAGAGGGCGCCGAACTGGCCCGTGCTCGCACCGACCACGGCGACCGGCTTGTTGTGCAGCGCGGCCTCGAGCAGGGGCCGAGAGGCCCAGTCGACCGCGTTCTTCAGCCCGGCGGGGACGGAGCCGTTGTACTCGGGCGTCGCGAATAGGATCGCATCGGCGGCCGCCCAGTCCTCGCGCAGGCGGCGCACCGACTCGGGCACGCCGTCGGCTTCGAGGTCCTCGTCGTAGAGCGGCAGCTCGCCTATTCCCTCCCAGAGCTCGAGCTCGACGCCCTCGGGCGCGGCTTCGACCGCAGCCCGCAGGAGGCTCGTGTTGAACGAGCCTTCCCGCAGGCTGCCGGAGACGGCGAGGATGCGCATCGTTAGCTCTCCTGCCTCACGAAGGTCAGGTCGGCCTTCAGCGTGACCTCGTCGCCGAGGTAGTTGCCGCCGCTCTGGTTCGGCGCGTTCCACGAGATGCCGAACACGTTGCGGTCGATCGCGGTCTCGAGCGAGAGCCCGAGCTTCTCGCGGCCGAACGGGTCGACGCTCGGCGCGGCCGAGAGGCGGCCCTTCAGCTCGATGGGCTTGGTGACGCCCTTGATGGTCAGCTCGCCGGAGCCGGTGACGACACCGTCGTCGGCCAGCCCGAGCCCGTCGGCCCGGAACGTGATCTCCGGGTACCGCTCGGCATCGAAGAAGTCCGGCGACTGGAGATGGCCGGAGAGCTGCTCGTCCTTCACGTCGACGCTCGCGACGCGTGCCGCGCCGTCGAGGGTCGAGCCCTCGAGCGTGGCACCGAAGTCGCGGAAGCTGCCGCGGAAGGTGCTGACGCCGGAGTACTCGATCTCGAACGCGACGTCCGAGTGGACGGGATCGGCAACCCATGTGGTGCCGGCCGGCGCGAGAGTAGTGGATTCCAGGGTGCTCATCTGAGACATTTCCTCCTATGGAAGATTTGAGCTATGCTTGAGATCGCAAGGATCATAGCGAGAGAACATTGTCTAGTCAAGTATTGACCACACAACAACTTTCCAAACCGGGACTTCAGGCGTGGACCCGGTTCCTGCGCGCGCACGCGGCCATCACGCGCGAGCTGTCGGTGCGGTTGGAGGCGCAGCACGACCTGACGCTGAGCGACTACGACGTGCTGATTCAGCTCTACCACGCGCCCGACCGAAAGCTCCGCAGGATCGACCTCGCGCGCCAGGTGCTCCTCACGGCATCCGGGATCACGCGGCTGCTCGACGGCCTCGAAGCTTGTGGGCTCGTCAAGAAGGAGCGCTGCGCGAGCGACGCGCGCGTGACCTATGCGGTGCTGACTGCGCGCGGCGTCCGCAAGTGCGAAGAGGCGAGCGAGTCGCACCTCGCCGACGTCGAGGAGCTCTTCGTGGCGAACTTCGAGCCGGCCGAGCGCGCGTCGCTCGCCGAGCTGCTCGGGAAGCTGCCGCTCCAGCACACCTCGGAAGCCTGCAGCTCGTGAGTCACGCGTTCTCGTCGCTCGACGAGCTCGGCGGCGGGCCGGGCTTCCGCAAGATCCGGCAGGTGCTCGGCGTGACTGCCTTCGGGATCAACGCGATCGTGATGCCGCCGGGCCACGACGGCTTCCTCCACTGGCACGACACGCAGGACGAGCTCTACTTCGTCCACCGCGGCCGGGTAGAGGTCAAGGTCGAGGGCGAGACCCGCGTCGTCGGTGAGGGCGGCCTCTTCCATGTGGAGTCGACGACGCCGCGCAAGGTCTCGAATCCGTTCGACGAGGAAGCGGTCGTGCTCGCGATCGGCGGCAAGGGCGGCTACGTCGAACGTGACGGCCACCTCGTGAACGAGGAGGTCGACCTCCCCCGCCGCGCCGCGTTCGGGAAGCAGTCGGACTAGGCCCTACCGCACCGAGCGCGGATCAGGGAAGTCGCCGCTGTAGCGCGCGTCATCCACGAGCCTCATGACATACCGCGGCGTGATCCGCACGGCCTAGCGGCCGTTGCTCGCGCCGAGCCGCGAGCAGCCGTCGATGTGGGCCGTCACCGTGACCGGCGGGCGACTGCCGCGGTACTTGAAGCGGGCCACGATGACCGATCCGCGCCAGGTCGCCGCGCAGACGGACGGCAGGTAGGAGCTCCGCGGTGCGCGGGAGAGGCCGCCCGGCGCCGCGTCGAGGGCGCGGGCGAGGCGCTCCGCGGCGCGCGGCCCGAGCATGTTCGAGCGGTCGAGCCAGTGGCCTTGGTAGGAGCATGCGACCACATGCACCGCTCCCTTCGGCACGAAAGGCGGGGGCGTGCTCGGCCGTGAGCCGAGCCGGTAATCGCCGGCGGGACGGGTCGGGCAGCCGTTCTTGTCCACCCGGACCAGGCGTATGGACGCGACGATCCGACGGAGCAGCGAACGGTGCGGGCTGAGAACGGTCACGGCGATGTCACGCCGAGGGAAGACGAGCTGCACTTCCCGGCTGCCGCGCACCGTGCCGGCGAACCAGCGACGGGCCCGTACGCCGTCGATCGTGACGAGTGTGGTGTGCCGCCTATACCAGCTGGTCGGCCTCGGCACGACCCCGCCGAACTCGACCGCGCTCAGGCCGAGCGGCTGAATGACGAGGCAGTCGAGGATGCCGTCCTCGTTCCAGAGCACGGTGTTCGCCTGCGGGGTGCCGCAGGTTCCGCGGTTGTCCGGCCAGCTCCTCGGCACCGCGACCTCGATCCCGTGCGTCCCGACCCAGCGGGTCGGCGGAGCTGCCTGCGTGGCGGCGGCTCGGGGAGCAACGTGCGAGCCGCCGCACGCGCTCAGCCCGGCGGCGACAAGAAGCGGGAGGAGGACGGGTTTCCTCGGCACCGACGTCAATACGCCGCCGGCGGCCCGCTTCGTCACAGCAGCGCGACCGTCCGGATCTCGCCGTCTTGTCCGATCCGGCCGAGGCGCTCCGGTACCTCGTCGAGCGAGATCGTGCTCGTTACGAAGCGGGCGAGGTCGAGCCGCCCGTCGAGCGCGGCGCGCGCGAGGAAGGGGAAGTCCTGCTGCGGGATCGTGTCGCCGCCGTGTGTGACCGCGATCGTGACCTTCGAGCCGAACACGTCCGCCGCGAGGTCGACGTCGAGCTTGGCGCCCGGCAGCGGCAAGCCGACGAGCGTCGCTGTCCCTGCGTAGGCGCACATCCGGATCGCCTGCGCGAGCCCGCTCGACGCACCGATCGCCGAGAAGGCGAACTCGACGCCGCCACCGCCGGTCAGCTCGCGCACCGCGTCCACGGGATCTTCGACCGAACCGTCGACGACGTCCGTGGCGCCGAGATACCGCGCGAGCGCGAGCTTCTCGCGGGCGACGTCGATCGCGACGATCTGTTGCGCGCCCGCGAGCCTCGCTCCCTGCACGACTGCGAGGCCGACGCCGCCGCACCCGATCACGGCGACAGACGAACCCTCGCGCACCGGCGTCGACCAAAGCGCGGCGCCGGCGCCGGTCGAGAAGCCGCACGCGAGGAGCGCGGCCTGCTCCATCGGCAGCTCCTCCGGCACCTTCACCGCGCACGCCTCGTGCACGACGGCGTGGTCGGCGAACGTCCCGCAGCGAAGCACGGGAGTCAGCAGCGCGTCGTCGACGGCCCGGTGCAGCCGCCGCTTCGCGCGGAGCTGGGACGAACAGCGGCGCGGATCGCCGCGGCCGCACTGCGGGCACTCGCCGCACGGCGCCCGCCAGGCGGCGACGACGCGGTCGCCGGGCGCGACCAAGGTCACCTCGCTCCCGACCTCCTCGACGACGCCCGCGCCCTCGTGGCCGAGCAGGATCGGGAACCGCATTCCCCAGCCCTTCGTCTCGACGACGTGGAGGTCGGAGTGGCAGAGCCCGCAGGCGAGGACGCGGATGAGCACCTCGCGCGGCCCGGGCGGCTCGACGGTCAGCTCCTCGACCGCCGGCTGCGCGTCCGGCTCCGCATAGACGACGCCGCGTGTCACGTCGCGCGCCGCAGCTGCTCGTCCAGCGGGACGAGCGGAAGCTTGAACGTGTCGACCGCGCTCGGGTCGGTGACGACGTTGTCGCCGAGCTCGAGCATCGTGAGCTGGTCGCGCGTCACCGGCGCGCCGGGGAGCCGCTCGGTCAGCGCCGCCTGGACGCGCATCGCGCCGAAGGGAACGTGCAGCGACGGCCGCCGCACGCCGAGCACGCGCTTCA
>DAIMGZ010000115.1:0-5025 GCA_036723535.1 Gaiellaceae bacterium
CGGGTCCCTGCCGGACCTTCCGGGATAGGCCCTAAGCCCCGCTGCGCGGAGGCTTAGAACTGATTTCAGATTGAGCTCCTGAGTCGGCGGAAGCAGACGAGGCAGCAGCCGAGCGCGAGCAGCGCCGCGTGCATCTCGCCGCGGCGCTCGAAGCGAACGAGCAGACGCTTGAAGTTGTGGAGATGAGCGAAGGTGCGCTCGACCACCCAGCGCACGCGGCCAAGTCCGGGGCCGTGCTCGGTCTCGCGGCGAGCGATGAGTGGTCGGATCCCGCGCTCGCGGAGGAGACGGCGGTACTTGTCGTGGTCGTAGCCACGATCGGCGACGAGGCTCACAGGCTTGCGCCGGGGACGGCCACGCACGCCGGCAACGGCCGGCACCGCCTCGAGCAGCGGGATCAGCTGGGTGACGTCGTTGCGGTTGCCGCCCGTGACCGTCCAAGCGAGCGGGATGCCGCTCGCGTCCACGAGGAGGTGATGCTTCGACCCGTTTCTGGCTCTATCAACCGGGCTCGGGCCCGTCGCGGAGCCCCCTTTTTCGCCTGCACGTGGCTTGAGTCGACAACCGCCCGCGACCACTCGATCTCACCTGCCGCTCGCAGCCTGGCGAGCAGCTCCGCGTGCAAGCGCTCCCAGACGCCCGCCCGCTGCCACTCGTCCAGACGCCGCCAGCAGGTGACCCCACTTCCGAAGCCGAGCTCGCGCGGCAGGTGCGTCCAGGCGATCCCCGTGTGCAGGACGAACAGGATCCCCTGCAGTGCCTGCCGGTCGGGCAGGCGCTTGCGACCCGGATAGCGGAAGCGCCGCTCCTTCTTCGGAAGCAGCGGCTCGACGATCTCCCACAGCTCGTCGGAAACGATCCACGGTGCAGTGGCCATCGGCACCCCTCTCAGCTTGACGACGGATGCCGACGCCCTTCGTCGTCAGAGAGCGGGTCCCTTCATTCAGAAATCAGTTCTTAGCCTCCGGCCTTGGGCAGCACTCTGGTTGGGAGGTTTCGAACCTTCACCGGCGCCAGGGCCGTCCCGGGCGGAGAGCGCAGCTCTTCGCCCGGATCACCGACGGTGTAGATTCCGGTCGGAGACCGATGCGCATCCTGGTCATCGAGGACGAGGCCCGAATCCAGGCGTTCCTTGCCCGCGGCCTCGAGGCCGAGGGGTACACCGTCGTGGCGGCGGGCGATGGACGCCAGGGGCTCGACCTGGCGACGAAGGCGCGCTGGGATCTCGTCGTCCTCGACCTGTTGCTGCCCGGGCTGAACGGGCTCCAGGTCCTGCGCGAGCTCCAGCGCGCGAAGCCGGAGCTGCCGGTCGTGATCCTCTCCGCGCGTGGCGACGTGCAGACGAAGCTGCGAGGCTTCGAGCTCGGCGCCACGGACTACGTGGTGAAGCCGTTCTCGCTCGATGAGCTGCTCGCGCGGATCCGGGTCCGACTGCGCGGCGTAGGCGCGTTCGGCGACGAGCACGTCCTGCGCGGCGGCAACGTTGTCCTCGACGTCGCGCGCAGGCAGGCGGGAGTCGGCGACCGGACTGCGGATCTCTCGGACCGCGAGTTCCGGCTGCTCCACCACCTGCTCGTGCATGCGGGCGAGGTCGTGAGCCGGGAGCGTCTGCTCGCCGAGGTGTGGGGCTACGACTTCGACCCGGGCTCGAATGTCGTCGAGGTCTCCGTGCGCAGGCTGCGGCAGAAGCTGGGTCCGGACGCGGCAATCGAGACGGTGCGAAATGCGGGCTATCGCCTGGCTACGGCGTAACCCCCTCGAGGCCTCGTGGGCCGTCTTCGCGGCCGCGAACTGGGTCGCGATGGTGGCGTGGCCGACCTGGGAGACGATTCCCTTCCACTTCGTCTGGATCAGCCTCACGTTCGTCTACGGCGTCCGCACCTGGTCCACGCGAACGATGTGGTCGGTCCTCACCGTCGTGATCCTGGCGACCGGCGCGAGCATCCTCTCCGACGCCTACAACGGCGTTCAGCTGTGGGGAGAGCTGTTCGAGGTGCCGCTCATGTCGGCCATGTTCCTCGCGATGGTCTGGCACGCCCAGCGCCGGCAGGCTGCGCTCGCGGAGGTGCAAGGTGTCGCGGAGATGCGAGCCTCGCTCCTCGAGAGGCAGGAGCGCTTCCTCCACGACGCATCGCACGAGCTGCGGACGCCCGTCACGATCGCGCGCGGGCATCTCGAGCTGCTGCGGCGCGAGCAGCCGGAAGCGCCGGAGCTCGAGGTGGCGCTCGACGAGCTCGCCCGGATGGAGCGCATCATCGAGCGTCTCCTGCTGCTCGCCAAGTCCGAGCAGCAGGGCGTTGCCTTCGAGGAGATCGACCTGGAGGCCTTCCTCTCCGACCTCTTCATCCGTTGGTCGGAGGTCGCGCCGCGCGCCTGGCGGCTCGACGTCGATGTCGCCGGGCGGCTGGTCGCGGATCCCGGCGGGCTGCGAAATGCCCTGGACGCGCTGCTCGAGAACGCGGTCAAGTACACGGATCCCGGTGACGCCGTGGAGCTGGCCGCGCGCGCTGACGGCACAGGCGGAGTCGTGATCGAGGTCTCCGACTCGGGCACCGGCGTTCCGCCTGAGGCGCTGCCGCACATCTTCGACCGCTGGGCGCGGGCGGACGGCGCGCGCACCCGGGAACGGGGCGGTGCCGGGCTGGGCCTCGCGATCGTTGCCGCCGTCGCACGCGCGCACGGCGGCCGCTGCTCCGTCCGGCCCCTGCTGCGCGGAACGGCGTTCAGGCTCCACCTGCCGGTGCGGGCGGCGTCGGTCAACGCACCGAGCCCGACGCCGGCCGTTGAGGGGGAGGTGGCCGGCGCCGGGCCCAAGCTGGCGCTCTCGTGAGGAAGGAGGGCTTCCGCGGGAGATCTTCGCCGCCGGAGGTGAGAAGGACCTGAGCGGGGCGTGAGAGTCCGTTAAGTCTCGAGCGCCGAGCGCAGGGAAGCGACGAACGAGCTCAGCGCGTCGGCTCCCTGCTCCGCAGCCTCGAGCGCACGCGAGCCGACGACGACGCCGTCGGCGAGCTCGGCGGCGGCTCGGGCGTGCTCGGGCGTCGAGATCCCGAACCCGGCGTACAGGGGCACGTCCGTCGCACGGCGGGTCCGCTCGACGAGGCCCGCGAGCGCGGGGGAGAGCTCGTTGCGAGCGCCGGTCGTGCCGGCGACGGTGACGAGGTAGAGCCAGCCGTCGGTCTGCTCGCCCGCGAGGCGAATCCGCTCGTCGGTGGACGTCGGTGCGACGAGCTGGATCCGGCGCAGCTCCGGGCGATCTCCGGCCGGGAGATCCACCACGATCAGGCTCGTCGCCCCGGCGGCGGCCGCGTCGGCCGCGAACCGGTCCCAGCCGTACGCCTCGAGGAGCGACGAGTACGTCATCGGGATCAGCGGCGTGTCGGGCAGCAGCTCGCGCGTCTGCGCGAGCACGTCCAGGCAGGCTCGCGTCCGCATCCCACGCGCCAGCGCGCGTTCCGCCGCGCGACGGACCACCGGCCCGTCGGCGAGCGGGTCCGAGAATGGGAAGCCGAACTCGATGATGTCCGCGCCGCCTTCGACCGCCGCGCGCGCGAGCTCCGGCGTCTCCGGCTCCGCCATCAGGTAGATGACGAGCTTCTTGCTCAAGCGACGCGCAGGACGCCGATGATGTGCTCGCCGCAGCTGCGCGAGCCGGGGTCGTAGGCGAGCCGCTCCTCGAACTCGTCGAGCAGCGCGCGGATCTCCGGCTCCTCCACCACCAGGTGCGGGAGGACGCCGGCGGCCGCCCCCTCGACGACCTCGCCGTGAGGATCGAGCAGCGCTTCGAGCTCCTCCCAGAGGTACATGCGCATCGCGAGGTGGCCGTAGCCGTCTCCTTCGGGCAGGAAGCCGGTGCGCGCGACCTCGAGCGACTTCGCCGGCCCGTCGCGCTGGGCGAGCTCGACGAGGATCGGCGCGAAGTGGATCACCGCTCCGCCGAACCCCATGACGCTCACGAGTACGTGCCCTCCGGGCCGCGTGACGCGCGCGAGCTCCGCCACCGCCTGCTCCGCCCCGTCGAGGACGTAGCTGAGGGGCCCGCCGAAGCAGACCGTGACGTCGAAGCCGTCGTCCGGGAAACGGGCGAGGTCGGTGATGTCGCCGACCACCGCCTCGACGTCGGGGACGCGCGCCCGCAGCAGCTCGAGCTGTCCCGGCGAGATGTCGAGCGCGGTCACGTGGGCGCCGAGGCGCAGCAGCTCGAGGGTGAAGCGGCCGGGGCCGGCGCCGGCGTCGAGGACCCGGTCACCGGGGCGGACGTATCCCTCGAGCATCCGGATGTGGGTCGTGAGGCTCGGCCCCGGCGTCCGGCCGTCCTCGAAGCGCGTCCATTCCCGCTCGCCGTACTCGTCGAAGAACTGCGCGGTTCGCTCGGGATCCCAGGTGCTCACAACCGCTCCAGCACCTCCGCGAGATCCTTGTCGCCACGGCCGCTGAGGCCGACGAGGATCAGATCCGCGTCGAGGTCGCGGGCGCGGGCGAGCGCGTGCGCCGGCTCGAGCGCGGGGAGGATGCCCTCGCTGCGCGCGAGGTCCTGGAAGGCTGCGAGCGCCTCCTCGTCCGTCGCGACGAGGTACTCGGCGCGGCCGGTGTCGCGGAGAAAAGCGTGCTCGGGCCCGACACCGGGATAGTCGAGGCCGGCCGAGATCGAGTGTGCGTCGACGATCTGCCCGTCCTCGTCCGCGAGCACCGAGGAGCGGGCGCCGTGGAGGACGGCCGGGCGGCCACTGCCGAGCGACGCCGCGCCCGCCGCCTCGACCCCGACGAGCCGCACTTGGTGGTCTTGGATGAACCCGTGAAAGATGCCGATTGCGTTCGAGCCGCCGCCCACGCAAGCGACGACCGCCTCGGGCAGGCGCTCCTCGACGGCGAGGATCTGCTCGCGCGCCTCGCGGCCGATGACGGACTGCAGCTCGGCCACGAGCTCCGGATACGGCGCGGGCCCGACGCAGGAGCCGATCAGGTAGTGCGTCGTCTCGACGTTCGTGATCCAGTCGCGGATCGCCTCGCTCGTCGCCTCCTTCAGCG
>DAIMGZ010000116.1:0-4995 GCA_036723535.1 Gaiellaceae bacterium
CGGTCGCGCGGCGTGTCGGTGAAGCGGCCCTCGAGGTCCTCGGCGGCTGCGAAAGCCACTGAGTGGACGAGCAGGTCGAGCTCGCCGCCGAACGCCTCCCCCACCTCGGCGAAGACGCGCGAGACGTCCTCGTCGGAGCGGACGTCGCACTCGGTCACGTGCGCCGCGTCGACCGAGGCAGCCAGCTCGCGCACCGTCGCCTCGATCCGCTCCCCTTGGTACGTGAAGGCAAGGCTCGCGCCTCCCGCCGCGAGCTCGCGGGCGATCGCCCAGGCGATGGAGCGGCGGTTGGCGACGCCGAGGACGAGCCCGCGCTTCCCCTCGAACAGTCCGGCCATCGCCGCGATCCTAGAGATAGCCTGTCCGCCGTGGGCCGGGTCGCGGTCGTCACGGGCGCCTCCTCGGGCATCGGCGCCGAGATCGCCCGCCTGCTCTCTGCCCGCGGCGATCTCTGCATCCTGCTCGCGCGCCGCGCCGATCGCCTGCAGGCGCTCGCGGAAGAGATCGGCGGCGAAGCGGAGCCGTGCGACGTCTCCGACCGAGCGGCTGTCGGGGCGGTCGCCGAGCGCATCCTCGGGCGCCACCCGAAGATCGACGTGCTCGTGAACAACGCCGGCGTGCCCGGGCGAACACGGTTCCTCGACGGCGACCCCGAGGTGATCGAGCGGCTGATCCGGATCAACTACCTCGGCGGTGTCTGGTGTCTTCGCGCCTTCCTGCCGGGGTTGCGGGCTGCGGCGCCGTCGGACGTCGTGAACATCGTCTCCGTCTCGGGTGTCGTCGCCGGGCCGCCGAGCGGTCCCTACTCCGCCTCGAAGCACGCCCAGCTCGCGTTCTCGCGCACGAGCGCCGCTGAGCTGCGCGGGGAGGGAATCCGGGTCCATACCGTCAAGCCGGGCTTCACCGAGACCGAGGGGTTCCCGCAGTCCTGGTTGCCCCGACGCGTCCAGCGGCTCGTGATCGGGCCAGGGGACGTGGCCGCGCACGTGCTCCGCTCGCTCGAGGATGGCCGCGGCGAGACGACGGTCCCGTGGTACTACGGCCCGCTCGGCGCGCTTCAGGACGTCATGCCGAACGTCTTCACTGCTGTTCTTGGCCGCGTGCCGAAAGCACCCTAGAATCGCCGCATGGCCACCGAGACCCAGCCGACGATCCAGGACGTGATCGCCGTCGCCGAGTTCAGGTCCGCCCTGCGGCACTTCCTGCGGCGGAGCGAGAAGATCGCCCGCCAGTCGGGGCTCACCCCGCAGCGCTACACGCTGCTCATGATGATCAAGGGCGCCCCCGACAGCAGCGAGCAGTCGACCGTCACCGAGCTGGCCAAACGGTTGCAGCTCGCCCAGAGCACCGTCACCGAGCTCGTCCGGCGCGCCGAGGGAGCGGGACTCATCGAGCGCGAGCAGTCGCATCGCGACGCACGTGTCGCCCACCTGCGGCTGACGCCCGAGGGCGACCGGCGCCTGATGCTCTCCTTCACCGAGCTCGAGACGGAGCGCGCGCAGCTACGCGAGGCGTTCACCCACCTCGACGGCGGCATCACCGGCACAAACCGCTAGGTACCAGCCGACGCTCTCGCCGAGAACGCGTGGATCGGCGGCCGCGAGCGCCTCGGCCCGAGCCCGTTGGTCTCCCCCGCAGCCGGCGAGGTCGAGGTACCCGGCGAGCCCCCGGTGCTCCTCCTCGCGCCGGTCGCGGATGAGAGTCAGCCGGTTCGCCGCGAAGAGCTTCCGCAGATCCGCGTCGGTGAGCAGGCGCTCGTGGGAGGGATCGCGCTCGGTCTCGAAGTAGTGCAGCGCGGCGGCCTCGGCCGGGTCGTCGGGCGCGAGCTGGTCGACGACGAGCACCTGGCCGCCGGGCCGCGTCACCCGCGCGAGCTCGGTGACGATGCGGTCGGGCCGGGCGACGTGGTGGAGCGTGCGCTGCGTGCCGGCCAGGTCGAAGGATCCGTCCGGGAAGGGCATTGCCGTCCCGTCGCCGTCGACGAACTCGGTGTTCGGCAGGCCCCGTTCGCGCGCGAGCGCGAGCAGCTCGGGCACCGGGTCGAGCCCGACGACCTCTCGCACGAGCGGTGCGAGGGCGAGCGCCAGCGCGCCGGCGCCGGTGCCGACGTCGAGGGCGCGTTCGTCTCCGCTCGGCTGGACGAAGTCGCGCACCTGTGTCGCGAGCCGTGCCGCGCGCTCGTCCTGGTGGGCGGCGACGCGGTCGGCCGTCCGCGCGAAGCGGTCAGTCGGCGACGACACGGTGCGCACGAGCCGGGTCGGAGTTGATCCCGCAGGCGATCTCGTAGCCGATGGTGCCCGCGAGCTCGGCGTGGCGCTCGATGAGCACGCCGTCGCCGACGAGCGTGACGGGCGTCCCGACCGGTAGCTCCCGGTCGAGCTCGACGGCGAACGCGTCCATCGAGACTGTGCCGACCGCCCGCCGCGGCTCCCCGTGGACGAGCACCTCGGTGCCGGTCAGGTCGCGCCGGAAGCCGTCGGCGTAGCCGACTGGGACGATCCCGATCCACGTGGGCTGCTCGGCGACGAAGCGGCGGCCGTAGCCGGTGCTCTCGCCCGGCCCGAGGAGGCGCACCTGGGCGAGCCGGCTCCGCCACGCGAGCGCCGGCCGTAGCCCGTCCTCGGCCGGATCCGTGTCGAAGGGCGAGATGCCGTACAGGGCGATCCCGCAGCGAGCTGCGTCGCAACGCGCGTCCGGCAGCCGCAGCGCGGCCGCGCTGTTGGCGAGGTGGCGCGTGAGGTGCGAGTACCGCTCCGTCGCCTCGCGGAACCGCTCGACCTGCCGCAGCGCGAACGCAGGGTCGGAGTCGGCAGTGGCGAGATGGCTCATCAGCCCCACGACGTTCGCCGGCGGCTGCGGCAGCTCGGAGAGCCCCCACCGGCCCATGCCCGTGTCGAGCTTCAGGTGGACCGGGATGTCGTCGGGAATCTCGCCGCCGGAGACGGCGAGCTCGAGCCGCGCCTCGCGGGCGGCAGCCACCTGGCGTGGCTCCTCGGCCGGGGTCATGACGACGATCCGGGCCTCAGGGGCGCCGTCGCGGAGCTCGAGTCCCTCCTCGAGCGTGGCGACGCAGAGCGCCGACGCGCCGGCACTCAGCGCAGCACGCGCGACGTCGCTCGCGCCATGGCCGTAGCCGTTCGCCTTCACGACGGCCCAGAGCTGGCTGCCTTCGAGCGCCTCGAGCAGCCGCCGCGCGTTGTGGCGGATGGTGCCGAGGTCGATCGTGATCTCGCTGCGGTGCACGGGCCTAGTCTCGCGCGAGCGCGCGCGGGAGGGCCTCGACCACGTCGCTCGCCACGAGGCCGTAGCGCTGCCGAGCCTCGTGCGACGCCAGCTGCTGCGCCGCGCACGCCGCCGCCGCGGCCCGCTGCGGCTCCATCCCCTTCGCGAGGAAGGCGGCGGTGATGCCGGTGAGGACGTCGCCCGTGCCCGCCGTCGAGAGCGACGGCAAGCCGAGAGCTGAGACGAGCACGCCGCGGCCGGGCGCCGCGACGAGCGAGTCCTCTCCCTTGAGGACGACGACGCAGCCGAAGCGCTCCGCCGCCTCCTGCACCGACGCGAGGCGGTGCGCGGCCACCTCGCTCGAGTCGGTGTCGAGCAGGCGCGCGAGCTCGCCCTCGTGCGGCGTCAGCACGCGCGGCGCCGGCCACTCCGCCGGCTCGAGCTCGAACAGTGCGTCGGCGTCCACGACCGCCGGAACCTCGACCTCGGCGAGCAGGCGACGAACGAGCGCTTTCGCCTCCTCGTCGCGTCCCAATCCGGGGCCTACCGCGAGCGCCTTGGCCTTCGCTGCCACCTCGAGTGCCTGCTCGAGCGGACGCTTCACCGCTTCCAGCACGAGTGTCTCGAGGACGGGCAGCGATTCGGCAGGCGCTGCGATCGTGACGTAGCCGACGTCGGCGCGGAAGGCGGCCCGGGCGGCGAGCGCCGCGGCCCCGGTCATTCCGCTCGAGCCGCCGACGACGAGCACATGACCTGCCGTGTACTTGTTGTCGCCGGGGGAGCGACGGGGCACCTCGGCGAGGATCTCCGGCGTCACGAGCCGGTGCTCGGTCGCAGCCGGCTCGAGGCCGATGTCCGCGACGTGCACGTCGCCGGCGTGGAAGCGGCCGGGAGCGACCGCGAGGCCGACCTTGGGACCGTGCATCGTCACGGTGACATCGGCGCGCACGGCCGCGCCTGCGACCTCGCCGGTGGATGCGTTCACGCCGGACGGGATGTCGACCGCGAGGACGGGAACACCGGTTGCGTTGATCGCCTCGATGAGACGCGACGTCTCCTCGCGTGGCGCTCCCTTCAGCCCGGTACCGAGGAGAGCGTCGATCACGACGTCCGGCTGCTCGTCGACGAGCTTCCGCCCCTGCGCGCGCAAGGTCTCGCCCGCGATGCGTCCGTCGCCGCCGTTCGCTCCGCCGCCCGCATGCAGCGCGATCCTGCGGGCATCGGGGAAGCGCCGCACGAGCTCCTCTGCGACGGCCGCTCCCGCGCGCTGCATCATCGCGTCGACGTCGTGACCCGCCTCGGCGGCGCGCATCTCGTCGGCGGTGTAGAGCGGCTCGAGCTCAGCCATCGGAGACGACCGCGACGGCCTGCGCGAGCTCGCGCGAGTGCGTCATCGAGAGGTCGATCGATCCGACGCCGAGCGCTGCGGCTCGCTCGGCGAGGCGTCCGGAGAGGCGCACCGCCGGCTTCGGCCGCCCGGCGATCTCGACCTCCTGCCAGGCGAAGGCACGCGCGACGCCGAAGCCGAGGGCCTTGCCGACCGCCTCCTTGCCGGCGAAGCGGCCGGCATAGCTCTGCGCCGGATTCGGGCGCGAATCGCAGTAGGCACGCTCCGCCTCGGTAAAGCAGCGCTCGCGGAACCGTGCGTAGCGCGCGAGCGCCCGCCGGATCCGCTCGATCTCGATGAGGTCGGTGCCGACGCGGACGCTCATGCCAGGTGCTCCTCGAGCCACTCGGGCAGGTGCGCGATCGAGGAGACGATCCCGTCCGGCT
>DAIMGZ010000117.1:0-4883 GCA_036723535.1 Gaiellaceae bacterium
GCTAGTTCGGCGGCGTCGTAACGCAGCGTTACGCCGCCGCCCTTACGGCGGTCGGCATCGGAACGTCGAGAGTGCCTCCCGGCGGCTGCAGCAAGTCGGCACGAAGTTGCGCGGATCGTGAGAGGTTCGCGTCCGAGCGCGGCCGTAGTGTGGACGCGTGGCGAAAACGGCGGCCGTCCAATTCAGCTGCACGGAGTGCGGCTACAGCGCGGGGCGCTGGTTCGGCAAGTGTCCCGGCTGTTCGGCCTTCGGCACGCTCGTCGAGGAGCCCGTCGAAGCGGCGGGCGGCCGCGGAACGGCGGCGGCGCGAACGCCCCTCCGGCTCGTCGAGGTGGAGGTCGAGGAAGCGGCGCGCATTCCGACCGGGATCTCGGAGCTCGACCGGGTGCTCGGCGGCGGGCTCGTGCCCGCCTCGCTCGTGCTGCTCGGCGGCGAACCGGGCGTCGGGAAGTCGACCCTGCTCCTGATGGCGTTGCGCGCGATCGGCGAGACCCGCTCCTCGCTGCTCGTGACGGGTGAGGAGTCGGTGGCTCAGGTCAAGCTGCGCGCCGAGCGGCTCGGCGGGCCGGGAAATGTCCAGATCCTTGCCGAGACCGAGCTCGAGACCGTCTGCGAGACCCTGCGCGTCGAGCGGCCGGCCGTGTGCGTCGTCGATTCCGTGCAGACGCTCCACGCGGCGGAGCTCGGGTCCGCTCCGGGCTCCGTCGGGCAGGTGCGCGAAGCTGCATCGCGGCTGCTGCGGGTCGCGAAGGAGTTCGGTGTCGCAACGATCCTCGTCGGCCACGTGACGAAGGACGGCTCCGTCGCAGGCCCGCGCGTGCTCGAGCATCTCGTCGACTGCGTGCTCCAGTTCGAAGGCGACCGCTACCACGCGCACCGCATCCTGCGGGCCGTGAAGAACCGCTTCGGCTCGACGAACGAGCTCGGTGTGTTCGAGATGACAGGCGCCGGCCTCGCAGGCGTCGCCGACCCGTCGGAGGTCTTCGGCCGGACCGTTCCGGGCGAGCCCGGTGCCGCCGTCGCCTGCGCGCTCGAGGGGACGCGGCCGATCCTGCTCGAGATCCAGGCACTCGTCGCGCAGAGCGAACTCGCGATGCCCCGCCGCGTCGCGACCGGCATCGACCCGAAGCGCCTCGCGATGATCGTCGCGGTGCTCTCACGCCACGCACGCGTGGCGCTCGGACAGGCAGACGTCTTCGTCAACGTCGCCGGCGGCGTCCGGATCGACGAGCCCGGCGCTGACCTTGCCGTCGCGCTCGCGATCGCTTCCGCGGCGCGGCGCGTGCCGGTGAAAGCGGGCATCGCAGCCTTCGGCGAGATCGGCCTCACGGGCCGCCTTCGCCCGGCGGCGCAGGCCGAGCGCCGGCTGGAGGAGTGCGGGAAGCTGGGCCTCTCCGCCGTCGTAGCGCCGGTTGGTACGGCTACGACTGGCAGAATCGCGGTCGAGGCCGCAGAGACGCTGCGGCAGGCGATCCGAGCGGGGCTGGATGGCGATCGATCCGAAGGGGACGAGTGAGCGCAAGCCGGAGCGCCTAGGCGACCTCGGCTTCACGCGCATCCCCTCCGAGGACGACCCGCGTCGCGACCCTGAGCTCCTCGCCGCGATCGCCAAGGTCGCGCCGGGCACAGGGCTCCGCGAGGCCGTCGACGACGTGATCCGCTCCCGCGAGGGGGCGCTCATCGTCGTCGGCGACCCGAACGAGCTCTCGTTCCTCTACTCAGGCGGGATCCGGCTTGACGCGCCGTTCCGGCCGCAGCTCCTGTACGAGCTCGCGAAGATGGACGGCGCGATCATCGTCGACGAGGCCATCAAACGGCTCGCGTGGGCGAACGTCCAGCTCATGCCCGACCCGACGATCCCGTCGAACGAGACGGGAACGCGTCACCGCACCGCCGAGCGCGTAGCCAAGCAGACAGGTGCCCTCGTCGTCTCCGTCTCGCAGCAGCGCGAGACGGTTACGGTCTTCGTCGGGCCGGCGCGGTACCAGATCGACCCGGTCGCGGACGTCCTCGCGAAGACGAACCAGGCGCTCGGCACGCTCGACACGTACCGGCAGCGGCTCGAGCAGGTGCTGACCCGGCTGACGGCGCTCGAGTTCCAGAACGCGGCCGTGCTCGACGACGTGCTCGTCGTGCTGCAGCGCGCGGAGATGACCTCGCGCATGGCGGAGCGGATCACGCGCGACTGTGTCGAGCTCGGCAGCGAGGGCCGCCTGATCCGGTTGCAGCTCGTGGAGCTCGTCGGGGACGTCCCGGGCGAGCGCGACGCGATCGTCCGCGACTACCACGTCCTCGGTCCCGGAGACGAGGCGACGGCGGCTCTCGCCGAGCTCGCGGCGCTCTCGTACCAGGAGCTGCTCGAGTTCGGCCGGCTGGCCGAGACGCTCGGCTACGACCGCGGCATCAATCCGCTCGACCATACGGTCGCTCCGCGTGGCTACCGCATCCTTTCCCACATTCCGCGCCTCCCCGAGCCGCTCGTCCGCCGCGTCGTCACGGGCCTCGGGAGCCTGGATGCGGTCGTCCGGGCGTCGCAGCGCGAGCTCGAGTCGGTGGAGGGAGTGGGGACGGTGCGGGCGCGCGAGATCCGTGAAGGTCTCCGGCGGCTGCAAGAGCACAACCTCGTGGATCGCTACCTGCAGCTCTGAGGATTGCGGCTCTGACCGCTCGGATTTGGCTTAGCCAGGCCGTTTCTGCTACACTCGCAGCCGGTGGCCGGCGCTTATTCGCATGCCGGCTTTCTTGACGGAAGAGCGGCTTTGAGCCAGGGGAGGTCGGGCTTGTACGACATCGGCGACAAGGTGGTCTATCCCCACCACGGGGCGGGGACGGTCGTCAAGAAGGAGAAGCGCGAGGTCCTCGGACAGCAGCGCGAGTACCTGACGATCAAGATCCTGCACAACGACATGACGGTGCAGGTCCCGTCCGAGAATGCCGATAAGGTCGGCCTGCGGCGCGTGATCGGCGAGAAGGAGGTCGGCGTCGTCCTCAAAGCGCTGACGGGCGTCTCGACGGAGATGCCGAAGAACTGGAACCGGCGCTTCAAGCACAACCGCGACAAGATGAAGACCGGCGACATCCTCGAGCTCGCCGAGGTCGTCCGCAACCTCGCCCTCCGCGACCGGGAGAAGGGTCTCTCGACCGGCGAGAAGCAGATGTTCGTGAAGGCGAAGAAGATCCTCGCCTCGGAGCTGATGTACGCGAAGAGCATGGACGAGGAGACCTGCGCCGACTGGCTCGACGAGGTGCTCGCCTCCGACACCCCGCCGAAGAAGAAGCCGGCGGCGAAGAAGAAGGCCGCCGCGGCCGCAACGGTCTAGTCCGGGGTCAGACCCCGGCATGTCCGTCTGGGCAATCCTCGTCGCCGCGGGGCGGGGGGAGAGGCTCGGGCTGGACCGGCCGAAGGCGTTCGCGAACCTCGGAGACGAGCCGCTCCTTGCCGAGCCGCTGCGCCGGCTGGAGGCCTGTCCCTGGGTGGACGCGATCGTTCTCGTCGCCCCGCCCGGCTGGGAAGAACCTGCGATCCTGCTCGCGGAGGAGGAGGGCTGCGGCAAGGTGCGTGCATGCGTGGCGGGCGGCGAGACGAGGAGCGACTCGGTACGGGCGGGCCTCGCCGAGGTGCCGGCCGACGCGCTCGTCGTTCTCGTGCACGACGCGGCGCGGCCGCTCGTGTCGGACGAGGTGGTCGAGCGCGTGCTCGCGCCGCTCTCGGAGGGCTGGGACGGCGCCGTGCCCGGCCTGCCCGTCGGCGACACGCTGAAGCGGGTCGGCCCCGACGGCGGCGTACAGGAGACGGTGACGCGCGACGGGCTGTGGGCGGTGCAGACACCGCAAGCGTTCGTCGCCGAGACACTGCGTCGCGCCCAGGCGAGCGGCGCCGAGTCGACCGACTGCGCGGGCCTCGTGGAGGCCGCGGGCGGTCGTGTCAAGGTGGTCGACGGCGACCCGCGCCTGCTCAAGGTGACCTCCCAGGCGGATCTCGAGACGGTGGCGGGATGGCGCTGACCGTCGTCGTCTTCGACGTGGGTGAGACGCTCGTGGACGAGGCGACCACCTACGAGCGCTGGGAGGCGGAGGGCGTGACCTCGTTTGTGTTCGCGGACCAGGATCTCCATCACGACGCGCTGACCTGCCTCGCGGCGTTGCGCGAGCGCGGCCTCCGCCTGGGCGCCGCCGGAAACATGTATGCGGTCCACGAGGATTTCCTCCGCGCACACGTCGACTTCGTCGGCTCGTCGGAGCGCTGGGGCGTCGAGAAGCCGGACGCAGCCTTCTTCGCGCGTGTCGTCGACGAGGCGGAGGCGCCTGCCGGAGAGATCCTCTACGTCGGCGACCGCGTCGACAACGACGTCCTCCCGGCGCTCGCGGCGGGGCTCCACGCTGTCCGCATTCGGCGGGGCAAACATGCACACGTCGAGTCGCCGGCCGGAGTCATAACCATCGGCTCTCTGGACGAGCTGCCGGAGGTGCTGGCGGATGTCTGAGTACCGGGTCGGTACCGGCTTCGATGCGCACGCATTCGAGGAAGGCGTGCCGCTCGTGCTGGGCGGGGTCCGGATCGACCACCCGCGCGGGCTCGCAGGTCACTCGGACGGCGACGTCCTGGTACACGCTCTGACCGACGCGCTCCTCGGGGCCGCCGGGCTCGAGGACATCGGCGCGCTCTTCCCGTCCGGCGATCCCGCGCTTGCGGGCGCCGACTCGCTCGATCTGCTCGCCCAAGCCTGGGAGCACGTTCGGGCTGAGGGCTGGGGGCTCGCCAACGCAGACGTCGTCCTGGTCGGCGAGGAGCCTCGACTCGCGCCGCACCGGGATGAGATGCGGCGGCGGCTCGCAGCGGCGCTGGGCGTGGAGCCGGAGCTCGTAGCCGTTCGCGCCACCAC
>DAIMGZ010000118.1:0-4875 GCA_036723535.1 Gaiellaceae bacterium
GAACCCGGTTCATGCGCCCCTACTGTTCGCGATCACCTCGAGGGTGCGGGCGCGCACGCCGACCGAGAGTGTGGCGTTGCGTCGCGTTGCCCGGATCGTGTCGAAGCTCTGCCCCGTCACCTTCCAGCCCGCCGCCGGAAGCCTCTGCACGTACCAGTCGATCACGGTCGTGGCGCGGGCCGTCGCCGGCAGCGTCCAATCGCGGCCGCCGAACTCCGTGTTGCCCGCGCCGCTTGCCGTCGTCTTCGGCGCGGCGGCACCCGGGTACACCGGGATGCCGTCGAGGAGGGCGGTGTTCGCGGTCGCGTACGCGCTTGGCTTGTGCCCGCCGCAGCCGGCGAGTGCGACGACAGCAAGCACGACGACCGCACCCTTCACTTCAGCAGCCTGGAGAGGCGCCGGTCCTTGAGCGTCTGCCCGCCGGTCTGGCACTCGGGGCAATAGAAGATCGTGTGCTCTTCGAAGTCGACGCGCGCGAGTGGTGTTCCACAACGGGCGCAGGGCTCGCCGAGCCTTCTGTGCACCCGGTAGACGGCGTCGTCTTTCGCGCCGTCGAGGCGGAGCTCGAGGCCGCGCGCGAGCTCCTCGCGGATCGCCGTCGCGAGCCGCTCGGTCTGCTCGTCGTCGAGCTGCGTCGAGAGCTGGTACGGCGAGAGGCGCGCCGCCCAGAGGATCTCGTTCGCCCAGGCTCGGCCGATGCCCGCGATCAGCCGCTGGTCGCGCAGCAGCGAGTGCAGGCGGCGCGAGTCCGACGCAAGAATCCGTGCGACGTCCTCGGTGGAGAGCGTGTCTGCCTCCGGCCCGAGATACGCGAGCTCCTCACGCACGGCGTCAGGCCGCAGCAGCCAGACACCCGCCCGTTTCTTGGAGCCGGCCTCCGTCAGCTGGAGCTCGCCGCCGTCGGTGAACCGCAGCCGGAACATCGGCGTCTTCGCGCCCTTCGCGCCCGCGGGGACGTACTTCAGCCGCCCCGCGCTCATCAGATGCACCATCAGCACGAGCTCGTCGTCGCCCGTCGGCAACAGGAAGCGCTTCGCCCGCCGCTCGACACCCTTGAGCCCCTTGCCGTCGAGCGACTGGAGCGGCGGATCGAACGTCTTCAGCGTTGCGATGTGCGCCGGCCCGGCCTTCTCGACCGGGAACTTCTTGACGAGCGGGTCGAGCTGACGCCGCCAGGCTTCGACCTCGGGCAACTCGGGCAACGTAGGCTCCCTCGGGCTGTGGACGCGATCAGGGTAACCGTGCGGCGTGGGGCCGTCGTCGAGGCTGTGCACCGCGTGCACGTTGCGACGACCGACGGGGAGAGCTGGGGGGACCAGGACCTCGTGTTCCTGCTCCGCTCGTCCTCGAAGCCGATCCAGGCAATTCCGTTCGTCGAGGGCTACGACGACCTCGACGACGACGAGGTCGCGATCGCCTGCGCCTCTCACCACGCAGAGCCCGGGCAGCTGGAGGCCGTTCGCCGGGTGCTCGCGCGTGCCGGCGCCACGATCGACGACCTCGAGAACGGCCTTCAGGAAGGCCGGCCGGACGGAAAGCTCGGCCACAACTGCTCCGGCAAGCACGCGGGAATGCTCGCCGCGTGCCGCGCGCACGGCTGGCCGCTCCATCCCTACCGCTCGCCTCACCATCCGCTGCAGCAGCGGATCGCCGAGCTCCTGGGAGGCGGCGAGACAGCAGTCGACGGTTGCGGCGTCCCCACGTTTGCGACGACGCTCGCCGGCGCCGCGGCGCTCCTGACGCGTACACCGCCGCGGATCCGGGCCGCCATGCAGGCGCGGCCCGAGCTCATCGGTGCGTCGGTTGACGCGGTCGACACCGACCTGATGCGGTTGCGGCCGGGCTGGATCGCGAAGGGCGGCGCCGAAGGGCTCTTCTGCGCGGCGCACGACGACGGGCGCGGAATCGCGTTGAAGGCAGAAGACGGAGCCTACCGCGCGATCGGCCCGGCGCTCGCCCTCGTGCTCGGGATCGACGAGCTCGCCGAGACGCCGGTGTTGAACAGCCGCCGCGAGATCGTCGGCGCAATAACCTTGGCAGCATGAAGGTCTTCGTCATCAGCGACATGGAGGGCGTCGCGGGCATCGTCAAGTGGCAGCAGGTGACCGGCGGCCACGCGATGTACGAGGAGGGCCGTCGGCTGTATACCGGTGAGATCAACGCGGCCGTGCGCGGTGCGAAGGCGGCCGGTGCGACGGAGATCGTCGTGATGGACTGCCACGGCGCAGGCGAGGGGTGGACGTTCAACTCGCTGATTCCCGAGGAGCTCGACTCGGACTGCGAGTTCGTCGTCCAGAACGAGTGGACGGAGTACATCGAGTACCTCGAGGACGGCGTCGACGCGGCGCTCTTCGTCGGCATGCATGCGATGGCGGGAACCCGCGACGGCGTGCTCGCCCATACGGTCAGCGGCTCGTCGTGGTGGCGGCTGCGCTTCAACGACGTCGAGGTCGGCGAGACGGGGATCAACGCCGCGCTCTGTGGCGCGTGGGGCTGCCCGGTCGTGCTCGTCACGGGCGACGAGGCCGCCTGCGACGAGGGCCGGCGGCTGCTCGGCGACCGGCTCACGACGGCGGCCGTGAAGAAGGGTCTCGGGCGCTTCAGCGCGCGCCAGTACCCGGCGCAACGCGCGCGCGAGTTGATCGAGGAGGCGGCGAGGGCGTCGCTCCAGGACCTGTCGGCCGTCAAGCCCTACGTGCCCGGACGGCCGTGCGAGATCCTGGTCGACTTCAACACCTCGGACCACGTCGAGAAGTACCGCCACCGCGCCGGAGTCGAGATCACGAGCTCGCGGCAGATCGCGTCCCGCGCGGACGACTGGTGGACCGCCTGGCGCCAGTTCTTCTTCTGATCGCGGGCCGATGACGATCGTCGCCTGCCTCGGAGACTCGATCACCGAAGGCTCGCCCTACTGGGACTCCAGGCGCCGGGCGGGCGACGCGCAAGGACAGTGGGAGCACTGGGCCGCTTTGCTCCATCCCGAGCTCGAGCTGCGCAACTTCGGGATCTGGGGCGAGCGAACCGACGAGATCGCAGCGCGGTTCGACGCGGCGGCCGCGGGCGCCGAAGTGCTGATCGTCCAGGGCGGGATCAACGACATCGCGCAGGGTCGCGCGGTCGAGGCCGCCGCGGCGCAGCTCGCGGCGATGATCGAGCGGGGGCTTTCGCTCGGCCTCCAGGTCGCGGTGTGCGACGTCCTGCCGTGGAACAACGGGACGCCGGCTCAGGCGACGGCGATCGGCGAGTTGAACGCCCGCATCCGCTCGCTCGGCGTGCCGCTGCTCCCATTCCACGACACGCTCGAGGATCCCGCGCAACCTGGCCGCATGAAGGACGAGTGGTGCAACGAGGACGGCGACCATCCGTCGCTCGCCGGCTACCGCCGGCTCGGCGAGCTCGCTTTTCGCCTTCCTTAGGAGGGCGCCGCTACGTTTGCCGCATGGCGCTGCTCGCGGCACGTGGGATCACGAAGAGCTTCGGCTCCCGGCTGATTCTCGACGGGCTCGACTTCGACGTCGAGCCGGGCGCCCGCCTGGGCGTGATCGGGCCGAACGGCGGCGGCAAGTCGACGCTGCTCCGGATCTTCGCGGGCGAGGAGACGGCGGACGCGGGCGAGCTGACGCAGCGCCGCAGCCTCGTCGTCGCCTATCTCCCGCAGCAGCTGGAAGGGGATGAGCGTGGCGCGTTGCACACACTGCGCGCCGCTCGGCCTGACCTCGACAACCTGGAGGCCGATCTCGAGCGCGTCGAGACACAAATCAGCCAGCTCGGCAGCGACCTCGACCGGATGAGCCGGGCGCTGCGGCGCCAGGAGGAGCTGATCGAGCGCTGGACCGCCGCCGGCGGCCCCGGTTTCGACGGCCGTGCCCGCGCCCTGCTCGCGGACGTCGGGCTCGACGACGACGATCTCGCCAAACCGACGCGGGTGCTGTCGGGCGGCCAGCGCAAGCTGGTCGGGCTGGCGGCCTGCTTGCTGCTCGACCCCGACGTGCTGCTGCTCGACGAGCCGGAAGCCCACCTCGACGTCGAGGCGCGTGAGCGCATGGAGAGCTTGATGCGCTCGTTCGACGGTGCGGTCGTCGCGGTCTCCCACGACCGCTACCTGCTCGACGAGACGGTCAGCCAGATCGCCGAGCTCGCCGGCGGCCGGATCCGCACGTGGCCCGGCAACTACTCGGCCTACACGGTCGCCCGCGAGCTGGAGCTCCAGCGCCAGCAGCAGATGTACGTCACCCAGCAGAAGGAGATCGCCCGCCTCGAGGAGGCGATCCGGCGTTTCAAGGACTGGGCGAATCGCGTCGCCGACGAGCGGCACATCAAGCAGGCGCGCAACAAGCAGCGGCAAATCGACCAGATGGACAAGGTCGACCGGCCGGTGCTCGAGCGCCGGAAGATCGCGTTGGAGCTGCGCCCGCACGGGCGCGGCGGCGACCGCGTGGTCGAGCTCGCCGGAGTCGGCGTCCGGCTCGGTTCGCGCGCGATTCTCGACGGGGTCGACCTGACCGTCCTGCGTGGTGAGCGCGTCGGCATCGTCGGCGACAACGGTGCCGGCAAGTCGGTGCTGCTTCGGTTGCTGGCGGGCGAGCTCGAGCCGGGCGCCGGTGAGCGCAAGGCAGGCCCGTCGATCAAGTTCGGCCGGCTCGCACAGGACCGCCGCCCCGACGACCCGAGCGCGACGCCGCTGCAGCTCGTGCGGCGGGCGGCGCCCAGCTCGGAGGGCGAGGCCGTCTCACGGCTGATGAAGTTCCTGTTCGGCTACGAGCAGGTTCGGCGGCCGCTGCACACGCTCTCGGGCGGGGAGTGGACGAGGCTGCAGCTGCTCCTCCTGATGCTCGAAGGAGCGAACTGCCTGCTGCTCGACGAGCCGACGAACCA
>DAIMGZ010000119.1:0-4715 GCA_036723535.1 Gaiellaceae bacterium
TCGAAGCCCGTGTAGCGCACGGGCACGTCGATCTCGCGCCGCTCCGGCTTCGCCAGGAGCGCGCAGACCTCGAGCGACGCCGGCTCGCGAGCCTCGAGGTTCCGCATGAGATACGAGAGCGTCAGGCCCGAGTCGATGATGTCCTCGACGACGAGCACGTGCCGTCCCTCGATGTTGATGTCGAGGTCCTTGAGGATGCGGACGACGCCCGAGGAGTCGGTCGAGGCGCCGTAGCTCGAGATCGCCATGAAGTCGATCTCGCACGGCACGGTCAGGTGGCGCATCAGGTCGGCGAGGAAGAAGACCGCCCCCTTGAGGACGCCGACGAGGAGCAGGTCGCGCCCCTCGTAGTCGGCGGAGATCTCGGCGCCGAGCTCCGCGATCCGCCGCTGGAGGTCGTCCTCCTCGATCAGGACCTCGCTCACAGCCTGCTCGAGCTCAGTCGCGGACAGCTTCAACCTCCGGGTGCTCGACGATGCCGGGCACGGCCACGACCTCGTCGCCGCGCACGACGAGCGGCCACGCCTCGCGCTCCGAGCGCGGCACCTTCGCGTCGACGAACACGTCCTGGATCTTCCGCCTCCTACCCGCCAACCGGTCGCCGGGCCTCCATCCACGCACTCTAAGCCCTTGAAGCTGCGAGCGAATAGTCCAGTCGCCCCAGCGGATCTCGCCGGCCAGCTCGACCGGGCTGCGCTCGAGCCAGAGCCGCTCGTGCTCGCGCACGGCCTGGAGCCCGCCGCCGAGGTCGACGCGCTTCGATCCGACGGGCGCCGCGAGCAGCTCGGCGAGCGCGGGCGGCAGCGTCTGGCGGGTGTCGAGCACGCGCAGGAGGTTCTCGTCCGCGGCCGGGTGGAGGCGGCGCAGGAGCGGCAGGATCTCGTCACGGATGAGGCCGCGCTTCGTCTCGGCGTTCGAGGCGTCGACCCGGAAGGCGAGCCCGGCAGCGCGGCAATACGCCTCCGTCTCCTCACGCCAGAGAGGCAGGAGCGGATGGACGATTCCGTCGTCGCTGCGCGGCGCGATCCCGGTCGCCGTGCCCCGCGAGACGAGCCGGTAGAGGATCGTCTCCACCTGGTCCGAGGCGGTATGGCCCGTCGCGCGCAGCCGGTCTCGGGCGACCGAGCGCCGCTGCTCGCGCAGGGCGGCTTCGGAAAGGCCGCGGCCGTCGAGCTCGACGACCTCCGCACCGAGCACGTCGGAGCAGAAACGGGCGTCCTCGTCGGAGTCGGCGCCGCGCAGCTTGTGGTTCACGTGGAGCGCCGAGACGCGATAGCCGAGCGAGCCGAGCAGCTGCCAGAGACAGGTCGAGTCGGCGCCGCCCGAGACGAGGCAGGTGACGTCGCCGCCCGTCGGGATGAGGTCGTGCTCCCGGACGAAGCCCTCGACGCGGTCGCGCGGCTCCTCCATCCAGCGATTGTGCCGCAGCGCGTCAGAAGACGAGGGAGCGGTACGTGAGCTCGCGGGTCATCCCGATCGAGTCGTACAAGCGCAGGGCCGGCACGTTCTCGGGCCGGACGAAGAGGCAGACGGCCGGGACCCGCTCGAGCAGAAGCCGGCAGAGGTCGGCGAGCGCCCGACGCGCGTAGCCGGCCCGCCGTGCCTGCGGGTCGACCCAGACCTGCTGGAGCTGCACCGCCGCCGGCGTCCACGCCGAAGCCTCCGCCTTGAAGCGGATCACCCCTTTCTCGAGCCACAACCACGAGCGGCCCTCCTCGATCTGCTGGCGCGTCCGCCAGCGAAAGCCCTCGGCGTCGCGCCGGAGCGGATCGACCCCGATCTCCTCGCGATGCGCCGCGGCACAGGCGGGCACGAGCAGCTCGAGGTCGGTCAGGCGCGCCGCACGAAGTCCCGTCTCCCCCGCCGCCGGCGACTCGCGCAGCGCGTAGACCGGCTGTCCCGGACGATCGTCGCGCGGCCGGGGCATCCGCCGCCTCGCCGCCTCCCACAGCTCGCCGACGGCGCGCTCCTCACCGATCATCATTCGGGCACCGCTCCGGGCCGCCGCCTCGGCAAAGGCCCCGCAGCCGCCGCCGGAGGGGACGATGTTGGCGCCCATGTGACAGAGCGCCTCGAGCCGCCCGTCGGAGCCGGCAACGGCCGAGAAGCGGCCGAGCCCGCGCCGCGCGATGTCCTCGAGGAAGACGCGCTCCACGGGCTCCTCGGCGCAGAAGGCGAGCACCTGGTCGAGCGTCGGCGACAGCGTCTGACGCACGCCGGAATCATTCCCGATCACCTCACCCGGATAGAGTCGCCTCGTGCCGATCCACCTCAGAGCCGAGCCCGGCGACTACGCCGAGGCCGTCCTCCTTCCCGGCGACCCGCTGCGCGCGAAGTACATCGCCGAGACCTACCTCGCCGACGCGACGCAGGTGAACGGGGAGCGCGGCCTGCTCGGCTACACCGGCACTTGGGAAGGGAAGCGCGTCTCCGTCCAGGGCACCGGCATGGGCTGCCCGGGCGCGACGATCGTCTTCGAGGAGCTGATCCAGCTCGGGTGCAAGCGGCTGATGCGCGTCGGCACGTGCGGCGGCCTCCAGCCCCACCATGCGCTCGGCGATCTGGTCGTGGCGCTGACCGCCGTCCCGGCCGACTCGACTGCGAGGCACCTCGTCGGCGGCGAGCCGCACTGTCCGACCGCCTCGTGGGAGCTCATCCACGGCGCCGTGCACGCAGCGAAGGAGCTCGGGCAGCCGATGCACGTCGGCCCGATCGCGACGAGCGACGTCTTCTACAACCCGGACGAGGGCCAGCTCCAGCGCTGGTCGAGCCGAGGCGTCCTCGCAGTCGAGATGGAGGCCGCCGCGCTCTTCACCGTCGCCGCGATCGGCGGGATCGGGAAGGTGCCGGACATCCACGGCGGCTGTCTCCTCACCGTGTCGGACATCGTGGTCGAAGGCGCCTTCACGCGGATCACCGACGAGGAGCTGCGGGCGGCGGTCGACCGGATGACCCGCGTCGCGCTCATGACCGTCACCGCCGATTAGCGCGCCTGCCGCGATCCTCTTTCTCGTCAACCCGGCCTCCGGCAACGGCGCGACCGGCAAGCGCTGGCCGGAGCTGCGGCGGCGGGCGGCCGAGCTCGGGTTGCGCGGCGAGGAGGTGCTGTCGGAGTTCCCAGGACACCTCGCGCAGGCGGCGGGCGAGGCTCGGGACTCGCTGCTCGTCGTCGTCGGCGGCGACGGCACGGTCAACGAGGTCGTGAACGGTGTCGCGGGGACCGGTGCCGAGATCGCGGTCCTGCCGTGCGGCACGGGCCAGGACTTCGGCCGCACGCATGGGATTCCAAACCGCTTCGACGAGGCGGTGCGTGTCGCGCTCGAGGGAGCGACGCGGACGATCGACCTCGGCCGGGTCGAGCTCGACAGCGGGACGAGCCGCTTCTTCGCCAACGTCGGCTCCGCCGGGATGAGCGGCTCCGTCGCGCGGCGGGCCAACGCGATGACGAAGGCGCTCGGCGGCAGGGTCACGTTCTTCTACGCGCTCACGCGCGAGTTCCTCGCCTGGCGGAACACGCGGGTCGTGGTCGAGCTGGACGGCGGCGTCCGGCGGGAGGGCCTGCTACACGACGTGATCGTCGCGAACGGCCGCTACCACGGCGGCGGCATGAAGCTCGCGCCCGACGCGCGGCGGGACGACGGCCTCTTCGACGTCGTGCTGATCGGCGACGTGACGAAGCTCGACTTCGCGACGACGGCGCCGAAGCTGTACAGCGGCCGATACCTCTCGCACCCGAAGGTCGAGCTCCTGCGGTCTTCGACCGTGGCGATCGACGCCGCAAAGCCGCTGCCGCTCGAGGTCGACGGCGAGCCGCTCGGCACGACGCCGGCGCGATTCGAGATCGTGCCGGCGGCGCTCCGGCTGCGGGTGCCTGCTGCGTAGCGTCGCGGCAGCGGCCGCCGCGGCGTTCGCGGCGCTCGCCGGCCTCGTCGCCTCGGGAGCGGTGACGGGCCTCGACCGCTGGGCCGCCGAGCACGCGATGCCGCTCGCCGGACCGCCGGGCGGGGCGCCGACGCTGCTCGAGTCGGTCGTCCCGCTGTACCACGCCTCCTTTCACCCGCTCGGTGTCGCCGTCGCCCAGGTCGTGACGCTGCCGGGCCAGGTCGTCGTCTCGCTACTCCTCGTCCTAACCGCGGCGTGGAGGCTTTGGGGGAGCGGGCGCGTCGAAGCGGCCATGGCCTGGACGGGCGCGTGGCTGCTCGCGACGGCCGTCGAGGTGACGTTCCGCCACACGCTGACACGGCCGCATCTCTACCGGCACGGCGTCCACCTCGCCGCCTTCGACGCGTCCTGGCCGAGCGGTCACGCCCTCCGCTGCGCGCTCGTCGCAGCGGCACTCGCCGCCGCGTGGCCGCGCCTCCGCCCCCTGCTCGGGATCTGGCTTGCGGCCACCGTCGTGCTCCTCGAGCTAGCCGGGTTCCATGCGCCGACGGACATCGCCGGCGGCCTGTTCCTCGCGACGGTCGCCGCCGCGGGCGCCGTCGCGTTCGAACGCTCTGAGCTTCTGACGGAGCGAACACGCGCCGGCTGGGCGCGACGGGCGCGTGCGCTGGAAGGACGCAGGGAGCGTCCGTAGCCGCAGGCTACGGACGTGACCGAGGACGCCGCAGCGCGCCGCACGGCGCGTTCAGACGGCCCGTGCTTCGGTTCGTCAGGAGCTCTTTAGACCTCGTTTCTGAATGAAGGGACCCGTTGCTTGACGACGAACGCCGTCG
>DAIMGZ010000120.1:0-4699 GCA_036723535.1 Gaiellaceae bacterium
CGGTGGTCGGTGCGACGCGCACGCGGTAACCGACGCGCGTCCGGCCAGTGGTGTCGATGGTGCCGAGCGCCGGGTCGACGAGCTCGGCAGGGTCCTCCGCCGGCTGCACATGCTCCTCGAAGACGTCGAGGTAGGCGAGGACCGTTCCGGTGGCCGGCAGAGCAGCGATCAGTTCCTGGGAGAGGTAGGTGAACGGCGCCGGCGCGAACGCGGCGAGCCCTTCCACCCACATCCGACCGGCTCCGACGGTGAGGTCGAGCGTCCCGCCCGGCGCGACGCCGATGTCGAACGCGGTGCTCCCTGCGACGACGCCGGCCCAACCGATCGCGTCGCGCGCAGTCTCCTGGTTCGCCCTCGCCGAGGCGTCGAGATTCAGGTTCCAGTCGTGGTCGAGGAGGACGCGGCCCTGCTGCATGCGCGCGCCGGTCCAGCGGTCTTCGCGGCGAAGGGGGACTTGTGTGTAACCACCGGTCATTATTCCTCCCAGGGTGCGAGGGCGAGCCCGGCGCGCAGGCCGAGCGGAACGAATTCGTGCAGGCGCTGGCGCAGCCGTTGCAGGCGCGCCCCGCGGCGAAGGTAATTCGCGGCGCCAACCTCGCCGCCGTCGCTCGCCGCCGAGAGAAGCGGTTGCTCCCGCCCCGGATCGAGCGTGTAGTAGCCGGCTGCCTCGAAGCCGATCGAGGCGAAGGTCGGCGCCGGAAACGGGCCGCAGCGGTAGGTGACCGGCCGCGATGGCGGGGTCGAGAGATCGGGGCCGAGGTAGCAGTGGCGCAGGCAGCCCTCCTGCTGCTGAACGGACTCGACGCCATCGTTGAAGATGCAGTCGGCGGCGTCGATCGACTCCGTGCGCACGGCGCCGGCGAACGTGACGCCGTTCGCGATGAGTGCAGGCGCGAAGCGAACCTGCGCCGCGACCGCATCGCGCAGCGTGCCGCCGGGCGGCCCGCCGCAGGTGCGCAGGCGGGCGCCGAAGGCGTCGACGATCGAGTCCTCGAGAACGAGCGGGCGCGCGCCGAGCTCGGCGCGGATCGCGCCGAGGATCGAGCGCCGCGCGGAGAACTCCGTCCCCCAGGCGTCGTGCGCGAGACTGACCGTGCTGGGAGCCGTCGGGTCCATGGTCAGGAACGCGAGCGACACCCCGTCGAGGCTCTTGCCGAGGACGAGGTTGCCGGTGAGGAAGAAGCCCTCGAGCTCGAGGCAGCAACCTGTGAGGTCGAGGCTCAGGTCGCCGACGACGATCGGGGTCAGCGTGCGCGGTGCGACGATGCGCCAGCGCGGCAGCGTCGGGGCGAATGACTGCTGTGGCGGCGCCGCGAGGCGGTCCGACGTCGCGAGCCTGATCTCGACGTCCGGATGGTCGGGCGCGGAGTCCACGGGGTCGAGGCCGGTGGAGGCCGCCTCGCCTTTCGCGATCGCATCGGCAAGTGTGTGCGCGACGAGCGGCCCGGCGACGGCGGCCGGATCGACCACGACGACGACCCGCGCGGACGGGTCGCCGTCAAGGTCGCTGGCGAGCGGCCCGAGGTCGCTCGTCAGCGGGCGGTGCCACGTCGAGCGCAGCGTGCCCGAGAGGCTGCTGCCGAGCTCGACCTGGCCGCGGGCGAGATCGACGAGCGCCTGGGTCGGGGTCGGCGGTGCGGGCGCGGGACCGCCGGGGGGCAGGCTGCCGAAGCGCAGCTTCGACCAGGGGATCACCGAGCCGTCGAGCGTCAGCTCGAGCAGCAGCGGCCGCAGCGGCTCCGGCGTCTGGGCGAGTGGGTGCGCCGCGTCGATCGTCCAGTTGACGCCGTAGGTGATC
Organism: Gaiellaceae bacterium; assembly: GCA_036723535.1. Taxonomy (GTDB): domain Bacteria; phylum Actinomycetota; class Thermoleophilia; order Gaiellales; family Gaiellaceae; genus Palsa-739. Next base: position 1,799 of record DAIMGZ010000120.1, read on the forward strand.
TGCCCGGGGCCGGCGAGCGCCTCGACGACGAGGTACGTCGCACGGACGGGCGCATCGAGCTCGTCGCCGGTGCGGGCACGGAGCGCGCCGCTCGCCCGCTCGGCGGCGTCCCGCCCGGCTTGCGGCTTGAGATAGAACGGCGCCTCCGCGGCCAGCGGATGCAGCGCGAACCGCCGCGGCTCGGCGAGCGGCGCAGCCTCGACCGCACGGAACGTGCCGACGTGCCACGGCCAGACGACCGCCGTCGCCGCGCGCGGGTCGTACGGCCCCGAGGGGGTGAAGCTGTGGCGCAAGCGGTCGAAAGGCGTCCCGATCCGGAAGCGCGTGCCGTCGGTCAGCGACATCGAGGCAATGCGGAGAGGCGGCGGATGGCCGAGTCGCTGCGCCCAGGTTGTGATCTGCCAGCCCTCGAGCACGCGTGCAGTGAGGCCGGTCACGACCTCCGCGAAGTCCTCGAGCGCCGCGGGGGTTCCCTTCCGCCGCCGCAACGCGATCGCGTAGGCGACCTCGAGCCGTTCGGCGTCCGGCGGCAGGCCGACGAGCGCGCCGATGTACGGCACGGCCCAGTCGGCGCAGCTCTCGATGAAGAGGTCGTCCCAGAACCGGTCGATGTCTGCGGCGAGCAGGTCACGCTGCTCGTCGACACCTCCGAGCAGCAGGTCGAGCAGCCTCGGTGCGCCGTCGACGTCCGCCGGAGCGTCGCGCAGCGCGCGTGGCAGCCAGTTGGCGACGGTGCTCACGCGGATGCTCCTGCGACGGACGGATCGGTCGACGGCGCGAGCAGCTCATAAGCGAGCGCGCCGCGGCGGCCGAGCTCGCCGCTTGCCCCCGGCAGGTCGAGGCTCGTGACGCCGACGACGCCGGTGACGCGGTGGATGACGGCGAAGACGTCCGAACGGTCGAGCGGTTGCCCGAGCAGACGCTGGTCAGGGCCGAGATCGCCCTCCGGGTCGATGAGGGCGGCAGCCACCGCTGCGGACACGACAGCCGGATCCCGGCGCGGGTCGACGGCGAGCTCCGCCGTCAGCCGCGGACGGGTGACGATTCCGGCGCAGACGCAGAGCGGCACCGTCGCGTCGCGGCGTGCGTCGAGGTAGCCAGACAGCGAGTCGATCTCGGGCGCCAGCGGCGGCCGCGGCCCCGCGGTGCCGGTGCGGATGAAGGCGAGATGGAGACCGCTGCCACCGCAGGCGCACCCCGGTGGCCCCTCGCCGTTCCAGGTGGCGGCGTGCGAGATGCCCGGATAACCGACGGAGAGGTCGACGAGATCTTCCGCGGAGACAGCGCGGCCGAACGCGCGTGCGCGCGTCGGCGCGAGCCGGCGCAGGTGGCTTTCCGCATCTTGGTCGGAGCCGCCCTCGGTCGGTCCGGCGCCGCGCACCTTCTTGACGCCCCGGACGCTGCCGAGCAGCGTGTCGATCGCGCCGGAGACGACCTCGCCCGCCGTGCCGCCACCGACGCGGTAGGTCGCAGCCACGTTGCCGCGCCCGGTCGGTAGTCGCGCTCCCTGCGACCCGTCGCCGAAGACGACCGTCTCGGAGCCGTCCGGCCCCAGGCGCGTGGCAAATACTTCGGCTCCGCCCTGGCCGTAGAGGCTCGGCATCTCGTCCCAGCGGACACCGGCGACGCGCAGGAGCATGCTCGGCACGGGGTTGCCACCGTCGTCGAGATCCGATGCGATGGGCGCGTCGGGGGTCATGAAGTGCTGCCCGGGCTGGGTTGCGTCACCGCTCCCGAGCACGACCGAGGTCGTCTTCCCGTGACGGACGCGCAGCAGGTTCGCACTGGCGGGCGCCTTGACGACAAGGTTCGACGGTGCGGCCTCAGGCAGGTCGATGATGAGCCCGCTCGGCACGCCGCCGTCGGTCGTCTCCTGGTTCAACGACCTGGTGCACGCGAAGACCTCCCAGTCGACGGCGCCCGTCTCGGCCACGGAGCCGACGGCGATCCGCTGCGGCACATTCTCGGAGGAGGGAGGGGGATAGAGCCGCAATTGCGACGGGCCTGGCGGCTGCGTCGCGGGGAGCACATAGTGACGCGCGACGACGCGGCGGTCGAGGACATAGACGGTGATCGGACCGGGGCTGCCGAGCGTATTCACCGGCTGGGCGAACGTGAGTTGCGAGACGCGTGTGGGCGTGCCGGGGGCGACGTCCCAGTCGACGAACGCGTGGCCGGCGACGTCGACGACGTCGCAGGCGTTCTTCGCCCAGTCGACGATGGCGACGAGCCTGTGGGCCGAAAGATCCTCGAGCGGTCGGTCGAGGATGATCGACTTCTTGTCCGCTGCGATCGGAGGGTTGGTCGTCAGCGGCAGCACATCGGGAGTAGTCGGCGGTCCGGTCGCGACGATCCGCAGGACGCTCTCGAGTTGGCGCGCGACTGCGGCCGTCGCGACCACCCGATAGGCCGCGTACGGGCTCGTAGGCGAGGAGAGGAGCTTGTCCAGGTCGCGGTCGAAGCTCACGAGCGTGGTGCCGAGCTCCGACGAGGTGCCGCCGACGGCGGCCAGTGCGAGGGGCTGCGCCGCGGCAGCCGCGACGCCGAAGTCCCAGACGAACTCGCGGAGCCCGACGAGGAAGCCCCAGAAGTCGAACCACCCGCTGCCCGCCGTCGGGAGACCGATCTGCTCCTCGAGCACGAAGAGAACGCGATCGGCCGCGCGGAAGCCCGGGTCGCCGAGGAAGCGCATCGTTCGGTCGGCCGGCACTGCGGGCTGCGGGACCCACGTGGCGGTCAGGGCGGCCCATTCGGCGTGGAGCTGCGTGTCAGCGATCACCTCGAAGGTCTGGGCTGCCTGGCGCGGCGTTGCCGGCGCCTGGAGGCGGGTCGCCGCGGGGACGAGCGGGTCGCTGCCCTTCTCGAGCTCGGCCATGACCCAGCCCTGCGCGGCGATCGGCG
>DAIMGZ010000121.1:0-4688 GCA_036723535.1 Gaiellaceae bacterium
TGTGCCCGCTAAGCAGGAATGTCGTCAGCGCGAATCCTGCAAGACCGAGCGGCGCAGGGTCGGCCGCGGGGGTGCCCTCCACCACCGTCACGCCGGACCGGTCGGAAGACAGCGCGCTCATCCAGCCCTCCTAACTTCGGCGGCGGCGGAAGCGCCCCATGGCCATCCGTCGTCCCCCGATCTATTTGGGCAGCCTCTACCCGAATTCGGGCGAATTAGTCAGGGTTCGAGGTCGTACGGGTAATCCGTGATGACCTCGGCGCCGTTCTCGGTCACGAGGACGATGTCCTCGAGCCGGACGCCGCCGTAGCCGGCGCGGTAGAGCCCGGGCTCGACCGTGACGGCGTCGCCCGCGACGAGCGGCTTCTTCGACAACCGCCCCATGCCCGGCTCCTCGTGCACCTCGAGGCCGACTCCGTGGCCGAGCCCGTGGAAGAAGCCGTCGACGAGCGTCTGGCCGGATTTCTTCGTACGCTGCGTAGGCTCGCCTGCCGCCTCGAAGATGTCGCAAGTGACGTCGAAGAGGGCGCGTCCCACGACGCCCGGCCGGATCTCTGCGACGACCCGGTCGAGAGCCTCCTTGCAGAGCCGGTGCCACTCGAGCACGTCGTCGGGCACGTCGCCGACGACGAACGTGCGCGTCATGTCCGTGTAGACGGCCGAGGCGTTGTCGCGCGGGAAGATGTCGACGATCAACGGCACGCCCGCGAGGATCGGGCCCGAGCCCATGTCGTGACCGACGGCGCCCTGCGCCCCGGGCGCGACGATGAACTCGTCGGCCGTCGTGTCGTGGGCGGCGAAGGCTGCGTTCATGTCCGCCTTCACACGCTCCACGGTCAGCTGCTCGCCGTCGAGGAGCAACTGGTCGCCGTGGATCTCGGACCGCCGGAGCAGCTCGCGGCACGCATCCATTGCAGCCTCGGCGGCGTGCTGCGCGCGCCGCATCCCCGCGAGCTGCGCCTCGGTCTTGGCGCGCCGGCGGTCGTCGAAGAGGTCCTGGTCGACGTCGAGCTCGACGCCGTCGGCACGGAGGCGGTCGGCAAGCCAGACCGGGAAGTTCTCGGGGACCGTCGCGCGCTCGAGACCCAGGCTCGCGACGGCCCGCAGCGCGAGCTGCGCCGTGAGCTCGCGCGCGTCGAGGCCGGACTCGATCAGCTCGTCGATGCCGTAGTCCTCGTGGATGTGCACGTCGAAGAGGCCGAGCTCGCTGAGCCGTGCTGCCTCCATCGAGTTGGCGACGACGTGTCGCGTGCCGTTCTGCTCGGCGTAGAGGAACGGATCCGGCACCCCGAGCGGCACGGCATGCCGCATGTCGGCGGAACGGAAGGAGTCGCCGTAGATAAGGACCGCGTCGGCCATCACGCCGCGGATCCTAACGATCGCGCGCCCCTTACTCCGTGCTCCTGTCGCGCCGAATGGCGATACTCGCGGGTCATATGGCGGCGACCGGCGAGAGAGACGACGACGCAGCCTTCCCCGTCGGAGCTGCCTGCCGGATCGACTCGCGCTCGCCGTGGCGGCAGATCGCGGAGATCCCGGTCGGCCTCGACCCGGAGGGAATCGCCGTCGACGTCGCACGGCGACGCGCCTTCGTTGCGTGCTCGCGCAGCGACTTCGTGGCTGTCGTCGACCTCGACGAACACGAGGTGATCAAGCAGATCCCGACGGGCGCGGAGCCGATCGACATCGCCTTCGACGAGCAGACCGGATGGGTGCTCAGCGCCGATGCGCATTCCGACCAAGTGACGGTGATCGACGCCGCGACGCTCGAGGTGGAGACCGCGGTGCCGGTCGGCGGGTATCCCTCCGGCCTCACGCACGTGCCGGAGTTCCGCCGCCTCTACGTCGGCAACTCGCTCGGCTCGACGATGAGCGTGCTCGATCTCGACACGCTCGAGACCGTCGCGACGGTGGACGCCGAGCCCGGTGCGGGCGCCATCGGCGTCGACCCGCAGCGGAAGCTCGTCATCTGCGTCAACTTCGTAGCCGCCTCGGCGAACATCTTCGACTCCGACTCGTTCGAGGAGGTCGGGCGGCTCGAGCTCGGGACCGGGACCTGCGCGATCGGGATCCTCCCCGAGCGTGGCGAGGCGTTCATCGTCAACTCGATCGCCGGCACCGTCTCCCGCGTCGACCTCGACGCGCTCGAGGTCGTGGAGGAGATCCGCACCGGCCAGGCCCCGGTCGGCCTCACGGTGGCGCCTGCACACGATCGCCTCTACGTCACGAACCGCGGCGCCGGCTCGGTCAGCGTGCTCGGCGTCGCCGACCGCGCGGAGTGGTCGCAGATCCCTGTCGGCAACGGGCCCGGTGGCGTCGTAGTCGATCCGCACGACGGCCGCGTCCTCGTCGCCAACGCCGGGAGCCAGACGATGTCGATCGTCGAGGATCTGCTCGCGGCGCGGCCGCCGGCCCCGGTTCTCGAGGAGACAAGCCCGTGGATCGGAGGCAAGCTGCCGGCGTTCGCGCTCGAGGACTACTGGACGGGGGACCGGCGCACGAACCGCGACTGGGCGGAGAAGAAGTACATCCTCAACTTCTTCGCGTCCTGGTGAGGACCGTGCAACGCGGAGGCGCCGTTCCTCGAGGAGCTGCGCGTTCGCGAGGAGGCCCGGTCGGGCCTCGAGGTGGTGCTCGTCGACATCTGGGAGGGGACGGCGCCGCGCCCCGAGGTCGAGCGCTTCTGCGACATGTGGGGCATCAAGGGACCGATCCTCCTCGACCCGAGCGCCGAGCTCGCCACCACCCTCGGCGTGCGCGGCGTGCCGACGAACGTCGTCGTCGACTCGGACGGGACGATCCGCGCCTTCGGAGCCGCCAGGCTCGACGAGCTCGAGCAGGCGATCGACGAGCTGTACGGCCGGAAGTAGCGCTCATCGGACCCGGTCAGCGCGTGGTCATTCCGAACCGAGTTCTTAGCTAGCCAGCCGGGCCGCGAGCCAGACCCCGGCGAGACCGCCCAGGCACCCGAGCGCGAGGGAGGCGACGCCGAACGCGCTCCCGCCCCAGGCCTCCGGCGCAAGCCCGCCGACGGTCGAGCCGACCGCGACGAAGATCCAGACCACACTTCTGTCCACGAGGAGGTCATCGGCGCGAGGCCGGCGCGCCTCAAGCTCACAGCCGCACGTGGAACGAGCGCAGTGGCCCACGTACCGGCGGCCTTAGCTCGATCCGCGCGACGACGGCCCCTCGCGCGGCTCCGCGGTACGTGAACTCCGCGATGCCGGCGCTGTGCGGCAGGAGCTCTCTTTGCCGCGGCCGCAGGGTGGCGAGCGTACGACCGTGGCCGAGGAGGACGAGCCGCAGTCCGTCGGCGCGGAGCCGCTCCGTGACGTTGCCGCGGTTGACGAGGAGGAGCTCGAGCAGGCGCCGTTTTTCCACCTGCCGAACCGTGAGCGCCCGCGGGTCGAGCCGTCGCACGACCCGGCCTCGGACGTGGAGAACGACGATGACGCCGACCCGGAGCCGCAGCCGGACGCGGTGCACGCCGAGCGGCCGCGTCGTCAGGAGCACGAGCGCCGGGTGGTCCCCGGGCGCTGCGCGGCGCGGAAGCTTCGCGGCGACATGGAGGGTCGCTTTCGCGCCGGGCGCGACCCGGAGCCGCCGCGGGCGCACGCGGAGCCACGCGTCTGCGCCGCGAGCCGGCCGAACCTGCGGCCTCCCGCGGAGCGAGCGCGCGAACCCTGCGCGCGAGACGTCGACGAGCAGCGGCCGACGGCCTGGATTGCGGACGGTGATCGCCGCGGCGGACGCGCCCCTGAGCGTCAGGCGCAGCGGGCTCGCGCTCAGGCCGATGCCGCGGCCGGCCGCGGCACCCGGGATGGATGCCGCGGCCGCTCCGAGAACCACCGCCACGAGAGCGCGCCTCACCGGCCGATTACCGTGAAGGTCAGCGTCGCCGTGTAGTGCCCGGCCGGGACGACCGGCAGCGGCGAGACGAACCCGACGCTTGCCGCCCACACGTCGCCTCCGTCCACGCTGGGGCCGCTCGCGGTCGCGAGGAGCAGGTCCGGCGCGGGAGCGACCGGTACCGCGACGAGGCCGCCGCTTCCGACACCGATGCCGAGCGGCAGGTCGTGCGGCGCGAAGGCCGTCCGGTGCACGGTGAGCGTGTAGCCGCTCGCGTCGTTGCTCGTTACGGCGACGTGCTCGGGAAGCGGGTCCGGAGTCGTGCCCGGCACCGCGGCCGGGAAGCTCAGCGTCGCGCGGTCGAGCGCGATCGACAGAACCGGCTGGACCTCGACGTCGACAGCGGCGGACCCGCTCGCTTCCGTGGGGGGCGGCGGCGGCGCCGTGCAGGCGCTCGCCGGCGACGACGCGTTCAGTGGATCGGGCGCCGCGGTGGCGAACTCCGCCCCGTTGTCGTCCGTATCGGTGCAGCCACCTCCAGCGCGCGCGAGCGCCGTCGTCGCACTCGGGGCCGGTGCTGCGCCACTTCCCTCGTAGTCGCTCGCACCGCCGTAGCCGACGAGATCCTCGACTGCGCCGGCGGTAGAGCAGCTTCCCGGCGAGCCGCCGCACGAGAGCGGAGTCGCGCTGTCGACGAGCGCGACTTTGCCGCCGGTGACGGCGAGGTTCGAGGTACCGGTCGCGTCGGGCGCCGGCAGCGCAGCTCCGTTCGCTCCGCCGGAGGCGAGCTGGACGAGGTACCGGCCGCCCGCCGGGATCGTGCCGCTGAGCGCAGTCGC
>DAIMGZ010000122.1:0-4662 GCA_036723535.1 Gaiellaceae bacterium
GCACGACGAGCTTCGTGCCGCGGCCGGACTGGTACTTCTACTTCCTCTTCTATCTCCTCCGGATCTTCAAATGGCCGGAGTCGGTCTTCCTCGGCACCGTCGGCGTGCCCACGATCGCGCTTATGCTCCTCATCGGGCTGCCATTCCTCGACCGGCGCCGCGAGCGGCGGCCGTCGGCCCGCCCCGTCGCCATGGTCGCGGCGGTGCTGACCGTCGTCTCGATGGGCGTGCTGACGTGGAAGGGCGCGACCGCGAAGGAGGCGCTCGCGTCCGAGGTGATCCTCGACGTGCCGCATTGGGTGCAGGTCGAGCACCTGCCGGCGAACGCGCTGCCCGGCGCGAAGCTCTTCGCGACTGCCGGCTGCACCGCTTGCCACACGTACAGCGGCTCGGGCGGCTCCAACCTCGGCGCGCCGGACCTGACGGCGATCGGCTCGCGGAACCTCGGCATCCAGTTCCAGATCCGGCACCTGACGTGCCCGTCGTGCGTGAACCCAGGGTCGCCAATGCCGCCCTTCGCGTCGCTCGGCACCGCGCGCCTGACCCAGCTCGCCATCTTCCTCGAAGCCTCGAAGGGCACGCACTAACAGCCAGCAGCGACAATCCGGGGAATGCACGTCTTCCTCGGCATCACCGGCGCTTCGGGCGCCCAGTACGCGGCTCGGCTGCTCGAGGCGCTCGGGGCGGCGGACTGCGAGATCGGCGTCTCGGCCTCGCGCGCCGGGATCGAGGTGCTCGGGACGGAGCTTTTCGGCGACCCGGCGCTCCCCCGCGACGAGGCGCTCGCGCGCCTGCTCGAGCACGCGAACGGTGCGGCACGCGTCTACGACCCGGAGGACTGGAACGCTCCCTACGCCTCGGGCTCCGCGAAGGTCGACGCGTACGTGATCTGCCCGTGCTCGATGGGGACGGTCGGGACGATCGCGTCCGGCGCGATGCAGAACCTCATCCACCGCGCCGCGTCGGTGGCGCTGAAGGAGGAGCGCCGGCTCTTGCTCATGCCGCGCGAGACGCCGCTGTCGGCGATCCACCTCCGCAACATGCTCACCTTGCGCGAGGCGGGAGCCACGATCCTGTTCCTCGCGCCCGGCTTCTACCACGGCGCCGAGACGGTCGAGAACCTCGTGGACTTCATCGTTGCGCGGGCCCTCGACCTGCTCGGACTGGAGCACGCGCTGGCTCCACGTTGGGGACAGACGTGACGGCAGAGACGGGCCGGCTGCCGGCCGACGGCGTCCGGCGGATGTTCGACCGGATCGCGCCGGTCTACGACGCGATGAACCGCGTCATGACCGCCGGGCTCGACCGCCGCTGGCGCAGAGCGACCATCAGGGAGACGGTCCAGCCGGGCGATCGCGTCCTCGACGCCTGCTGCGGCACCGGCGACCTCGCCATCGGCGCGCGCGCCGCGGGCGCCGGCCACGTCGTCGGCGTGGACTTCTCGGAGCGGATGCTCGCCCGCGCCAGCCGCAAGGCGCCCGAGCTCGAGTGGCTGAGCGCCGACGTGCTTGCGCTCCCCTTCGAGGACGCGAGCTTCGACGCGGTGGTCGTCGGCTTCGGTGTCCGTAACGTCGAGAACCTCGAAGCGGCTGTGAGGGAGCTGCGGCGCGTGCTCCGGCCGGGCGGCCGGCTCGGGATCCTCGAGATCACGACGCCGCGCGGGTTCCTCAGCCCCTTCTATCGGCTCTGGTTCGACCGCATCGTGCCGCTGCTCGGCCGCGTACTGCCGGGCGGCGATGCGTACACGTACCTGCCGGCGAGCGTGCGCCGCTTCCCCGGCCCGGAAGAGCTCGCGGAGCTGCTCTACGGGTCCGGCTTCGAGGACGTCCGGTTCCGCCTCTACGCCGGGGGTATCGTGGCCCTGCACACAGGGGAGGCAGGCTCGTGAGCACCACCCTCGAGGACATTCGGTCGGTGCCGGGGCTCGACGACTACCTCGACGCGCTCGAGGAGCGACTGGCGCGCACGGTGGCGACCCATCCGGGCCTCGTCGCCGCCGTAGGGAACGAGGCGCTCGCGGCGGGCGGGAAGCGGCTCCGTCCTGCGCTCGTCTTCCTCTCCGCGCCGCCGGGCACAGAGCCGCCGCTCGCGGCGGGTGTCGCGGTCGAGCTCGTCCACATGGCAACGCTCGTCCACGACGACCTCATCGACCGCGCCCACTTCCGCCGCGGCAAGGCCGCCGCCTGGTCGATCTACGGGCCCGCGGCCGCCCGCGCGACGGGCGACTACCTCTTTGCGCGCGCCTTCGCCGAGCTGAGCGCGACGGGAGACGCGGCGGCAGTCGAGATCCTCGCCGACACGACGCTGTGCCTCGCGCGCGGCGAGGCGCTGCAGCGGACGCAGACGCGCGATCCGGCGACCACGGTCGAGGCGTACCTCGAGCGCTGTGCGCTCAAGACCGGGAAGCTGTTCGAGGCGGCGTGCCGGCTCGGCGGCGGCTCGGGCGAGTACGGTCTCGCGCTCGGCATCGCCTTCCAGATCGCCGACGACGTCCTCGACTGCTCGGGCGCCACGATCGAGACGGGCAAGATCGCGGGCAACGACCTCCGCGACGGGACGCCGACCCTGCCGCTCCTGCTCGCGGCCCAGCGGGACGCCGTTGTGCGCGCGGCTCTTGCGGGCGGGCCTATGGACGGCGCGCTCCTGCGCGTCGCTGCGACCGGCGCTCTCGACGAGGCTCGCCGAGTGGCGCTCGACTACGCTAGGCGCGCCAGGGCACGCCTCGACGGCGAGCTCCACCGCGACGAGCTCGAGGCCCTGACTCACGCAGTCGTCGATCGGGAAAGGTAAGCCGCGATGGCGGTTCTGGACACTCTCGACACGCTCGCACCGATCCGAGAGAAGGTGCTCGCCGGCGAGCGGCTCGACTTCGACGACGGCGTCGCTCTGATGGAGACGGACGATCTGCTCGCGCTCGGCGAGCTCGCCGACCTCGCGCGCCGGCAGCGCGGCGGCAGCGACGAGGTCTACTTCGTCCAGAACATCAACCTGTACCAGACGAACGTCTGCCGCGTGAAGTGCAAGTTCTGCGCTTTCGCGAAGACGCGCAAGCAGGAAGACGCGTTCACGCTCACCGCCGAGGAGTTCGTCGAGGACGCCGTCACGCAGCACGAGTTGCTCGGCTTCACGGAGATCCATTGCGTCAACGGCGAGAACCCGCACGTCGACCTCGAGTACTACTCCGGGCTCCTGCGCAAGCTGAAGGAGGAGCTGCCGGACGTCCACCTCAAGTTCTACACGGCCTCCGAGATCCACCACATCTCGCGGCTCGAGGGCTGCTCGCACGAGGAGGTGCTGCGCACGCTCAGCGACGCCGGCCTCGACTCGATGCCCGGCGGCGGCGCCGAGATCTTCGCCGACCGCGTCCGCGCGCTTGTCGCGCCCGGCAAGGAGCACCCGGACGAATGGTTCGACGTCCACAACACCGCCCACCGGCTCGGGATCACGACGCAGTGCACGATGCTCTACGGCCACGTCGAGACCTACGAGGAACGCGTCGACCACCTGCTGCGGCTACGCGAGCAGCAGGACAGCTCCGGCGGCTTCCTCTCGTTCATCCCGCTCGCCTTCCACCCGGAGAACACCGTCTTCGAGCGCCGCGGCTTCCGGTTCACGACCGGCGCCGACGATCTCAAGGTGATCGCCGTCTCGCGGCTCCTGCTCGACAACATCCCGCACGTGAAGGCGTACTGGATCATGATGGGCCTCCCGCTCGCCCAGGTCGCGCTCCACTTCGGCGCGGACGACGTCCAGGGCACGGTCGTGCGGGAGAAGATCTTCCAAGCGGCGGGCGCGAGCGCCGGCACCGAGCAGAAGGTGGCGGAGCTCGTCCGCTTCGTCCGCGACGCCGGACGGACCCCGGTGCAGCGCGACAGCCTCTACAACGAGCTGCGCCGATGGTGAGCGTGCGGGAGGCGATCGAGCAGGGCGACCTCACGGCGTTCGAGGACGTGCTCGCGCCCGACATCGTCTGGGTCGGTCTCTGGCCCGGCGAGCTGTGCCGCAACCGCGAGCAGGTGCTCGAGATGCTCAAGACCGCCCAAGCGAACGGCATCGTTGCGCGCCCCGAGATCGTCCGCGACGAAGGCGACAGGTTCGTCGTCGATCCGCATCTCCCGATCGACGGGCGCCATCAGGTCTTCGTGCTGCGCGAAGGCCTCGTCTCCGAGGTGCGGGCCTACCCGGACCGCGGCGCGGCGCTCGCGGCGATGGAGCCACCGTGGTGAGGCTCGGCCGCATCAGCTATGTGAACATGGCGCCGGTCTTCTACCGCGTCGACGCCGAGGTCGAGGAGGTGCAGGGCGTCCCGACCGAGCTGAACCGGATGCTCGTCGCGGGCGAGCTCGACACGGCCCCGATCTCCTCGATCGAGTACGCGCGTCACGCGGGCTCGCTCCGTCTCCTGCCGCGGCTCTGCGTCGCGTCGGAGGGAGCAGTCGACTCGATCCAGCTCGTGACGCGAGTGCCGCTCGAGCGGGTGCGCGCCGTCGCCGTGACGCCGGAGTCCGCGACGTCCGTCGCGCTGGTCAAGGTGCTGCTGCCCGAAGCCGAGGAGGCGCCGCTCGAGGCGTATGAGACCGGCGAGGCGGAGGCGAAGCTCCTGATCGGCGACGCCGCTCTGCGCTCGGCGTTCGAGGACCCGACGCCGCACCACGACCTCGG
>DAIMGZ010000123.1:0-4550 GCA_036723535.1 Gaiellaceae bacterium
GCGAGCAGGGCGAGCGCGGCGAAGGGGAAGAACCACGGGATGTACGTGTAGAGCCAGTACGTCACGACGAGCTCGAAGCCGGCGAGCAGCGCCGCCGTCAGCGCGGCGAGCTGAAGCGGCGACTTGCGGCGCGGGAAGAACGCCGCCGCGAGCGCCCCCGCGATGAGCAGCCCCTGCAGGAACCGTTGCACGAGGTGGAGGTCGGGCAGCCCGCGCGCGTGGTACTGGCGCCAGTCCCAGAGCGACCACGGCGCCGCCCGCCCGATCTGGAAGCCGATCGTCCGCGTCCAGAAGACGTGCGCCTCGTGGAACGGGTGCGGCTCGAGGAGAAGAATCGAGAACGCGGCGAGCGTGGCCACGACGAAGCCGGCGACGAAGCGGAGGCTCGGCCTCCTGCCCGGATACGTCAGCCAGAGCGGCGCGACGACGAGCGATGCGAACTTCGTCCAGGCCGACAACGCCGCCAGGGCGCCTCGGGCCGCGGGTCTCGACACGAGCCAAAAGCCCCAGACGAGGAAGCACGGCATGAGTGCGTCGTTCGTGTTCGAGTTCGAGACGTACTGGGTGAAGGGATACGCCGCCCACGCGAACGCGAGCACCGCCCCGAGCCGCTGGCCGCCGAAGCGCACCCCGACGAGCCACAGGCCGAGGAGCGTGAGGAGGTCGAAGGCGATCGAGGTGAAATGCGCCGCCGGCAAGCTGTCCCATTTCCCACTCCAGCCGAGCGCGAGGTAGCCCGGGATGTACGACTCGAACGCGACCGGCCCGTACGTGTCGCCATCGGGATTTGCGCTCTCGCACCGCCCGTTCGTCTGGACCCAGTTGCGGATCTCGCCCGACGCGTCCGCCGGCCCGCACGGCTTGCCTGTGTGCTCGACCGGGAAGTTCCCCCACGGCGCCTGCCCCTTGACGATCCGCTCGGCTCCGATCACGCCGGAGTAACCGACGTCGATGACGTTCGAGCGCTCGACGTTGAGCCCGACACGGAAGCCCGCGAGGAAGATCGTGGCTCCGAGCAAGACCCAAACCGGCCAGCGCGGCGCGCCCGGCGTGCCGCGGTTTCGGACGCCGATCCACGTCCCGCGCAGCACCACCCAGACGAGGAGCGGATAGAAGAGCGGCACCGCCGTGAAGACGTCACCGTGGTTGAAGTACCACAGCGACGCCGTCGGCGAGAGGAGGAAGAGCAGGTCGAGGTTGCGAAGCGAGAAGGGCCGCCGGAAGTCGCCGAGCCCGACGAGGAAGATGACGCAGAACGCGCCCCAGACCCACGGGTTGTTGATCGCCGTGCCACCGAAGGCGCCGGGCGAGCCACGCGCCATTCCCCAGGCCACCTGCGGGCCTGTCCATGCCTCTTCCACGGTGCCGGTCGCGTCGAGCACCGTGCCCTGCGCGATCTCGCCCGCGGCACCCCACCAGATCTTGACCATCCACTCGCCGGCCTTCGCGTCGTATTTCTCTTCGTCGCTGCGTCCGGAGCGCGGGTAGCGCGTCAGCCACGAGGCGACCTTCGGATAGCGCTCGAAGTCCCGGAGTGCCTGCTTCTGCGTGAGGGAAGACGCCGCCTGCTGCGGGACGAGCGGCGTCTGGATGAGATGCCCCTTACCGTCGAAGACCGGGGCCGTCGGCGTGCTCGTGCCCGCCCCGAGGGCCACCGACGCGAAGACGCACGCGGCGAGCGCGGCGAGGGCGACTGCGAGAAGCCGACCCCTCACCTGGCTCTTCGGAACGACCAGAGCTTGTTCCCGACGAAGTTGAGCGGGGTCACGCCGACGATCGCGACGGCCTGCGCGAGGAGCTTGCCGAGCCCGCCGTAGGTGATCAAGAGATGAAGCACGACAAGGTTGGCGCCGAGCGCCGCGAGCGAGACGGCGAAGAAGCGCATGCCCTGGACGCCGACGTGACCTCGGTGCTCGCGGAACGTCCAGATCCGGTTCCACGTGTAGTTGCTCGTAACGGCGACGAGGAAGGAGCATGTGGCGGCGACGAGGTAGTGGAGGCCCTTGTGTAGGAGGGTGTCGTAGACGGCGAGGTTGATGAGGTAGCCGACGGCGCCGACCACGCAGAACTTGCCGAGCTGCTGCCAGTTGCGGAGGGAGCGGAGCGACGCCCACGCGCGCCGGCGCGACGTGGGAAGCGTGGCGGCCGGGCGTTCCACGGTCGCTCGCGAGGGTAGCGGCTCTCGGTTCTCAGGCAGTGGAAACACACTCGATCCTCGCGCCGGCGGGCTCCACCTCGCGCACGGCTTCGTCCTGCTCCACGACGAGCGCTGCGACGGCGCCGTCCGGCGCGAGGAGGAGGTCGCGGAGCTCCCCGAGCTCGCGGCGCCCATACACGACACCGCCGCCGAGGAGCGCGCGCAGAGATCGCGCCCGGCCGCGATAGAACTCGACGTCCTCGAGCAGAAGAAGGGCCGACCGCACGCCGATCTCGTCCTCCCGAGGGTCGGCTGCGGCGAAGACGAGGAAGCGCCGGCTCCCGTCGCCGCAGAGCACGACGAAGCCGAGCACGCGCCAAGCCTCGGGATCGAGCAGCAGGTCCACGGGGCGGCCGAGGCGGATCCCATGGAGCTGGACCGGGAGCTGCAGCAGCTCAGTGGCGGACCTCGACCCCATTCGCTCCATCGTCCTCACCGGTCGACTGCGGCCGAAAACCGCTATCGCCCGGCGACCAGGGGGACGAAACGGCAAGGGACGCTGCGGATGACGGCCGGTCCCTCGGGCGTCCGCACGACGACCTCGAGCCACTGCCCGCCGGAGCCGCCGACAGGGACGACGAGGCGGCCGCGCGGCTCGAGCTGGTCGTAGAGCGCCGGCGGCGCCTCGAGCGCGGCGGCCGCGACGGCGATCGCGGAGAACGGAGCGTGCTCGGCGACGCCGCGGGTGCCGTCGCCGACGTGGAGGTGCACCCGGTCCTCGTAGCCTGCCGCGGCGAGGCTGGCGCGCGCCCGCTCCGCGAGCTCGGGGATCCGTTCGATCGTGTGCACCTCGGCGGCGAGCTCCGCGAGCACTGCGGCTTGGTAGCCGGACCCTGTGCCGACGTCGAGCGCCCGCTCGCCGCCGTGGAGCGTGAGCTGCTCGCAGATGAGTGCCACCATGTACGGCTGCGAGATCGTCTGTCCGCCGGCGATCGGTAGCGCCGCGTCCGCGTATGCGGCATACCGCAGCTCCGGCGGGACGAAGAGCTCGCGCGGCACGCGCGCCATCGCAGCGAGCACCCGCTCGTCGCCGATGCCGCGCCGGCGGAGCTGCAGGTCGACCATCCGCTCCCGCTCGTCAGCGAACACCTGCAGGCACCTCCATCGACCCCGGCACCGCGACGCCGAAGTGCTCGAGCACGGCGGGAGCGACGTCCGTGATCCGGCGCGGCTCTGCCTGGAGGCCGACGGTCACGAGCGGCACGAGTGAGTCGCCCGCGAGGAGCGAGCCGTGGCTGCCGCCGCCTGCGTGATGACGGCCGCCGAGGTCGGCGAGCTCCCATCCCTCCGCCGCGGAGACGAGCAGCTCGCCGGCGTTGGGGTTCGCGAGAGCCGACTGCGCGCGCCGGGCCGCGTCGGGATGGTCGAGCTTGTGCGCGGGCGCGTCCGCACCATCTCGGCGGGCAATCGCCTCGTCGCCTTCGCGGCGGAGGGTCACCTCGACCCATGGCGCGCCGTCGAGCCGCCGGGCGAGGTCTGCGGCGTCCACGCGCGCACCTGGCAGGAGGTAGACCTGCCCGGCGCGATTCGAGGCGGTGACGACGACCTGGCCGGCGAGGTCGGCGAAGGGCGTCTCCAGCCGCGCTGCCCGCTCGACCGGAGTCTGGCCGTGGTCCGAGAGGAACACGACCGCGTAGCGCTCGAGGAACTCGTCCGGCCCACCCGCCGCCTCGAACAGCGCGCCGACCATCTGATCGATCTGCTCGAGCGCGCGATCGGCCGCCTCGCCGTCCGGGCCTGCCGCGTGCGAGGCGAAGTCGTAGCCGGAGAGGTAGTACGCGAGAAAGTCGAAGCCGTCGCGGGTGACGAGCCAGCGCCCGACCGCGGCCGCGTAGGCGTCGACCGACCCGGCGCGGCGGCTGCGGAGCGCGAACGGCGCTCCTGTCCGGTCCGACTCGAACAGGCCGTAGAAGAAGAAGCGGCGCGGGCCGTAGGCGGCGCGTTGCATGCCCGGGAGCGTCGGCAGGTAGCGGTGCCGGCCGCGGTAGCAGGTGATGTTCACCGCGGCCGCGACGAGGCCGGCGTCCTCGAGCGCCTCGTAGACCGTCACCGCGTCGCGTGCGAGGTGGCGTTCGTTCATGTTGAAGATCGGGTCGAGCAGCGACTGCGACAGTCCGGCCGCGCGCAGGGCCGCGAAGGAGGAGCCGTACTCGACGATCCTGCTCTCCTGCCGGTTCCACCAGACGAGCGAGGGGATGTGGTGGACGCCGGGGCCGGCCCCGGTCGCGATCGAGCTGAGGCAGACCGGCGTGAGCGACGGGAAGACCGACGTTGCCTGGCGATACTCGCCGTGCTCGGCGAGGAACGACATGGCCGGCGCGCGGCCGCTGTCCACCGCCCGCTCGAACGCCGC
>DAIMGZ010000124.1:0-4530 GCA_036723535.1 Gaiellaceae bacterium
GCCTCTCTGCCGGCTCTCTCGTTTCTTCTGATCAACCCGCGCTCGGGTGACGGCGGCGCCGATGATCTCGTCGCGGCGGCGCGCGAGCGCGGCATCACGACACACGTTCTGGGCCGGGGCGACGACGCGGCCGCGTTGGCCCGCGACGCCGACGCGGAGTCACTTGCGATCGCGGGCGGCGACGGTTCGCTTGCGCCGGTGGCGGAAGTCGCGCTGAAGCGCGGCCTGCCGTTTGCCTGCATCCCCTTCGGGACGCGCAACCACTTCGCCCGGGACATCGGTCTCGACCGAGACGACCCGGTCGGTGCGCTCGATGCGCTCGTCGACGGAGAGGAGCGGCAGATCGACGTCGGGTGGGCAGGCGACCGCCTCTTCCTGAACAACGTCTCGCTCGGCGTCTACGCGCAGCTCGTGCACCGGCGTGAGCACCACCGCCGCCGAAGCGACGCATTCGCCCGGCTGCGCGCTCTCGCGATCGTCGCTTCGCACCGGAAGCCGCTCGACCTCAGCGTCGACGGCGAGCCGGTCGAGGCGCACGTCGTCCTCGTCTCGAACAATGCCTACACGGTCGAGGTGCTCTCGATCGGCGAGCGCGAGCGGCTCGACGAGGGCCGCCTCCACCTGTACGCGCCGACCGGAATGCTCCGCGGCGGCTGGCTCGAACGCCAGGGCGAGCGGTTCACGATCGATGCGACGCCCCCACGGTTGCGCGCCGCAGTCGACGGCGAGCCCGAGGAGCTCGAGACGCCGATCGAGTTCCGGGTCGAGCCCCGGGCGCTACGAGTGCTCGTCCCGCGCGGCCCAGGCGCGTAGAACGATCTCCTGCCCCGGGAACGCCATCTCGGCCGGGAGGTCGTCGCGGGCGAACCAGCGAAGCTCGTCGACGTCGTCCGCGGCCACCGGCTCGCCGTCGGCGCGGACGATCCACGTCACGGAGAAGACATGCCGGCCCGCGTACGGCTCGACGTCGATGCGCATCAGCTCGACGGGCTCGACCTCGAGGCCGGTCTCCTCGAGGAACTCCCGTCGCAGCCCGTCGGCGGCGTCCTCTGTCTCGCCGAGGAATCCGCCCGGCAGGTCCCAGTGACCGCGCCGCGGCTCCAACCCGCGGCGCGCGAGCAGCACCCGGCCGTCGCGCTCGAGGATCCCCTGCACACCGGGCTTCGAATTCGCGTAGTAATGCTCCCCGCAGCGTTCGCAGACGAGCCCCTCCTCAGCCGAGGTGAGGTTGCCACCGCAGAGAGGGCAGAAGCGCCAGTTGTCGAGCTCACCCACAGCAGCGATCGTAGAGACTTGATGCGCGTCGTCCTTGTCCACTCCGCCCTCGGCGACTCCCGCCTCTGGAAGCGGCAGGTGCCGGCGCTCAGCGAGCGGTTCGAGGTCGTGGCGCCCGATCTCCCAGGCTGGGGCGAGACGCCGATGCCGGCCGAGCCGTTCTCGTTCGTCGACGCCGTTGCGGGCTTCTTGCCCGGAGCGCTCGTCGGCAACTCGTTCGGCGGCGCAGTGGCGTTGCGCACCGCGCTCGCGCATCAGGACCGGGTCGACCGCCTCGTGCTCGTCGGGGCAGGGCTGCCCGCCTGGGACTGGACCGAGGAGATGCGCGGCTACTTCGCGGCCGAGGAGGCGGCGATCGACGCAGGCGATCTGGACGCGGCCACAGAGGTCAACCTCGCGTTCTGGGTGAAGCCGGAGCACCACGACGAGGTGCGCCCCCAGCAGCGCCATGCCCTGGAGCTCCAGACCGCGCACGAGGAACCGGAGGCGATGTGGCCCGAGATGCCCGAGCTGTCGTCGCTGAAGATTCCGACCCTTGTGGTCGTCGGCGAGGACGACAAGCCCGACTTCGGCGCGATCGCCCAGCACCTCGCGGAGGAGATTCCCGATGCCGACCTCGCGGTCGTCGCCGGCGCGGGTCACCTCGTCGGTCTCGATCAGCCCGCGGAGCTGAACGCGCTCCTCCTCGAGTTCTTGTCCGAATAGGACGTGTCCTGGGGACTGTCCCCAAGACATGTCCGAAAGAGCTAGGCCAGCTCGGAGAGAACCGCGTCGGAGAGGCGCGGCCACGCGTCGACCGCCCAGTCGCCGAAGGCGAGGTCGGTCAGGCACGCGAGTGCGAGCCCCGCGTCGGGGTCGACCCAGAGGAACGTCCCGCTGCGGCCGAAATGGCCGAACGTGCCCGGCGAGTTGCTCGTCCCGGTCCAGTGCGGTGCTTTGCCGTCCCGCAACTCGAGCCCGAGCCCCCAGTCGTTCGGCTCCTGCCGCCCGAAGCCGGGCAGCACACCGTCGAGCCCCGGGAATTGCACCGTCCTCGCCTCGGCGAGCGTCTCGGGCGCGATCCGGTTCGGCCGAGTCAGCTCCTCCGCGAGCTCGAGCAGGTCGCCGATCGTCCCCGTGGCGCCCGATCCGGCCGAGCCCTCGAGCGCGATCCCGGTCGACGCCCAGACGGCGCCGAAATACGCCGCGAACGGCATCTCCGCGCGTTCCTCAACCAGCGCAGCCGCCACCTCGAAGCCGTAGTTGGAGTAGATGCGGCGCTGCCCCGGCCGCGCGATCGGCGGTCCCGGGTCGAACGGGAGCCCCGAGGCGTGTGCGAGCAGGTGCCGGAACGTCGAGCCCGGCGGGCCGGCGGCCTCGTCGAGGTCGATGAGGCCCTCCTCCGCCGCGACGAGCAGCGCGACGGCCGTCGCGAGCTTCGTCACCGACGCCCAGGGGAACCGACGTGCTGTCTCGCCGTACGTCTCGCCCGCCGCTCCGGCCACGCCGACGGCGGCGTGCTCGCACGGCCATCCATCGATCTGGCGCAGGGCATCCACGAACGGCGAGACTAGCGCCATGGAGCGGCAGCTCATCACGTCGGGCGCGGCGTTCGAAGAGCGGGTCGGCTACTCACGCGCCGTCCGGGTCGGCGATCGCGTCTGGGTGTCCGGCACCGCGCCGATCATGCCGGGCGACGGAAACCCGCCGGAGGGTGCGTACGAACAGGCAACGGTGTGCCTGGCGATCATCGAGCGCGCGCTCGCCGAGGCCGGCTCCTCACTCGACGAGGTCGTCCGTACGCGCATCTACGTCACCGACGCGGCGTACATCGACGACGTCGGCCGCGCGCACGGCGAGGCATTCCGCACTGCGCGCCCGGCGACGACCGGGATCGTCACGCAGCTGCTCGACCCTCGCTGGCTCGTTGAAATCGAGGCCGAAGCGGTGATACTCCGCTCGTGAAGCAGATCTTCCCGCCGTCGATCACCGGCAAGGGCGCCTTGGGCACGAGCGGCGCCGAGGCGAGCGTCCTCGAACATGCCTTCGGCAAGAGCGATCCGTACACGCTGGGCGTCGAGGAGGAGTACATGCTCCTCGACCCGGAGACCTGGGACCTCGTGCAGCACATCGATTCCGTGCTCGCGGCGGTCGAGCACGGAGAACACGAGGAGCGCATCCACGCGGAACTGATGCAGTCCGTGCTGGAAGTGACGACTCCGGTCTGTCGCACCGCCGGCGACGTCATGCATGCGCTTACCCAACTGCGCGCCTACGTCGCAGAGATCGCGCGCTCCCAAGGCTGCCGCTTCGGCTCGGCCGGCACGCATCCGTTCAGCCTCTTCGAGCGCCAGCGGATCACGGCACGCGACCGGTACCGGCAGCTCGTCGACCAGCTGCAGTACATCGCGCGGCGTGAGCTGATCTTCGGCATGCACATGCACGTCGCGGTCGACGATCCCGAGAAGGCGATCCAGGTGATGAACGGCCTGCTCGTGCACCTGCCGCAGATGCTTGCGCTGTCGTCGTCGTCGCCGTTTTGGCGCGGCGAGCCGACCGGTCTGTCATCGAGCCGGCAGATGGTGTTCGCCGCGTTCCCGCGGTCCGGCCCGCCGCCCCGCTTCAAGGACTACGCCGACTTCGCGGGCGTCGTCGGCCAGCTCGAGCGCACCGGCTGCATCGCCGACTACACGCATATTTGGTGGGACATCCGCCCGCACCCGCGCCTCGGCACGATCGAGATGCGTGTGTGCGATGCGGTCACGCGCCTCGAGGACGTCGTCGCGATCACGGCCTTCTACCAGGCGATCGTGAAGATGTACTGCGAGCAGTACGAGGCCGGCAAGGAGATCCCGACCTGGCACAGGATGCTCACCACCGAGAACAAGTGGCTCGCCGCACGCTACGGCCTCGAGGCGCCGATCATGGACCTCGCGACGGGCCGGCGGAACCGCGTTCCGGTTGCGCAGCTGATCCGCCGAACCCTGCGCGACATCAAAGGGCACGCGCGTGAGCTCGGCTCCGAGCGCGAGCTCGAAGGCGTCTCCGAGATCCTCGCCCGCGGCAACGGCGCCGACCGCCAGCTGCGCGTCTGGAACGCAAACCGCGACATCGTCGAGGTCGTACGCGAGATCTCACTCGCAACGGAATCCGCCGCTGTGGTCAGCGCACCGGCGGTGCGCTGAACGGATCGTTTCTGGGCTCGCCGGGTTGCCGTCACTCGAGCGGGAGCGCCACCACCGCATCGCCCTTCGTGAGCGCCCACAGCTTCGTCCC
>DAIMGZ010000125.1:0-2952 GCA_036723535.1 Gaiellaceae bacterium
GACCGCGCGACGCTCGGGAACATGAGCCCCGAGTACGGCGCGACGTGCGGCTTCTTCCCCGTCGACGAGGTGACGGTCGAGTATCTGCGCCTCACCGGCCGCAGCCCGGAGCGGGTCGCGCTCGTCGAGGCGTACTGCAAGGAGAACCTGCTCTGGCACGAGCCGGATGAGCACCCGGAGTATTCACAGGTCGTGGAGCTCGACCTCGACGACGTCGAGCCGTCACTCGCCGGCCCACGCCGGCCGCAGGACCGCGTCCCGCTCGCGCGCGCGAAGGAGGCGTTCTTCGAGTCGCTCGGCTCTTTCGGCGTCGACCTCGTGAACGGGACGTACGACAAGGAGATCGCGGACTCGTTCCCGGCGAGCGACCCGCCGACCGGAGACGGGGTCAGCGACGGCCAGGAGGAGGCGGCGGCGAGCACCGCGACCCTCGAGAAGAAGCAGATCGCGGTCGAAGGCGAGGACTACGCGCTCGAGCACGGCTCCGTCGTCATCGCCGCAATCACGTCCTGCACGAACACGTCGAACCCATCGGTGATGATCGCCGCCGGCCTGCTCGCGCAGAAGGCGGTCGAGCGCGGGCTCGAGCGGCGGCCGTGGGTCAAGTCGTCTCTCGCCCCCGGCTCGAAGGTCGTGAGCGAGTACTACCGCGCCTCCGGCCTCGACCGGTACCTCGACGAGCTCGGCTTCAACACGGTCGGCTACGGCTGCACGACGTGCATCGGGAACTCCGGGCCGCTGCCGGAGCCGATCAGCGCCGCCATCGCGGAAGGAGATCTCGTCGTCTGCGCCGTCCTCTCCGGCAATCGCAACTTCGAGGCGCGCATCCACGGCGAGGTGAAGGCGAACTACCTCGCGTCGCCGCCGCTCGTAGTCGCGTACGCGCTCTCCGGGCGGATGGACGTCGACCTCGTGAACGAGCCGCTCGGCCAGGGCTCCGACGGCGGAGACGTCTTCCTCCGCGACCTCTGGCCGAGCCGCGACGAGATCGACCGCGTGATCGGCGCGTCGGTGCGGGGCGAAATGTTCTCTTCCACGTACGCCGACGTCTTCACCGGCGACGAGCGCTGGCGCGCGCTCGAGACACCGGAGGGCGAGCTGTACGAGTGGGATCCCGCATCGACCTACGTACGGCTGCCGCCGTACTTCGACGGGATGCCGCGCGAGCCCGAGCCGGTTGCCGACGTGGAGGGAGCTCGGTGCCTCGTCCTACTCGGCGACTCCGTCACGACCGACCACATCTCGCCGGCCGGCGCGATTCGGCCCGACTCGCCGGCGGGGCAGTATCTCGTCGAGCACGGCGTCGAGCGGCGCGAGTTCAACTCCTACGGCGCCCGCCGGGGAAACCACGAGGTGATGGTGCGCGGCACGTTCGCGAACGTCCGCCTCAAGAACCTCCTCGTGCCGGGCGGCGAGGGGACGTGGACCGTCCACCTTCCCGACGGCGAGGAGGGGACGATCTTCGAGGTCGCCGAGCGCTACCGCGCCGAGGGGGTGCCGACGATCGTCATCGCCGGCAAGGAGTACGGCTCCGGCTCGTCACGCGACTGGGCGGCGAAGGGGCCGAACCTCCTCGGCGTGCGCGCCGCGATCGCGGAGTCGTACGAGCGGATCCACCGCTCGAACCTCCTGATGATGGGGATCCTGCCGCTCCAGTTCATGGACGGCGAGAATCCCGAGTCGCTCGGGCTGACCGGCCGCGAGGAGTTCTCGATCTCCGGCGTCGAGGGCGGCGAGGCCGACGAGGTGACCGTGCACGCGGACGGGAAGGAGTTCCGCGCGCGGCTCCGGCTCGACACCCCTCGCGAGCGGGAGTACTTCCGCCACGGGGGCATCCTCCAGTACGTGCTGCGGCGACTCCTCTCCGAGTAGGGCCGCCCATGGAAGCGCCGTTGCTGGTGGTCGTCACCGGGCCGCCGGCGGCGGGCAAGACGACGACTGCGCGAGAGATCGCCCGGAGCCTTCACCTGCCGCTGATCGCAAAGGACACGATCAAGGAGGCGCTCTTCGACGGGCTCGGCACCGGCGATCTCGCCTGGTCGCAGCGGCTCGGAACCGCGACCTACCTCGCCATGCTCGCGCTGATCGAGGACTCGGTGGCCGCCTCCGCGAGTGTCGTCGTCGAGGCGAACTTCGTCCGCGGCAGCGAGTTCGAGGCGAGGCTCGCCGCGCTGCCGGTGCGCTTCGTCCAGGTGCATTGCAGCGCGCCGCTCGAGGTGCTGCTCGAGCGGTACGGCGCGCGCGAGCGCCATCCCGGCCACGTCGACAGCGAGCGGATCGACGCGCTGCGCGACGCTGTCGAGTCCGGCCGCCACGATCCGCTCGCGCTCGGCGACGAGACCATCCGGATCGACACGAGCGGCCAAGTCGACTTCGCCCGCCTGGTCGGGCGCGTGAGCGCGAGCTAGCCGCACCCTCCTTTTCTGGCTCTGCTACGCTCGTTTGAGTATCTGAGCGAGTACCGGACGCGCGCGGTGCGCTTCCTCTGCCCGTTCCCGAGTACGCAGAGGAGGTGTTTCATCTATGGCAACCGGAACCGTGAAGTGGTTCAACGCCGACAAGGGGTATGGCTTCATCACTCCTGACGACGGCGGCAAGGACCTGTTCGTCCACCACAGCGCGATCGTCGGCGAGGGCTACAAGACGCTCGCCGAGAACGCGAAGGTGCAGTACGAGCCCGAGCAGGGCGAGAAGGGCCCGCAGGCGACCAACGTCGCGCTTGCGTCGGCCTGAGCACGACTGACGGCAGCTGCGGCGGTCACCGACTGCTCGCAGCTGCCGTTCTCGACCATCAACAGGGAGGATGCGTATGCCGGCTCGGAATCAGCAGACGCACGCAAAGCGAGCACGTGAGCTCGCTGTGAAGGAGAAGCGCGAGCGGAAACGCCAGAAGAAGGCAGACCGCGCCGCCGGGATCCTGCCAGACGAGAACGGGCACGACGAGAACGGGCA
>DAIMGZ010000125.1:3052-4497 GCA_036723535.1 Gaiellaceae bacterium
GCGAGAACGTGCAAGTCGAGACGGCGGCAAGTCCGACGGCCGAGGAAGCCGGAACCGAGTGAGCCCCGTGCGGCGGGACGAGAGCGGCATCCCCCACACCCGCCGACAGATCGCGGTGCCGGCCGGCGGCGCACCAGCCGTCGAGGTTTGGGCCGGCGCGAACGACGCCAAGGCGGACAAGCTGCGGCGTAACAGCTTGCAGCGGCGCGCCCGCGCAAGCGGGGTCGAGCTCCGCCACTCGGCTTACGGGTATGCCCTGATCGACGCAGCCCGCAAGCCCGTCCTGGATCGATACGACCTGAGCCTCGACGAGGTCGAGTCGTGGCTCGAGCGCGACTGAAGCACCCTCACCGATCGAGGAGCAGTTCAGCTTTGAGAGGCGCAGCCGGCGACGTATGCTCGCCCGGTGGCAGAGCGCTTACGCACACTCGAGACGCCTGACGGACGGACGCTTGCATTCGCGACCTGGGGCAACCCGGCCGGCTTTCCGATCCTCAGCCTCCACGGCACCCCGGGCTGCCGGTTCAACCGGTGGCCGAACGAGGAGGTCTACGCCGAGCTCGACGTCTGCTGGGTGACGCACGATCGCGCCGGCTACGGAAGGTCGGATCGCCACCACGGCCGCAGCGTCGCGGACGAGGTCGCCGACGTCGCGGCGCTGGCCGACGAGCTCGGCTTCGATCGCTTCGGCGTGACCGGCGGCTCGGGTGGCGGCCCACACGTGCTCGCGTGTGCGGCGCTCCTTCCCGACCGGGTCGTGCGCGCGATTTGCATCGTCGGCGTCGCACCGTTCGGTGCTCCGGGTCTGGAACAGGACGAATGGCTCGCCGGGATGGACGCCGAGAACATCAAGGAGGTCAGCTGGGCGCTCGCCGGCGAGGATGTGCTGACGCCCGAGCTCGAGACAGAGCACAAGCAGGCGGAGGAACGCGTCGCAGTCGATCCGACGACCGTCTTGGAGGGCTTCGAGCTCAGCGATTCGGATCGCGCACAGCTGGCGCGGCCGGAGGCGATCCAGGTCATTCGCGAGGCGACGTCCGAGGAGGCGATCAACGGCGTCGGCGGCTGGGTGGACGACGACCTCGCGTTCCTGCGGCCGTGGGGATTCGACATCGGTACGATCAGCGTGCCCGTCCTGATCCGCTACGGCCTGACGGACGTGCTCGTGCCGCCCGCGCACGGCGAATGGCTGGCTGCGAACGTGCCGGGCTGCATCGTCCAGATCGAGGACTCAGCCGGTCATATGGGCTCGAATCCCGAGGAACAGATAGCTGCCGACGCTCGGTGGCTCCGCGAGGGAACCGCTCCCGAGGGAAGCCACACCCCGTCGGCTGCGGCCCACTGACCCGCGGCTCGATCCGTACACTCGGAGCACCGGGGTGCCGCGCGCGGCGCGGCTGAGATCACACCCGTCGAACCTGATCCGGGTCATGCCGGCGAAGGGA
>DAIMGZ010000126.1:0-4493 GCA_036723535.1 Gaiellaceae bacterium
CAGCAGGCGCAGCGCCCGATCTCCCTGGCCGGCGAGCCACGCGGAGTGGGCCGCGAGGTAGAGCCGTCGCGCCCGGGGCTCGTTCTCGGGCGTCAGCCCGGCGGCGCGCTCGAACATCGCCGCGGCCGCCACGTGACCGCGCCGGTAGCTCGCCGCGGCGGCCGCGGCCTCGAGCCGGCCGGCCACCTCCTCGTCGGGCTCCACGCTGGCCGCGGCCGAGTGCCAGGCCCGCCGCTCCGCGTACTTGCCGTCGTCCGCGAAGCCGTCCGCGAGCGCTCGGTGCGCGGCGCGCCGCTCCGCCGGCGTCGCCTGCTGGTAGACCGCCGCCCGGACGAGCGGGTGGCTGAAGACGATCTGGCCGTCCTCGATCGCGAGCAGGCCGGCGTCCTCGCACTCCTCGAAGGCGGCGGGGTTCGTGCTGCCGGTCCGGGTGATCACCCGCATCGCCCGCGTGTCGGCGGTGGCGGCGATCACGAGCGCGCGCCGGGCCTCCTCCGAGAGGCTGCGCGCCTGCGTGGCGAAGACGGTCTCCAGGCTCTCGCCGACGGGCACCGGGTGCGGCAGCGGCTCCGCGCCCTGCAGTTGCTCGCCGCTCAGGCGTCGGGGCAGCTCGAGCAGGGCGAGCGGATTCCCGCCGGTCGCGGCGACGAGCTCCTCGGCGACCTCCGGCGAGACGCGCACATTCGCATCGTGATCCAGCAGCACGACGGCAGCCTCCGCGTCGAGGCCTCCGAGCACGAGCTCGGGAATCCCCCTGGTGCGGAAGCCCTGGCCGCGGGCGGCGAAGAGCATGACCACGCCCTCCGCCTCGAGCCGCCGCGCCGCGAACGCGAGCGCGCCGGCCGACGCCTCGTCGAGCCAGTGCGCGTCGTCGATCACGCAGAGAAGCGGACCGTCGTCCCTCGCGGCGGCGAGCAGGCTCAGCGTCGCGGCGCCGATGTAGAGCCGGCCCGCGCCCTGCGCCTCGGCGAGCGCGAGCGCGCCGCGCAGCGCGTCCGCCTGCACCGGCGGCAGCTCCGGCAACCAGGCGAGCAGGGGGCGCACGAGCTCGTGCAGGCCCGAATACGCGAACTCCGACTCGGTCTCGACGCCGAGCGCGCGCACGACCCGGGCCTCGCTGGCCTGCGCGACCGCGTACTCGAGCAGGGTGCTCTTGCCGATCCCAGCATCGCCGCGGATGACGAGCGCGCCGCTCCGGCCGCCCCTCGCCTCCTCGAGCATTCGCTCGATCCGAGCGCACTCGCTCTCACGGCCGATGAGCACGCAGCGATCATAGAACGCGACGTTTGTCACCAGGAAACGGCTAGGGAAATCCCGGACGCGACCGGTGCCGCCTCGCTCCTACGCTCGATTCGAAACCACACGAGAAAGGTGACGAGATGTCGAGCTTCTCCCTGACCGAAACCTGGAAGACGATCGCGCCCGCGGCGGCGCGACCGACCATCCGGCGGACGAAGATCGTCTGCACGCTGGGCCCGGCGACGAACGAGCCCGAGACGATCTACGAGCTGGCGGCGGCGGGCATGGACGTCGCCCGGCTGAACTTCTCGCACGGCTCGCACGACGAGCACCTCGGCCGGCTCCGGTCGGTCCGGGCGGCCCAGGAGCGCGTCGAGCGGCCGATCGCCGTCCTCGCCGACCTCTGCGGCCCGAAGATCCGCGTTGCGGGGCTGCGCGAGCCGGTGCAGGTCACGGCCGGCGACGCGCTCGTCCTGACCGAGCCGGAGCGCACGCAGGCCGGCGAGCTCGGCGTCACCTTCGCGGCGCTCCTCGCCCAGGTCGTCGCTCCGGGCGACGAGGTACTGATCGACGACGGACGCATCCGGGCTCGCGCCGAGGGCAGCGACGGCACACGGCTCCTCTGCCGCGTCGAGGTCGGCGGGACGATCGCGCCGTCGAAGGGCGTCAACCTGCCCTCGTCGTTGCTGCCGATCCCGGCGCTGACGGAGAAGGACCGGGCCGATCTGGAGTTCGCGCTCGCGGCCGGCGCCGATTACGTCGCGCTCTCCTTCGTCCGGACGGCCGACGACGTCGCTGAGCTGCGCAGCCTGATCGACGCCGCCGGTTCCTCGGCGCGGATCGTCGCGAAGATCGAGAAGGCGGAGGCGGTCGTGAACCTCGACGCGATCGTCGAGGCGTCGGACGCGGTCATGGTGGCACGGGGCGACCTCGGCGTCGAGATCGGGGTCTCGCAGGTGCCGCTGGTCCAGAAGCACATCATCCAGCGCGCCCGCGACGCCGGCCGCGCAGTGATCACGGCGACGCAGATGCTCGAGTCGATGATCCACGAGGCGGAGCCGACCCGGGCTGAGGTGTCGGACGTCGCCAACGCGATCCTCGACGGGACATCCGCGGTCATGCTGTCCGCCGAGACGGCCGCCGGCGCGTTCCCCTTGCGCGCCGTCGCCGTGATGGACTCCATCGCCCGGTCGGTCGAGCCGACGCTGCCGTACGAGCGGCGCGTCGCCCCGAGCGACGACGTCGCGGAGATCCTGACGCACGGCGCCTGCGATCTCGCGGACGATGTCGGCGCGGCCGTGATCGCCGTTTCGACCAAGACAGGGGCGACGGCGCGGCTCGTCTCACGCTTCCGGCCTCAGGGCCCGATCGTCGCGGCGGCGACGAGCGCGGCCGTGCTGCAGCAGCTGGCGCTCGAATGGGCGGTCGTGCCGCTCCAGGTCGAGGAGCCGCTCTCGATCGAGGCCGGCTGGGCGGACATCATCGGCGGCGTCCTCGGCAGCGGTCTGGCGCAGGCGGGCGACACGATCGTGCTGACGGGGCGCGCGAACGTGCCGCTTGGCGGCTCCACGAGCCACGTCTTCCTGCACCGGGTCGAGGAGGCTGGCGGCACGTCGCTCGGGATGGAGCGGCTCAGCAGGCGGCTGCGGGCGCGGGCCGCGCGGGAGGCGGTCGCCGGTGGCTGAGACGAGGGTGCGGCCGGGCGGGGAGGAGGCGGCCGAGCTGCTCCGGCGGGTCGGCAGCCCCCTCTACGTCTACGACGCGGAGGAGATCGGGCGCCGCTACCGCACGCGCTCGCGGCTCGGCGCCGCCGTGGGCTTCCTCGAGCAGGAAAGCCTGGTCGTTCTGCTCTTCGCCGTCTACTGGGTCGGCCTGCTCGTGCGGCTGCCGACGTCGCTCCTCTCGGACTCGTGGATGACGCTGCTCTATGGCCGGGAGCTCTGGCAGCACGGGCTGCCGCGCGTCGACCACTTCATGGCCTGGACGGACGGCCGCGCCTGGGTCGACCAGCAGTGGCTCGCGCAGGCGCTGTTCGGCGGGGTCGCGGCGTTCGGAGGCGTGAAGGCTGCGCTGCTGCTGCACGCCGCGCTGCTCGGCTCGGCCCTCGGCCTGGCCCTCGCGGCCGCGCGCCGGCTGGGCGGAACCGCCCGCAGCGTGCCGCTAGTCGCTGCCGTCGCGCTGCCCGCGCTGATCGGCGATTGGGTGCTGCGCGCACAATCGATCGCCTACGTTCTCTTCGCACTCCTCGTCTGGCTGCTCGTCGCCGACGCGCGAGCGCCCTCGCGTCGCGTGCTCGTGGCTCTCCCGCTTCTCGCGCTCTGGGCGAACGTCCACGGCTCCGTCGTCCTCGCGGCGGGGCTCGTCGCTCTGCGCGGACTGACGCTGCTCAGGACGGATAGGGCGCGCGGTGCGGCCCTCGTCGTCCTGCCGTGGGCGTGCGTCTTCGCGTCCCCGTACGGGCTCGGCCTCGTCGAGTACTACCGGTCGCTCTTCCTGAACCCCACGCTCGGCATGGTCGTGACCGAGTGGGCCGCGACGACCCCGTCCCTGATGACCGCGCCGTTCTACATCCTCGGGTTCGCAACGGTGGCGCTCGTCGCCCGACGGTGGCGCGCGCTGAGCGCGTACGAGCACGTGATGCTGATGGCGCTGCTGGCGAACGGCCTGCTCGCGGTGCGGAACATGGTCTGGTTCTCGGTCGGCGCGCTGGTCGTCGTCCCGGCACTCCTCGACGACGTGCTCCACGACTCGGGCGGCCGAGAGGCGCCGCTGCTCGTGCGCCGCGGTCTCCCGCTCACGGCCCTCGTGGCCACCGCCGTCGTCACCGTCGCCGTCGCCGTCCGGCCCTCGGGGTGGTTCGAGCAGCGCTACCCGGAGGAGGCCGCGCGCAGCGTCGCCGTAGCGGCGGCCGGCGACCCGACGCTGGGCGTGTTCGCGGAGCCCCAGTACGCCGACTGGCTCGTGTGGCGTCATCCGGAGCTGCGTGGCCGGGTCGCGTTCGACGCGCGGCTGGAGCTCCTCACTCCGAAGCAGCTCGTCTCGGTCTACTTCTGGCGGAGCCACATCGGCAAGCGCTGGGACGCGACGCCCGGATGCCGTGCGATCGTCCTGCTGAATCTCCCGGAGGAGCCGTTCACCGAGACCGCGCTTCTCCGCCAACGCGGAACGGCGCGGATCTACCGTGACCGCCGTATCTCGGTGCTCGTCCGCCGACAGCCGCGCTCGATCTGCAGTGGCGCGGCAGGCAGTCCGCT
>DAIMGZ010000127.1:0-4456 GCA_036723535.1 Gaiellaceae bacterium
GCCGGCGGAGTGGTCGCCCGAGCATCTGCTCCTCGCCGCGCTCGTCCGCTGCTCGTTGAAGAGCCTCCGCCACCACGCGCGGCGAAACGGCGTCGAGGTTCGCTCAGCCTCCGGGAGCGGCCGCACGCTCGTGACGAAACGCGAGCTGGACGATCGCTATGCCCTGGTCGACACCGACGTCGAGCTCGCAGTCGAGCTAGAGCCGGAGCCGGAGCCGGACCCGCTCGCCGAGCTCCTCGCGCTGGCCGCGCGCGACTGCTTCGTCGGCTCCTCCCTCACCGCAGGCCCGAGCTATCGGTGGCTCGTGAACGGCCGTACGATCGGTTCGTGAGCGGCACGCTGACGCCGCCGCGGGAGCGGCTCGACCGCGGCGAGGGCACGGGCCTCGGCCGCCCCTGGCTCGTGATCGTCCTCAACGACGACCACAACACGTTCCAGGGCGTCGCGGCCATGCTCTCGAGCGTCATCCCCGGCGTCTCATACGACGACGGGATGCGGCTGGCGAACCAGATTCACGGCGCCGGCCAGGCGATCGTCTGGTCCGGGCTTCGCGAGCAGGCCGAGCTCTACTGGGAGCAGCTGCGCGAGCACGGGTTGACCATGGCGCCGCTCGAGCAGGGATAGGCCGGAGTCGATGGCCACGGCGACTCTCGATCTGGATGCCGTCCGGGCGCGATTCCCGGCGCTCGCCTCCGGTGTCGCGTTCCTCGACGGGCCGGGCGGAACGCAGTGCCCCCGGTCCGTGATCGAGGCGATCACCGCCTACCTCCGCGAGTCGAACGCGAATCTCGGCGGCGCGTTCGCCGCGAGCCGTCGCAGCGACGAGCTCGTCCAGCACGCGCACGCAACTGCCGGGCGCTTCCTCGGGTGCCGGAGCGAGAAGACGGTCTTCGGCCAGAACATGACCACGCTCAACTTCGCGCTCACGCGCGCCCTCGGCCGGACACTCGGTGCGGGCGACGAGATCCTCGTCACGCGCATCGACCACGACGGCAACATCGCGCCGTGGCTCGAGCTCGCGCACGATCTCGACCTACACGTCGACTTTGTCGAGATCCGCGAGGACACGACCCTCGACCTAGACGACCTCGAGCGGAAGCTGACGGAGCGCACCCGCGTCGTCGCCTTCCCGCTCGCCGCGAACGCGTTCGGGACGATCACGGACGCGGCGCGGGTCAGCGAGCTCGCACACCAGGCGGGCGCGCTCGCGTGGGGTGACGCCGTCCACTACGCCCCGCACCGGCCGATCGACGTCGCGGCCCTCGGCATCGACGTTCTCCTCTGCTCGCCGTACAAGTTCTTCGGCCCGCACCTCGGCCTCGCCTACGGACGGGAGGAGCTGCTGCGCACATGGCGACCGTACAAGGTGCGGCCGGCGCCGGACGAGCCGGTCGGCGGCCGCTTCGAGACAGGGACGCTGGCGCACGAGCTGCTCGCGGGCTTCGTCGCCGCGGTCGAGTACCTCGAGGAGCTCGGCTGGGACGCGATCCGGGCGCACGAGCGGGCGCTCGGGCAGCGCCTCCTCGACGGCCTGCCGGATCGCTGCACGCTCTACGGGCTCGGCACCATGGAAGGCCGAGTCCCGACGTTCGCCTTCCGGGTCGACGGAGTGCCGCCGCGCGCTGTCGCGGAGCGATTGGCCGAGCGAGGGATCTCCGTCTGGGACGGCGACTACTACGCCCTCGAGGCCTTGACGCAGCTCGCCCTGCAGCCCGACGGCGCCGTCCGCGCAGGCTTCGTCCACTACAACACGTTCGACGAAGTCGACCGGCTCCTCGGCGCGCTCGCCGAGCTCTAGGCGGCGTTGTCGGCCTGGGCCGCGCGCGCCGCGGCGGCCCAACGTGGGTCGTGGCGGCGAATCCGGTCCGGCTCCCTGCCCCGCAGCTCGGCGATGCGCACGGTAAGCCGCTGAAACATCACGATGTCCACGACCGGGTGCAGCGTGGGCACGAGAGTCGCGTCACACTCGAGCTCGCGCAGCGCCGCGACGGCTGCCGCCGCACGCTCGGCTGCAATTCCCTCGCCCTCGAGGACGAACGCGCGCACCGACTCGTCCACCGCGGCCAGGTAGCCATGCAGGAGCTGCTCCGTCTCGTACGCCTCCGCCGCGACCCAGGCGCCCTCGCGCAGCTTCAGTGTCGCCTCGTGCGCGGTCGCGAGATCGCGACCCGCCCCCGCCACGAGGAACCGTTCCTGATTGCCCACGAGCGGGAGATCGGCCGCGAGCGCTTCCTCGACGTCCCCCGGCAGCCGCGAGACGTCCTCGCCGAGCAGCGCGGCGATCGCGGCCACCGCGCACGTGTAGCTCGCGGTGTGGCACCAGCTCTCCTCGATCTCCGGCGTGCAGACGACGACCTCGTCGCAGAGCTCGGCGATCGGCCCGTCACGCCGTCCGGTCACAAGCCAGCGCGACCCGCGCCATGCACGGGCCGCCTCGAGCGTGAGCGGCGTCTCGCCCTCGTGCGAGACGAGGACGAGCAGGTCCGCGTCGCGGTCCGGGCGCAGGACGAGCTCGAGCGCTCCCACCGCCTCGCCGCCGGACCCATTCGCTCCTGTTTGGGCGGCGTGGAACGACGTACCGCAGCCGGTGAAGAGAAGCCGCGCGCCGTCGGGGAACCGCTTGTCCGTCGGCACCTGCGCCAACCACTCCGGCTGCGCCGCCGTTGCCCGCCTTGTCTGCTCGCCGTGCACGAGTGGTAGGTCTATACGATCGGCCGGGGTGACGATCTTCCAGCGGGACACGCTCGACAACGGCTTGCGCGTGCTCACGGCCGATCTGCCGCACGCGCAGTCGGTCGCGGTCATGGTGATGCTCGCCGCCGGCTCGCGCTACGAGACAGCCGAGACGAGCGGAATCGCGCACTTCGCCGAGCACATGTTCTTCAAAGGAACCGAGCGGCGCCCGAGCGCCCGCCAGATCGCAGGCGAGATCGACGCGATCGGCGGCGAGTTCAACGCCTTCACGGGCAAGGAAAACACGACGTACTACGTCAAATGCGCGGCCGAGCACCGCGACGTCGCGCTCGACGTCCTCGTCGACATGCTCCGCAACTCCCGCTTCGACGAGGAGGAGATCGAGCGGGAGAAAGGTGTGATCGTCGAGGAGATGAACATGTACTACGACACGCCGCGCGACTTCATCGGGGGCGTGTACGAGGAGCTCCTGTGGGGGGACCAACCGCTCGGCCGCGAGATCATCGGACGCAAGGAGACGATCCGCGACGCGACGCGCGACACGTTCATGGGCTACCTCGACCTCTGGTACCGGCCGTCGCGGATGGTGCTCGGCGTCGCGGGCCGGATCGGCGACGGCCTGCTCGAGCGGGCGCAGGAGCTGCTCGGCGACCTCGTCCCGGCCGAGACGGGCGAGCCGGAGCCGACGGCGCCGCACCTGAACGGCCGGGTGCGCGTCTCGACGAAGCAGTCCGAGCAGGCGCACGTCTCCCTCGGCGTGCACAGCCGTCCGCTCGACCATCCCGACCGCTACCCGCTCCAGCTCCTCGCGACCGCCCTCGGCGGCGGGATGTCCTCGCGCCTCTTCACCGAGGTCCGCGAGCGGCGCGGGCTCGCCTACTACGTCTACGGGGTCAACCACAGCTACACCGACGCCGGCACGCTCTACTCGCAGGCGGGCGTGGACATCGGCCGGATCGACGACGCCGTGTCGACGATCGCCGCCGAGCTGCGCAAGATCGCGGCGGAGCCGTTGCCGGCGGACGAGCTCGAGAAGGCCCGCAACTTCGCGAAGGGCCGCTTCGTCCTCCAGCTCGAGAGCCCGCAGGGGCTGATGATGTTCGGGCTGCGGAAAGAGGTGCTCGAGCGGAGGCTCCCCGATCCCGACGAGGTGATCCGCGGGGTCGACGCCGTGACGAGCGAGGACGTGGCGCGGGTCGCAACGGATCTGATCGCGACCGACCGCCTGCGGCTCGCGGTCATCGGCCCCTTCGACGACGCCTCGCGCTTCGAAGCGCTGCTCGACGGCTAACGCGGGCACGCCGAGCAGATCGTGCCCGGCGCGCTCAAGAGGACGGGCGGCGGCGCCTTTCTGCAGGTCGGCGGTCCAGTTGGCACCTGACCCGGATCCGCCCGTTGGAGTGCCTTCGACCTCTGCAGCCGCTCGTACGCGAGGTTTCTAGCATTCGCCGCGGACGGAGAGAAGCCTCGTCAGGTGAGGCTAGTCAGGGTCCAGGTGGGAAAGCGGGGGAGCCCGGAGGCTCCCCCTTCGTCCATGGCGGAGAAGTGAGGCTATTCGGCCTGGCCGAAGGCCTTGATCTCCGCCAGCTCCTGCTCCGACAGCTCGCGCGGGACGTCCCCCCGCGCGACCTTCTCGGCCCGGACGTGCTCGTTGATCTGCTCGACGATCTCGGGATTCGCGAGCGTCGTCACGTCGCCGACGTCCGTGAAGTTCGAGATGCTCGCGATCACGCGCCGCATGATCTTGCCCGACCGTGTCTTC
>DAIMGZ010000128.1:0-2494 GCA_036723535.1 Gaiellaceae bacterium
GTCCCACGCAGCCGCGCAGCAGCCACGGGTACAGGCGGCGTCGCGTCCACGCCCAAGCCGCGAGCACGAGGAAGACGACCCCGAACGCGGCGACGGCCCGCACGTGCCAGTAGACCGCGGGATAGAAGGAACCGAGGCGAGGCACGACCTTCGTACCCGAGCTGCCCGGGAAGCGGCCCGCGGCGGTCGCAGCCGTTCCGCTCACCGCGAGCACGACGACGGCGGTGACAAGTGCCGCTCCGCCGAGCCGCGCGATCGCCGGCAGCGGGGCGCCGTCGCCGCGGACGAGCCGCGACGCCTCGAGCAGCGTGAGCACCGCGAGCCCGACCAGCGTGAACGAGAGGAGCAGGTGCGTGATCACGAGGTACGGGTTCAGGTCGAAGTAGACGACGATCGCGCCGAGCGGCGCCTGCGCGAGCGTCCCCGCGAAGACGGCCGTCGCAAGCCAGCGGCCGCGCCGCCCGAGACCGCGAGTGCGCCACGCGGCGAGGGCGAGAGCGAGCGTCGTGATCACGGTGACCGCCGAGACAACGCGGTTCGAGAACTCGATGTCGGAGTGGTAGCCACGCGGTAGCGCGTGCTGCGTCGTGCAGGTCGGCCAGTGCGGGCAGCCGAGACCCGAGCCGGTGAGGCGGACGGTCGCGCCGGTCGCGACGATCAGGACGAGCACGCCGACGGCCGTGAGCGCGATGCGCCGAAAGACGACCGGGGAGACCGTCCGCGCAAGCCGGCGCGGCACCGCGGCCGATGCGGACCCCGCATGCACGACCCCGAGTGTAGAGCGGTTCCGGCCCTAGGGCTCGAGGACGACGCCAGAGCCGTCCTCGACGGTGCCGACCCGCGCGAGG
The DNA here is from genome assembly GCA_036723535.1 of Gaiellaceae bacterium. Taxonomy (GTDB): domain Bacteria; phylum Actinomycetota; class Thermoleophilia; order Gaiellales; family Gaiellaceae; genus Palsa-739. Next base: position 849 of record DAIMGZ010000128.1, read on the forward strand.
AAGAGGCCGGCGCGCTCGAACTCCGCCTCGAGCGACAACGCCTTCTCCGCTGGGAGCGTCACGAGGAGCCCACCCGCAGTCTGGGCGTCGTACGCGAGCGCGAGCAGCTCCTCCGGCACTCCGTCGCTCGACACGTGGGGGCCGGCGAAGTCGCGGTTCCGCGGATCGCCGCCTGTGCGGACGCCGGCCCGCGCCGCCTCGAGAGCACCCTCGAGGGCGGGGAGGGCGGAGGCCCGGAGGCGGATCCGGACGGCGCTCCGTTCGGCGGTCTCGTGCGCGTGCCCGAGCAGGCCGAAGCCCGTGACGTCGGTCACCGCGTGCGGCGAAAACGGCCGCAGCACCTGCGCCGCGCGGTCGTTGAGGGTCGTCATCCAGCGCGCAGCCTCGGCCAGATCGCCCTTCTGCGCGAGCACGAGCCCCGTGCCGAGCGGCTTCGTCAGGAAGACGGCGTCGCCGGGCCGGGCGCCGCTCTTGACCCACACGCCGTCCGGATGAACCGTGCCGACGACGGCGAGGCCGTACTTCGGCTCCGTGTCGCGAATCGTGTGACCGCCGGCGAGGATGGCCCCGGCCGCGCGCACCTGCTCGTCTGCTCCGGAGAAGACCTGTGCGACGAGAGCGGTCGGGAGCTCCTCCGGAAAGGCGGCGATCGAGAGCGCGAGGAGCGGCGTGCCGCCCATCGCGAAGACGTCGTTGAGCGCGTTCGTCGCCGCGATCCGGCCGAAGAGGGCTGGGTCGTCGACGAGCGGCGGGAAGAAATCGACCGTGAAGACGAGCGCCCGCTCGTCGTCGAGCCGGTAGACGGCGGCGTCGTCCGCCGGGTCGAGGCCGACGAGGAGGTCCTCCGCCTCGGCCGGGACGAAGCCCTTCAGCAGCTCCTCGAGCCGCGCGGCCGAGTACTTCGCCGCGCACCCGCCGCCGACGGTGAGGCTCGTCAGGCTCGCGGCTTCCACGCCGTTTACTCTAGGCCTAATGGCCCGGGCTGCACTCGTCACCGGCGGTTCGTCGGGCATCGGGCTCGCGATCGCGAGGATGCTGCGGGAGGAGGGCTTCGAACTGACGCTCGTTTCGCGCCGGCCCGAGAAGGTCGAGGCGGCGGCGGCCGAGCTCGGCGCCGCGGCCGTGGCGGCGAACGTCGCCGAGGCGGAGGACTGCGAGAGGATCGTCGCCGAGCACCGCGAACGGTTCGGCCGCATCGACGTGCTCGTCAACTCGGCCGGCGTCGGAATCGGAGGCCGGATCGAGGATCTCCCGTCGAAGCACCTCGACCTCCAGCTCGGCGTCAATCTGCGCGGGCTCTTCCTCGTGACGCAGGCGGCGATCCCGCTCCTGCGCGAGTCGCGAGGCTGGATCGTCAACCTCGCCTCGATCGCCGGCACGCTCCCGACGCCCGGCCTTGCGACCTACGGCGCCACAAAGGCCGCCGTGATCGCACTCACCCGCTCGCTCAATGCCGAGCTCGACGCCGACGGCGTCCGTGCGATCGCGCTCTGCCCGGGCTTCGTCGACACGCCGATGGCGCGGTGGTCCGGGCTCGCGCCGGACGAGATGATCCGGCCCGAGGACTGCGCAGAGGTCGTGCGCATGTGTCTGCGGCTAAGTCCGACCGCGCGCGTGCCTCAAGTCGTTCTCGAGCGCATGGGCTC
>DAIMGZ010000128.1:2594-4403 GCA_036723535.1 Gaiellaceae bacterium
CTGCCGGACCCGAGCTCGCCGAAGCAGGCCTCCGCGGCTGCGAAAGCCGCCTCGGCCTCGTCGAGCCGCCCCTGCTCGAGCAGGGCCCGTCCGAGCACGAGCTGCGCGCTGCCGATCTCGTCGACGTAGTCGACGCGTCCTTCGAGCAGCTGGAGCGCGTGACGCGCCTGCTCCTCGGCCTGTTCGACGTTGCCCGTCCGGAGATGGACCTGCGCGAGGGAAGAGACCGCGCGTCCCGCGTCCGCGTCTCGTCCGAGCTCGAGCGCGATCGCGAACGACTCCTTGAGCAGCTCCACCGCCTGCTCGGTGTTCCCGAGCAGGAAGTTGAGCCCGCCGAGGTTGTTCGTGAGCTGGCTGACGTGGACGCGATCGGCGAGCTCCGCGTAAGCCTCCCGCGCCCGCTCGGCGTAGTTGCGCGCCAGCACCCAGTGCCCTTCGCGGTCGGCGATGAGCGAAGCCTGGAAGTAGGCAGCGCCGATCGTGCGGAGATCGTCGACGCCGCGCGACAGCTCGAGCGCACGCTCGATGTCGTCGCGTGCAGCCTCGTAGTCGCGCTGACGCTGCCAGCACCGCGAGCGCCAGGAAAGGATGTTCGCCTTGAGCGCGTCGCACGGCAGGCCCGAACGCTCGGCCAGCCCGAGCGCCTCGTTGAACAGCGCGAGCGCCGTCTGGATGCTGTTGAGCTGGTAGCGGCAGCCGCCGAGCCGGAGTAGAACGTCGGCCCGCTCGACGTCGGAGAACGACTCGGCCTCGGAGATCGCGCGCGCCTCGTTGAGGAGCTCGGCCGCTGCGCGATGGTCGCCGACGCGCATCTTCGCGAGCCCGCTGCCGACGAGCGCCCGCACGTGAAGCTCCGGTACCCCGGTTGCGCGTGCCGCCGCGGCGAGCGGCTCGAACGCTTCCGTCGCCTCCGTGTCCTCCTGCGCCTCGTAAAGCGCCTCGGCGCGCATGAGCGCTCCTTCGAGCCGCGCGCGCTCGTCGCTCGCGACGCCGCTCGCGAGGAAGCCCGCGTCGACCCCGAGGCGGTCGGCGAGCCACTCGATCGTGCCTTCGGTCGGGCGCGTCTTGCCGCGCTCGATCTGCGAGACGTACTCCTTGGAGAAGCGGTCGCCGGCGAGATCGGTCTGCGTCAGCCCGGCGGCAACGCGGAGCTGGCGGAGCCGTTCCCCAAGGCGAAGTCCCTCGGGGCCGGTTCTGCGAGTTGTGCGGCTGGCGGTCTCGCGCATCGGCATGTCTCGGCGCGCTCTAGTCAAGCGCATACTTCACTGAAGTGCAACTCAGGGGGTTTGGGTATCCCCCATTTGAGCGTATTCATCGCAAAACTTCGGTCAACCATGCGAAGCGCAGAATCACTTGACCGAGCTACTTGACTAGCGCCCCAGACCCTCCTATAGTGAGCGCACCTTGCAACCAGGCCGGACGCCAGGCCGAGGTTCGCAGGGGGCGCGCCGGGAGCTCCCGGTGGAGGAAGAGACGGGTGGGCCGCAGATCCGTCTCCTCAGAACCCGCCGAGAGTGGCGCGCCTCATGGAGAAGGCCCCGGAGCCGCAGCCGGGGCCTTTTCATTTGGGCGCTCGCCCGCTTCGCTTGCCCGGGCACGCCTTCGGCGTGCGCGGGCTGCGCTGTGCTTTCCGCTCGCGCCCGGCGCCGCGCCGCGCATGTCGGCGCGCCGCCATTAGGGGTCGGTCAGCCGCGCAACCAGGAGAGGCGCGCTGTTCGGATCGCTTGGAGCTCGGCGTCGTCCAGCAGGCCAACTCGCCGGCCGACCATGCCGAGGATTCCGCCCGAGAGCATGATCCACGCCTCCGAG
>DAIMGZ010000129.1:0-4332 GCA_036723535.1 Gaiellaceae bacterium
TGTCTGGCTGCAGCTCCCGGGGCCCTGGGGCTCGTCCCAAATTGTGCTGACCGGCTGGAGGCACCTTTAGGCCGCCTGTTACTTCAACGGACGATCTGAGGTGAACGGCGGCGCCGGCGTGAGCCCGCCCCGGCCTAGTCCGGGCTGCGCGGCGCTCGGGCCGCCGCGGCCACGCGCGCGGCCTCTGCCTCGTCGAAGAAGGTGATTAGGACGAGCGCGACGTAGGCCGCGGCCGCGACGAGGAAGAGCCACGGCTCGAGAAAGAGCGCGGCAACGGCGACGAGTGCGCCGACGAGGAGGTTGACCGGCCGCCCCAGTGCGCTCGCGAGCAGGCGGCGGCGCAGCGCGAAGGTGCGCAGGGTCCTCGTCGAGACGAAGCGGTGCCGCGCCGCGGCCGGCGGCGCCGGCTTCCGCTCCGGCCGGCCGCTCGGGAGCGCCGCCTCGCGGCGCCAGCGCGACCCGAGCCCGCTCTCGGCCGCGTCCTCGAGCGCCTCGCGGGCCGCCGTCGCGCTCTCCGGCCGCCGGGCCGGATCCCGCTCGAGCAGCCGGTCGACCCATTCGGCGAGGGCCTTGCCGAGGTCGGGGCGAAGCGAAGCGAGGCTCGGCGCCCGCTGGTTCACCTTGTGGATCAGCAGGGCGCTGCCGGGGCCCGTCTCGGCGAACGGCACCGTGCCGGTGAAGAGCTCGTAAGCGATCACGCCGACCGAGTAGAGGTCGCTCGCGGCCGTCGCGGTCTTGCCGAGTACCTGCTCGGGCGAGACGTAGCCGGGCGCGCCGACGAACTCGCCCGCAGGCGTCAGGTTCGCGTTCGCGAGCTCGTCGTACGCCGTCGCGATGCCGAAGTCCGCGATCTTGACGGCGCCGTCGTCTGTCCGCATCACGTTCTCCGGCTTGAGGTCGCGGTGGACGATCCCGTGCTCTTCGGCATGGGCGAGGCCGGCGAGGATCCCGTCCAGCACGCCGACGATCTGCGCGTCCGTGAGCGTGCCGACAAGCGGCCGCAGCGGGCCGCGCGCCAGGAACTCCATCGCGATGTAGGGGAGGCCGCCGTGCTCGAAGTACTCGTGGACGGTGACGATGTTCGGGTGGTTGAGCGAACCGCCCAGCCGCGCCTCCCGCACGAACCGCGTCGTCGCCGTCGCATCCGTCGCATGTAGGCCGGCGAGCTCCTTCAGCGCCACCGCCCGTTCGAGGTCGAGCTGTTGCGCGAGGTGGACGACGGCCATCCCGCCCCGCCCGATCTCACGCTCGACCCGGTACCGGCCGATCTGCCTCACGGTTGCCTCAGAAGTAGGACGCGATGCTCCGGTAGACGTCCTTGATGTCCTTCGGGCTGCCCGTGAAGAACGCGCCGCCCGAAGCGGCGGCGATCTGCTTCAGCGCTTCCGTGTCCGCGCCCCCGCCGTACGCGACGGTGAAGATCCGGACGCTGGTGCCCTCCGTGACCGGCTCGGCCGCGATCTGGCGCAGCAGCTCCTGTCGGCCGACGGTCGTCCCGGCGCCGTCCGAGAGCACGACGACCGCGTTGATCCGGTCGGGGTCGCGCAGCGAGCGGACGTCGTCGAGCGCGCGCGAGACGGCCGGGTACACCGGCGCGTTTCCGTTCGGGAACAGATTCTGCACCGCCCTCGAGACCGCCGGCCGGCTCGTGCTCGGCGCGCCGAGCGGCACGTTCGTCTTGATCGCGGCGCCGGAGGTGACGAGCGCGACGCGGTCCTCCGGCGACAGCTCGCGGACGAACGAGAGCAGCCCCTGTTTGGCCGCGTCGAGCCGCTCCGCTTCCCCCATCGACGACGAGGTGTCCACGACGAGGACGATGTTCGCGGGCTTGCGGTCCTCGTGCCAGGCGTCGCGGATCGCCGCGAGCACCTGCGGCTGCGGCAGCTCGAGCAGCATCAGCCCGGTGGGACGTCGGACGCGGAAGCCGCTCTCGGCGGCGTTCTTCGCCGTGATCCTCGGCGTTAGCCAGCGGCGGAACAGCTCACCAGCTGCCCGCGCCTCCGCGCTCACCCAGGGCGCGGCGAGGACGATGAGGGGGTAGTCGGCGACGAACGTCCCGTCCTCCGGCTCTATCCCAACCAGCCGCGTCGCCTGCTTCCGGCTCTTGTTGAACTCGCGGACGGTCGTCTCCTGGACATACACCGCATGGGCGTAGGCCTGGCCGTACCGGTCCATCTGATCGGTGAGCGCGGCCGCGGTCTCGCCGTAGTGGACGATCGAGCGCTCGATCGTCCGGACGGCGGCGCGCACGGCCGGCCGCCGCACGTCGGCGAGGCGGAGGCCGGCCTGCTTGCCCGTCACCGAGTAGTACTCGGAGGCGACGGCAGAGAGCCCAGAGGTCGAGAAGTCCGGGTTCGTGTGCCCGAGCCGGAACGGGCCGTATTCCGGGTGCCCGTAGGCCGCCCAGCCGCGGCTCGAGGTCGCGAGCGCAAGGATGTCCTTCCAGCCGATCTTCGCCTTCGGCCAGCCGAGGGCGCGGGCGAGCGGTTCCCACATCGCGATCACCTGCGGCGACGAGACGAGCGAGGGATTCTCCGACGGCACCCACTCGGCCGAGACCGCGTGGTTGAGCAGCTGGCCCCAGAGGGAGGAGGCGGGCGTCCACATCGTCGCATGGTCGCGCCGCGCCGCGAGCGTCGCCTCGGCCTCGCCCGACGTGAGCGTGACGCCCGCGATCTTGATCTCCCGGCCGCCGGACTTATGCGCCTCGCGGTTGAAGCGGTCGATCAGCGGCACGAGCAGCCGCTCGGCGTCCGGTGAGTAGAGGTAGCGGAGCTCGAGCGCGTCCGTCGAGGCCGGGTCGCCCCGTCCGACCACCCCCACGAGCACCGCGACCACCGCGGCGGCGATGACGAGCGCTCGGGCGATGCGCGGGATCACGACGCCTCGAGCAGCTCCTGCTCGGCGAGCCGGTGCTGGAGCTGGCGGCCGGACGTGATCCCGAGCTTGCGGTAGACCTTGCCGAGGTGGTACTCGATCGTCTTCGGGCTCAGGTAGAGCTTGGCGGCGACCTCCTTCTGGCTCGCGCCTGCCGCGACCATGCGGGCGATCTGGAGCTCCTGCGGCGTCAGCTCGTCCACCGTGCTCGCCTGGCGCCTGCGCGCGGTCTCACCGCTCGCGCGCAGCTCCCGGCGCGCTCGCTCGCTCCACGGCTCGGCGTCGAGCTGCTCGAAGACGGCGAGCGCCGCTTTCAGCTCGTCCCGGGCTTCGCGCCGTGAGCCCTCGCGGCGGAGGTGCTCGCCGAGGTTGAGCCGGACGCGCGCGAGCAGGAAGGGCCGCTTGGCGACGTGCTCGCTCGCCTCGGCGAACGCCGCACCACCGTCGAGCAGTGCGCGGGCGCACGCCGCGTCACCGCCGCGCAGCTCCGCCGCCGCGGCCTTCGCCTCCTCCCGTCGGCCAGCGCGCAGATAGGCCTCCGCAAGGTCGAGGTGGGGCGCGGGCAGGCCGCGGAGCAGGATCGACGGTGTCGGGTCGGCGGCAGCCGCCTCGAGCTGCGCGATCGCGGCGTTGGTCTCGCCGCCCCCGAGCGCGGCGAGCCCGAGGATGTGCGCGGCCGCTCCACCAGCGTCGCGGAGCTCGGCCGCCGCCGTGCGCGCGTCCGTCACGCGGCCGCGGAGGGCGTCTAGCAGCGCGTTGCCCGCGACGGCCGCGATGCGCTCGCGCCCCTGACCGATCTCGTCGGCGAGGCGCGCCGCCTCGAAGAAGTTGAGCGACGCATCCGTCCAGCGCCCGGCCTCGAAGTCCAGCCAGGCCGTCTGGAGCAGGGCCCGCGGCAGCACGACGACGGCGTGCGCACGCGCTGCGGCGGTCACCTCGTCGAGGAGCTCGCGGAAGAGCGCGTCGTCGCCGGGGCCGACGCCGGCGAGAGTCTCGACCGCGGCGAGGATCAGCTCCGGGTCGTGCCGGAGCTCCCGGTTCGCGGCGAGCGTCGCCCTTGCGTGGGCGAGGCGCTCGTGAGCCTCCGTCGCCTCGCCGGCTTCGAACAGCGTGCGCGCGAGCACGAGGCTCGCGAGCAGACCGGCCGCATCGTCGCGTCCCGCCGTCAGCGAGGCCGCCCGCCGGGCTAGCTCCAGGCGAGCATCGGGCGGCGTCGCCTCGGCGGCCGTCGCGAGCATTGCCCCCGCCCGGGTGGCGTCGAGCGGTTCGACTCTCCCCGCCTCGGCCACGAGCCGGTCGACCACGCCCGCGGCGGCGTTCCGGCGGAGCTCGATCCGGCTCTGGAGGTGGGAGACGTCGGCTCGAAGAAGGTCGTCGGCTCCGGCCGAAGCCGCATCGTGCAGCAGGCGCAGCGCCCGATCTCCCTGGCCGGCGAGCCACGCGGAGTGGGCCGCG
>DAIMGZ010000130.1:0-4275 GCA_036723535.1 Gaiellaceae bacterium
AAGAACAACCTCCAGACCGTCGCCTCGCTCCTCCGCCTGCAGGCACACGCCGAGGGCGTCGACCCGCGCGAGGCGCTCGAGCACTCCGTCAACCGGATCCTTGCCATCGCCGCCGTCCACGAGGCGTTGACCGAGCAGCGGGAGGAGGACGTCGAGCTGGCGGAGCTGATCGACCGCCTCCGCGCGATGCTCGTGCAGGGGCTCGCCGGGGGCCGCGACGTCGAAGCACGGCTCGAGCCCATGTCGCTGGCCGGCACCCGCGCGACCGCGCTCGCGCTCGTCTTCTCCGAGCTGCTCCAGAACGCGCTCGAGCACGGCGCGGGCACGGTCCGGATCGAGCTTGCGCGGCGCGACGGCGATGTCGTCCTCGCGATCGCGGACGAGGGCTCCGGCGGCGACGGCACGGCGAGCGGCACGGGGCTCTCCATCGTGCGTGCGCTCGTCGCCGACGAGCTGCACGGCAGCTTCACGCTCGCCGGGCCGCGGGCCGAGGTGGTCTTCCCGGCATGAGCGAGTGGTCCGAGGTGCTGATTCACGTCCGGCGCGGAGACGAGTTCCTCGTCGCGCACCGCTCGCCCGACGGCGGCGGGTACTGGCACACGATCGCGGGCGGCGTCGAGGCCGGCGAAGCGTTTCACGCCGCGGCCCTGCGCGAGCTGCGTGAGGAGACCGGGCTCGAGGCGGACCAGCTGCTGCCCCTCGGCGAGTTCTCCTACGTGCGGGACTCGTGGGAAGAGGAGCCCGGGCTACGCGTACACGTGCAAGCCTTTCTCGTCGACGTCGAGCGCGCCTGGGAGCCGGTGCTGAACGACGAGCACGACGAGTACCAGTGGCTCTCGCGCGAGGAGGCGGCGCAGCTCCTCTTCTGGCCCGAGCCTGCCGCCCTTCTCCGCTCGCTGCCGTGAGGGAGGCGCCGCCGCCATACCGGGCCGAGGGACCGCACGCGCTCTGGCACGCGAGCGAAGACTCGACGATCGCCCGCTTCGAGCCACGCGAGGGCAAGGTCTGGGCGATCGCGACCCGGCTGCTCCCGCTCTACTGGTTTCCGCGCGAGTGCCCGCGCGCGACCTTCTGGGTCGAGTCGGCGACGAGCGAGAGCGACGTCGGGCGCTTCCTCGGCGGCGACCCCTCGCGGCGCGTCCACGTCGTCGAGCCCGCCTGGATCGAGCGGATGCAGACGACTCCTGTCGTCGCATACCGAGTGCCGGAGCAGACCTTCGTCGAGAACGGCGACCGCTTCTGGATCTCCCGCGAGCCCGTAGAGCCGCTCGAGCTGGTCGAGCTCGGCGACCTCGTCGCCCGCCACGAACACGCCGGCATCGAGCTCCGTACCGAGGCCGACCTCCTCCGGCTGTGGGACGAGGTGATCGCCTCGAGCCTCGGCTACAGCGGGATCCGGCTGCGAAACGCGAGGATGGCGATGTGAGGATCCTGGTCGCCGAGGACGAGACGATCATCCGGCTCGACCTGCGCGGGCTGCTCGAGCGGGCCGGTTTCGAGGTCTGCGCCGAGGCGAAGGACGGCGAGGAGGCGGTCGAGCTCGCGCGCTCGGAGCAGCCCGACCTGGCGGTGCTCGACGTGAAGATGCCGAAGCTCGACGGGATCGAGGCGGCGCGGCGGATCCTCGAGGAGCGGCCGATCCCGATCGTGATGCTGACCGCGTACGGCCAGGACGAGCTCGTCTCGCGCGCGGTGGAGGCGGGGGTCTTCGGCTACCTCGTGAAGCCGTTCCGCGAGCAGGATCTCCTCCCCGCGATCGCCGCCGCGCGCGGACGACACGACGAGATGCAGGCGGTGCGCGAGGAAGCGGAGTCGCTCGCCGACGCGCTCGCGGCGCGCAAGGTGATCGAGCGGGCAAAGGGGCTCCTGATGGAGAAGGAGCAGCTGAGCGAGCAGGAGGCGTTCGCGCGCCTGCGGAAGGCGAGCCAGTCGTCGGGCCGGCCGCTCAAGGCGATCGCGGAGGCCGTCGTCGCGACGCTCACAGGCGAGCCGACATGAGCGAGGCCGCCGAGCATCCGAATGCCGCTCTAGTGCGGCGCGTGTTCGCCGTCTTCGGCAAGGACGCGAAGGCGATCTCGGCCGCGCTCGCCCGCGACGTGGTCTGGCGCGTTCCCGGCCACACCGCGATGAGCGGGGAGTACCGCGGCCGCCGCGAGGTCGTCGAGTTCCTCCGCCGCACGTCCACCGAGACCGGCGGCACGTACCGCAGCAGCCTCAACACCGTTTTCGCGGACGACGACTGGGCCGTGGCGATCTACCGGGCCACGGGACACCGCAACGGGATCGACCTCGACGTCGACCAGGCGCTCGTGATCCGGATCGCGGACGGCCTCTTGCACGACGTCACGGCGGTACCGCTCGACTCCGCCTTCGAGCGCTTCTGGGCCTAGGCGCGCTCGCCGAGACCCCCGGTCTGCGCCGCCGTGAGGGCCGTCCCGCAGTAGCGGCACTTCGTGGCCTCGAGCGGCAGGCCGTCCGAGAGGCAGGCGGGACACGCCTTCGTCGGCGCCGGCTCCGTGAACACGGCCACTCCGCGCCGCCGCTGGTAGACCCGGTACGGGACGACGATCGCGAAGTACACGACCGCCATGAAGATCACGAAGTAGATGACGGCCGAGACGAACGCGCCGAGGTGGACGAGCTGGCCGCGGACCTTGAAGCCGAGCCCGTTCGTGCCGCCGCCGGCGGCGGCGTTGACGAGCGGCGTGATCACGTCGTCGGTGAACGCCTTCACGAGCGTGCTGAACGCGAGCGCTATCACCAGGCCGACTGCGACCACGACGAGCTCGCCCTGCATGAGGAAGTTCTTGAAGCCGCGGACGGCGGACATTGCCGCTCCTTTCCCGAGAAGGAAGTTCGCGGCGGACGATACGAGCTAGGAGGGTCCGGCGGAACGGTGTTCGTCGCCGCGGTGCGATGGGCGTCGCGAGGCAAGGACGCAGGGAGCGCCGATAGCCAGGCGCTATCGGCGCGACTGAGGACGCCGCATTCGCGGCGCTCAGCGCGGCGCGGCGGCACAACCGCCGTTTCGCTGGACCCTCCTACCTAGCTCGGCTGCACGGTCGAGATCGGGACCGCACCGGCCGGAGCCTGCACGCTCACGCTCTCGTTCCAGCGGCTGATCTTGATCGCGTCGATGAACCCCTTCGCCGGCTCGATGTCGGCAACCTCCTCCGGCAGAAGCGGAGCGCTCGACTTCGGGAAGATCGCCTCCATGAACTTCACCCCGGGCTCTCGGTTCGTTCCGCGCACGCCGGTGCGCGCGCGGCCGCCGATCTTCGACGTGACCAGGCTGAGACGTCCGCCGGGGTAGATGTCGTGGAGGAACGACGGGAGGGTCACCGAGGCCGCGAGATCCGTGTACTTCTTGCTCGACGGTGGCACCGAGATCCACCGGCCTTGGAATTGAGCTGCCTGCGCAGCGGTGAAGCCGAAGTAGCCGGCGAGTGTCGGCGCATTGCCGCGGAGGTAGGCGATGCGGTGCACTACGAGCACGGTGAATCGTCCCTTCTTGCCGTTGAGCGTGAAGCTGACCCGCTGGATACCGCGAGTGGCCGCGACGTCGCCGACGATTCTCTGGGTCAGCCCTTTCGCTGCACCGGCCTCGACGTAGTGGACGGAGCGCTCATGCCGAGCGGCCGCGAAGATCGCGGTGCGAAGCGCTTTCGGCGACTGTGCCGCGAACGCCACGGCAGCGATGCCGGCTGCAACGGCAACGACGAAGATGAGTGCGGCGACCCGAACCACGAGGACAGCCTACTCGCCGGCCTGCGCAGTCTCGAATAACCGCTCCCAGCGCTCGAAGAGCGCCGTGAGCGCATCCCGGCTCCGCTTGTGCGCCGCGAGGACGTCGACGTCGGTCCAGTCCTCGGCGAGCTTCGTCTCGAGCTCCGCCACCTCCGCCTCGCGGACGGCGATCTCCGCCTCGATCCGCTCGAGCTCGGACGTGCGCCGCGGCTTCGGCCGCGAAGCCGGCTTCGGTGCCGGTTTCACGCGCTCCACCACCGGCTCGGGCTTCGCGCGCGCCTCCCGCGCCTCGCGCGCCCGCAGCAACTCGGCCCAGCCACCGTCGTACGCGTGGAGCTCCTGATCCTCGATGGCGAGCGTCCGCTCGGCGATCGCGTCGAGGAGCGCGCGGTCGTGCGAGACGAGCAGCAGCGTCCCGGGGAACGCGTCGAGTGCAGCTTCGAGCGCCTCGCGGCTCTCGAGGTCGAGGTGGTTCGTGGGCTCGTCGAGGACGAGGAAGTTCGCCCCCGAGGCGACGGTCACGGCGAG
>DAIMGZ010000131.1:0-4221 GCA_036723535.1 Gaiellaceae bacterium
AGAACGTCGTCTCCGCCGCGGGCACGACCCACCGGACGAGCGCCGAGGAGCTCGTGCATCTGATCCGCTCGCTCGGCAAGACCGCCGTCCAGCGCGACACGCTCTACCGAGAAGTCAGAGTCTGGGCCTGACGCCGGCGAGGCCGCTCCGGACCCACTTCGGCTGCTCCGTCCGCAGTCCGTAGTCGACCTCGAACCACGGACCGAGCCGGTGGTAGACCAGAGCGCGGCGCCGTAGCTCGTCGTCCACGTCCCAGTCGGGAAACGGCTCGTTCAGCAGCCAGCCGTAGTCGAGTGCGGGGTCGCCGATCCGCGCGCCGGCCCAGTCGATCACGCCCGCGAGGCGGCCGTCGCGGCACAGCAGATGGGCCGGCCCGATGTCGCAGTGGGTGACGGCGGGCGTGAATCCCGTCAGCGTCTCGACCTCGCGAAGCAGGTCCTCGCCTTGCCCTCGTTCGTCCGGATCGAGCAACGGCAGGGCGACGCGACGGAACTCGTCCGCCTGCTCGCTCCACGCCTCGAGCCACTCCGGCCGCGGGAGCTCGAGGCCCGCCGTGTCGAACGAGTGGAGCGCCTCGAGAAACGACCGGACGCCGTCGGGATCCTCACGCCCGAGCGGCTCGCCGCGGATCAGCCGGTAGACGACGAACGGAGGTTCCGGCGAGACGAACGCGAAGTGCGGGATCTCGACCGGCAGTGCGGGCTCGAGCGCGGGCAGCAGGCCGACCTCCTTCGCGAGCTTCGCCGCCGCCGGGGCGACGCGCGGGATCCGCAGAACCCACTCGTCGTCGAGGATCAGGACCTTGAAGTCCCAGCCGTCGTCGATCTCGACGAGGGGCGCGTCCACGAGACCAACGCTACTCTGGGCGCCGGGTCGTGCTCGTGCCGCACAAGCTTCTCATCGCCGTCGCGCTCGCCGCGCTCGTCGTGTCCGCGGTGGCCTCGGCGGCGACCGGCTCGCCGCGGCGCCCCAGCCAGGAGTCGGTATCGACGTCCGTCCTGATGCCGGGCGTGACGTACACGCGCGAGGTCGACTTCACCTCGCGGGGGCCGATCGTCCTCGACGTCGTCACCGCGCCGAAGCCGGACGGCACGGTCTACTCGCTCGAGCCGGCGCTCTCGAACGACCTCCTGCGCGGGACGGAGACGCTCACGCATCTCGAGAGCCGACTCGCCGCCGGGGCGACGACCGTAGCGATCGACGGCGACTACTTCGACCGCCGCACCGGGGCGCCGAGCGGCATCCTCATGCAGAACGGCGTGCTCGAGAGCCAGCCGGCTGCCGGCCGTTCCAGCCTCGGCATCGGCTCGAACGGCACGCTTGCAACCGCCGGCGTCTCCCTCGCCGCGACCTGGCAGGGAAGCGGCCAGCGCCGGCCGCTCTCGCTCAACACGCGGGCGGGAAAGGGGAAGTTCACGCTCTACACGCCGGCCTACGGCACCGCGACACCGAAGGAGTCGGGAGTCGTGGAGACCGTCATCGCGTCGTTCCCGCCGGCGCGGCTGGGCCAGCCGCTCGACGGCACCGTGACGCAGGTCGCGAGCAGCGGCCCGACGCGGATTCCCCGCAGCGGTGCCGTCCTCGTCGCGCGCGGCACCGCGTCCATCGCCGAGCTCAAGGCGGAGGCGCCGGCCGGGCAGCAGGTCGAGGCACGGCTGTCGCTCTCACCGGACTGGAGCGGCCTCGGGGGTGCGATCGGCGGCGGCCCGTTGCTCGTGAAGAACGGCAAGCCCGTCTTCCACGCGAACGAGTCGTTCGACCCGCGGCTCTTGAACAGTCGGCAGCCGCGGGGCGCGATCGGCCAGCTCCCCGACGGGCGCATCCTCCTCGTCGGCGTCGAGGGGACGAATCCCGCGTACAGCATCGGCATGTCGAGCTACGAGCTCGCGGTCGAGCTCTCCCGGCTAGGCGCTACGACCGCGTACGGGCTCGGTTCCGGTCCCGCCGCCGGGCTCGCGTTCGACGGGACGCTGCTCACGCGTCCTTCGACCGGCAGCGAGGCGAAGCTCTCGGACGCGCTCGTCCTCTCCTACTCCGGCGTCTACGCGGCGCCTCCATCGACGCCCGTGCTCTCGCCAAACGGAGACGGCGTCGGCGACAGCGAGACGCTCTCCTTCCGCGTCGCCCGTCCGTCGCACGTCGTCGCAACGCTCGCCGGCCCGGGCGGAACGACGGTCACGCTCGCGAGCGCGCTGGAGCCGCCCGGCTTGCACACCTTCGCGTGGAACGGCAGCAACGGGGGCTCGCTCGCGCCCGAAGGTGCGTGGGCGTTCTCCCTCACCGCCACGGACGACCGCAACATCACGACGAGCGCCCAGCGGGCGTTCTCGCTCGACGACACGCTTTCCTCGCTTGCCGTCAGGATCGGCGGCCGCGGGCTGCCGGCCGCGACGTTCCAGCTGACGCGGACGGCCAGCCTCGTCGTGCGGATCGAGCGCCGAAACGGCATACCGGTGGCGACCTTCCGTCTGGGGCGGCGTACGGCAGGCCCGCAGCACGTCACGTGGCGTGGCCGGATCGGGCGCCGACCGGCGCCTCGTGGCCGGTACCAGGTGGACGTCGTGGCGACGAGCTCCATGGGCACGAGCTCGCTTACGGCTCCGTTCTCCTTCCGCGGAGGGCACTAGACTCGCACACGTGCTCCTCGCGAGCGTCTCGGCGACCTTCACCTCGCAGGTGGCCCACCACGGCGTGTACGCCGTCTTCGGCCTGATGGCGATCGACGCCGTGTTCCCGGCCGCAAGCGAGCTCGTCATGCTCTACGCGGGCGCGGTTGCCGCGGGAGTCTTTCCGGCCGCGCACGGCGTGACGCTGTTCGGCTCGCGGATCGGCTTCGGGGTGGGCGCCCTCGTCGTGCTCGCGCTCGCAGGCACGCTCGGCTACCTCGCGGGCGCTCTCGTCGGCTGGGCGATCGGGCTCTACGGCGGGAGGCCGCTGCTCGAGCGCCGCGGCCGCTGGTTCCATCTCTCGCCGGCGCGTCTCGACCGCGCCGAGGCGTGGTTCGGACGCTGGGGGAACCTCGGCGTCCTCATCGGCCGGCTCACGCCGGTCGTCCGGTCCTTCGTTTCGATTCCGGCCGGGATCTTCGAGATGCGGCTCGCCCCGTACACGCTGCTGACCCTCGTCGGCTCCGCTGTGTGGGCGTTCGCCTTTGCGGGCGCCGGCTACGGTCTCGGTACCGGCTACCACGGCTTCGACCGCGGCTTCCACTACGCCGAGTACGCGATCGTGGCAGGCATCGTGGTCGTGCTGGCGTATCTGGTGTACCGGAAGATTGGTGCGGCTAAAGTGACCCCGCGTGCAGACGATTCCTCTCGTTGACGTCCGAGCCGAATACGAGCCGCTGATCCCGCGGCTCGAGGCCGCCTTCCGCGAGGTGCTGGAAAGCGAGCGCTTCATCCGGGGACCGCACTACTGGGCGTTTCAGGAGGAGGCCGCCGCCTACCTCGGCGTGAAGCGGACGATCGGGGTCGCGAACGGCACCGACGCACTCGTGCTCGCCCTCGACGCGCTCGGTGTCGGGCCCGGCGACGAGGTGATCTGCCCGGCGTTCACCTTCTACGCGACCGCCGAGTCGATCGTGCGTCGCGGCGCGACGCCGGTCTTCGCGGACATCGATCCTGGCACGCTCAACCTCGACGTCGACGACGCCGCCGCGAAGGTCACGGGACAGACGCGGGCGATCGTCCCCGTCCACCTGTTCGGCCGGATGCTGGACGTCCGGCCCCTGGTCGAGCTCGGCGTCCCCGTGCTCGAGGATGCGGCGCAGGCCTTCGGCGCTCCCGGCGCGGCGCAGCAAGGCGCGATCTCGACTTTCAGCTTTTACCCGACGAAGAACCTCTTCTGCCTCGGCGACGGCGGCCTCGTGGCGACGAACGACGAGGAGCTCGCGGAGCGCGTCCAGCTCCTCTCCTTCCACGGCTCGCGCGACAAGTCGGCCTTCGACCTCGTCGGCTACAACTCCCGCCTCGACGAGCTGCAGGCCGCGTTCCTGCGCATCTTCCTGCCGGAGGTCGCCGGCTGGAACGAGGCGCGCCGCGCCGCCGCCGCCCGCTACGCCGAGCTGGGACTCGGAGAGCTCGTCGAGATCCCGCAGGACGACCCGGGCCACGTCTACCACCTCTTCGTCTGCCGCTCGCGCGAGCGCGACGCGATTCTCACCGCCCTGGCCGAGGCGGGCATCGCCTCGGCGACCTACTACACGACGCCGCTCCACCTCCA
>DAIMGZ010000132.1:0-4082 GCA_036723535.1 Gaiellaceae bacterium
TCGCCGGCCGACCATGCCGAGGATTCCGCCCGAGAGCATGATCCACGCCTCCGAGTCGGCATCGCGTTCGGCGGCGATCGCTCCCTCGTTCTGACCACGCCGGACCAGATCCGCGACGAAGTCGTGCACCTCGCGCATGTGGCGGCGCAGGTGGCGCCGCAGCTCGGGATCCTCGGAGGCCTCGCTCAGGGCCTGCACCCACAGCTCGGCGAGCTGAAGCCTCGGCGACCGGACGGAGACGTGCCCCTTGCCGATCGCCTCGATCGCCGCGCACGCGTCGGATGCCTCGTCGAGCTTCCGCTCCCAGGCGTCACGCGTCTTCGCCCAGACGTGCTCGAGCGCCGCGAGGTAGAGATCGCGCTTCGAGGCGAAGTGGCGGTAAAGGATCGGCTCCGAGACTCCGGCAGCCCGGGCGATCTCGGCGGTCGTCGTGCCGTGGTAGCTCCCGTCCGTGAAGAGGCGGATCGCGGTCTCGACGAGGTGCCGCCGGCGGTCCGCGGCCGCCATCCGCGGCGCAGCGACGCTTACGTTCTTGGGGCCCCCGGAAAGTGCGAAAGCACTTTTTGGGGCTTTCACGCGGCCATCTCCGCGATGTGCTCGCGCACGACCTCCGGCCGGGTCCGCACCGTGACGACGGCGACGATCGCAGCGACGAAGGTGATCGCCGCGGCCACCTCGAAGCCCCTGTGCAGTCCGTTCACGTAGTCCTGCGCTCCGGCCGCCGAGTGCGGCGAGTGGTGGATCGACGCCGCGACGATCGCTCCCATCACCGCGATCCCGAGCGAGCCGCCGACCTGGCGGAAGCTGTTGAGGACGCCCGAGCCGACGCCGGCCTTCTCCACCGGAACCGCGCCCATCGCCGCGGACGTCATCGGTGACATCGTCATCGCCATCCCGACGCCGCCGACGATCATCGGCGGCAGCAGCGTCCAGAAGTTGGAGTGGACACCGACGCGCTCGTACAGCAGCAGGGAGATGCCGAGCAGCGTCATCCCGCCTCCCATCAGCCAGCGCGAGCCGATGCGGTCGGACAGCCTGCCCGAGATCGGCGCGATGAAGCTGATCAGCAGCACCATCGGCAGGAAGGTCGCGCCGGCCTGCGTCGGCGAGTAATGAAGGATGTTCTGCACGTAGAGCGAGACGAAGAAGAAGACGCCGAACATCGAGAGCGTGACGAGCATCGCCACGACGTTTGCCCCCGTGAAGGCGCCGATCCGGAAAAGCGAGAGGTCGAGCATCGCGAGGCGCTGCCGGTGCTCGAGCAGGACGAACGCAGCCAGCAGAGCCACGGAGCCTGCAAACAAGCCCAGGATCTCGGGCGACGTCCAGCCGTGCCGGTTCCCCTCCACGAGCGCGTAGCTCAGCGCGAAGAGAAAGCCGACCGACGTGGCAAGGCCGGGCAGGTCGATGCTCTGCTCGGCCGACGTGTCCCGCGACTCGCGGATCACGAGCTGCGACACGACGATCGCCAGGGCGCCGACCGGGACGTTGATGAAGAAGATCCAGCTCCAGTTGAGGTGCTGCGTGATCAAGCCGCCCGCGAGCGGGCCGATCGCGAGCGCGAGCGCAGAGACGCCGGCCCAGATCCCGATCGCCTGGCCGCGCTGCTTCGGCGCAAAGGTGGCGACGATGATCGAGAGCGTCGCGGGGTTCATGAGCGCGGCGCCTGCGCCCTGCACGGCACGTGCGCCGATGAGGAAGCCTGCGTTCGGGGCGAACCCGCACGCGAGCGAGGAGAGCGAGAAGACGACGAGGCCGACCACGAAGATGCGGCGGCGGCCGTAGAGGTCGGCGAGCTTGCCGCCCGTGATCAGGAGCGACGCAAAGGTGAGCGCGTAGGCGATCACGACCCACTCGAGCTGCGCGATCGAGACGTGGAGGTCGCGCTCCATCGTCGGCAGCGCGACATTCACGACCGTGTTGTCGAGCATGATCATGAAGAGGCCGAACGAGACCGCGAACAGCGTCCACCACTTGCGGTTC
The DNA here is from genome assembly GCA_036723535.1 of Gaiellaceae bacterium. Taxonomy (GTDB): domain Bacteria; phylum Actinomycetota; class Thermoleophilia; order Gaiellales; family Gaiellaceae; genus Palsa-739. The sequence continues at coordinate 1,984 of DAIMGZ010000132.1, forward strand.
TCCTCGGCCAGCACCACCGCCAGTACCCGTGCTCGCACGTCCCCCTCCTCGTCCGAAGTTAGCGCCCACTAGGTTAGCGGACGCTAACTTGGCCCCGGCAAACTAGAGTGCTGCCGTGAGCGAGCTGGCAGGGCAGCGGGCACTCGTGACCGGCGGCGGCCGCGGCATCGGCGAGAGCATCGCCCGCGAGCTGGCCGCCGCGGGTATGGACGTCGCGGTCAGCGGGCGCACTGCCGAGCAGGTCGAGAGCGTCGCGGCGGCGATAGGCGGGCGAGCCTTCATCGGAGATGTCGCGCAGCGCGACGACGTCGAGCGCTGGTTCGCCGAGCTCGGGCCGATCGACCTCCTCGTCGCCAACGCCGGCACCGGCAACCGCGGCGTCTCCTGGGAGCTCGACCCGGAGGAATGGTGGCAGGCGTTCGAGGTCAACGTCCTCGGCGTTCACCTCTGCTGCAACGCCGTTATCCCCGGCATGCTCGAACGCGGCCGGGGCCGCATCGTCATCACGGGCAGCGGCGCCTCGTACCTGCCCGGCGCGACCGAGACCGGCTATACGGCGTCCAAGGCCGCGATCTGCCGGTACGGCGAGACGCTCGCGAATGCGCTCCGAGACCGCATCCCCGTCTTCGTGATCAGCCCCGGGCTCGTGCGCACAGCGATGACGGAGGGGTTCCTTCCGGACGACGCTCCGTGGACGCCGCCGGAGTGCGCGCCGCGGCTCGTCCTGAAGCTCGCAAGCGGCCGTTACGACGCACTCGCAGGTCGCTATCTGCATGCCGAGCACAGCGATGTCGACGATCTCCTCGCACACATCGACGAGGTCCTCGAGCGGGACCTTCAGGCCATTCGGCTGCAGCGCGCCGAGGTTTTCGACCTATAATCGAAAACCTATGAGGCTCGCCCTCGCGCAGATCGATCCGGTCGTCGGTGACCTCGACGGAAACCGCGAGCTGATCCTCGCGCGCATCGAGGAGGCCCGCGCGGCGGGCGCCGATCTAGTCCTCCTCCCCGAGCTCGCCGTCACCGGCTATCCCCCCGAGGACTTGCTCCTGCGGCCGAGCTTCGTCCTCGCCGCCCGCACCTCGCTGGAGCGGATCGCGGCGGAGACGCGCGAGATCGTCGCGCTCGTCGGCGTGCCGCTCTTCGACGGCGCCCTGTACAACGCGTGCGCGATCTGCGCCGATGGCGAAGTCACCGGGTGGGCGAAAAAGTGGCACCTGCCGAACTATGGCGTCTTCGACGAGAAGCGCTACTTCGTCTCCGGCGGCGAACTTGCACTCGTCGACGTGGCGAACACGAAGGTCGGAATCACGATCTGCGAGGACATGTGGGTTTCCGGGCCGCCGACGACCGAGCTCGTCTCGGCGGGTGCGGAGCTCATCGTCAACCTCTCGGCCTCTCCGTTCCACGTCGGGCGAGCAGAGGAGCGTGAGGCGATCTTCTCCGCGCGCGCGCGAGAGAGCGGAGTTCGAGTCGCGCTTTGCAATTCGGTCGGCGGCCAGGACGAGCTCGTCTTCGACGGGCACTCGCTCGTGATCGAGAGCGACGGCACCGTGCTGGCACGGGCACCCGGCTTCGAAGAGACGCTTCTTGTCGTCGACCTCGAGCAGCCAGAGTCGGCGGTGATCGCGCCGTTCGCCGGCGAGCTCGAGCAGATGCGGCGCGCCCTCGTGCTCGGGCTGCGGGACTACGTCGGCAAGAACGGATTCGACGCCATCCTCGTCAGCGTCTCGGGCGGGATCGACTCAGCGGTGACCGCCACGCTCGCGGTCGAGGCGCTCGGACCCGAGCGCGTCCACTGCGTCTCGATGCCGTCCCGCTACTCGTCAGAGGCGACGCGAGCCGACGCGCGCCGTCTCGCCGAGAACCTCGGCTGCGACTTCCGGGAGCTCCCGATCGAGCCGGTGGTCGAGGCGTACACCGGGGTCCTCGCGGAGGCGTTCGCCGGCCGGGAGGCGGATGTCGCGGAGGAGAACCTCCAGGCACGGATCCGCGGGACGCTCGTGATGGCGCTGTCGAACAAGTTCGGCTGGCTGCTCGTCGGGAGCGGCAACAAGTCGGAGCTGTCGGTGGGCTACGCGACGCTCTACGGCGACATG
>DAIMGZ010000133.1:0-4069 GCA_036723535.1 Gaiellaceae bacterium
ATGCGGAGGGCCGCGACATCCTCGAAGGCGCCGCCGACGTCCTCGTCACCGACGGCTTCACCGGCAACGTCGCCCTCAAGTCGGTCGAGGGGGCGATCCGGACGCTGCTCGACTCGCTGCGCGACGAGATCACGGCGAGCACGGCCGGAACCGTCGGTGGGTTCCTCATCCGTCCCGCCGCCCGGCGGCTGCGCGCGCGCCTCGACCCGGACACGTACGGAGGCGCATACCTCCTCGGGCTGCGCGGGCTGGTCGTGATCGCGCACGGCAACTCGTCCCCGATCGCGATCGCGAACGCGATCCGTCTCGCCGCCCGCGGCGTCGACCATGACGTCGTCGGCCGCCTCGCTGCCCGCTTACCTCAGGGAGCTGAGATTGTATGATCGGCGCGCTTTCCAGCCCCTACAACACAACGAGGTGACATGGCAGCGTCGCGCCCGGAAGTCTACGAGCGGGTCAAGGAGGTCCTCACCGAGCAGCTCGGCATCGACGAGGCGGACATCACGGAGGAGGCATCCTTCCAGGAGGACCTCGACGCCGACTCCCTCGACCTCGTCGAGCTGATCATGGAGCTCGAGGACCAGTTCGGGATCAAGATCTCGGACGAGGATGCGCAGAAGATCCAGACCGTCGGCCAGGCCGTCGACTACGTCACTTCGCACCAGTAGCCGCGGAATCCGACCTCGCTCAGCTGATCGACGCGCTCCCGCCGGAACTGGCGGAGCCGGTCTTCACGCACACGTCGTGGGCGAGCGACCGCGGCGCTTCGTACGAGCGGCTCGAGTTCCTCGGCGACAGCGTCCTCGAGCTCGCGGTGGCGCATGCGCTCTACTCGCGCCATCCGGACTTCTCCGAGGGGCAGCTCGCGAAGGTGCGCTCCCACGTGGTTTCGCGTGCGACCTGCGCGGAGGTGGCGCGTGAGCTCGAGCTCGGCAGGCGTCTCGTCGAACGGGCCACCTCCGCGCAGACGGAGGTGGAGCTCGAGCGGCTCGCGCGGAACCGCAACGTGCTCGCCGCGGTCATCGAGGCGGCGCTGGGCGCGCTCTTCCTCCAGCACGGCTTCGCGGCGATCGAGGACGCCGTCGTCGACGCGTTCGCGGAGCAGATCGAGCACGCGCTCACGACGCGCGTGGATCAGAAGACGGACCTGCAAGAGCTGTTGGCCCGCAGCGGCAGCCACGTGACGTACGTCGAGATCTCGGCCGAGGGGCCGCCGCACGACCGCCGCTTCACCTGCGCCGCGATCATCGGGGGCGAAGAGCTCGGACGAGGCGAGGGACAGACGAAGAAAGCCGCAGAGCAGGAGGCGGCCCGCGAGGTGCTCGCGAAGCTCGATATCGCGAATTCCGACTCGTAACGGCTATTTCTGGCATCCTGTCCGGCCTGATGGCTGAGCGGAAGCTGGAAGCGTCGTCGGCCAAGCCGCCGACGCCCGGCAAGAAACGGGGACCGACCAACTCCGAGCTTCGTCTGCGTCGCCTCACGGCGGAGGAGCCGGATCCCGAAGCTCGTGGGATCCTCGAGATCTTCTCCGACGGCGAGCCGGCGGACGAGGACGCGCCCCTCGCACGCGAGCCTGACGACGAGCAGTAGCGTCCTGCCGCGTCGTTAGGTTCTCTGCGGTGCACCTGCGCGCCGTCAAGCTGCGTGGCTTCAAGTCCTTCCCCGATCCGGTCGAGATCCGTCTCGAGCCGGGCGTCGGCGTGATCGTCGGCCCGAACGGCTCCGGCAAGTCCAACGTCTCCGACGCGATCCGCTGGGCCGCCGGCTCGCTCAGCCCCACGGAGCTCCGGGCCGAGAAGCCGGACGACGTCCTCTTCGCCGGCGGCGGCGCGCGCGGCGCCTCCGACTTCTGCGAGGTCGAGCTCCTTTTCGACAACGCCGACGGGGCCTTGCCCGTCGACTATGCGGAGCTCTCGGTGGCGCGTCGGCTGCACCGCGGCGGCGAGGGGCAGTACCTCGTCAACCGCTCCACGGTGCGGCGGCTCGACCTCGTCGAGCTGCTCGCCGACCTCGGGCTCGGCCAGGGGATGCACTCGATCATCAGCCAGGGCAAGGTCGAGGCGATCCTCGCGTCGAGGCCGGCCGAGCGGAGGGCGCTGATCGAGGAGGCGGCGGGGCTCGGCCGCTTCAAGGCCCGCCGCCACCGTGCCGAGCTCAAGCTCGCGCGTGTCGCGGTGGAGGTCGAGCGCGCCCGCGACGTCGAGGCGGAGGTTCGGAAGCGGTTGCGGCCGCTCGCGCTTCAGGCGACTGCGGCCGAGCGCGCACAGAAGCTCGGGGTCGAGCTCGCGCGCCTGCGAGCCCGCATCGCCCAGCTCGACCTCGGCGCGCTCGAAGAGCGGCTCGGGGAGCTCGAGACGCGGCGCGGGGCGGCAGCGGCGGAGCGGAGCGGCGTCGGCGAGCGGCTCGAAGCGCTGCTCGCCGAGCGCGGGCGGGCCGAGGAGGAGCTCGCGGACGCAGCCGGCGCGCGCGAGCAGGCACTGCAGGCTCTCTACCGGCTCCGGAGCGCCGCCGAGCGGGTCGCGATGCGCCGAGAGTCGGCCGAGGCTCGGCTGCGCCGCCTGCGCGACGAGCTCGAGCGGCCGCGACGCGTCCTCGACGCACGCGTCCGGGCGGAACGGAGCGCGCTCGCTGAGCAGGTGCAGCTGCTCGAAGAGCGGCTGCGCGCGCTCGACCGCGCCCTCGCCGAGCGCGAGGGGCTGCCGCCGGCGGCGCGCGCGCTGGCGGAGGAAGGCGAGAGGATCGCGCTCTCCCTGCTCGACGTCGAGACGGGCCGTGAGCGAGCCGTGGTGGCGGCGCTCGGGCAGCGCGCGTCGGCGCTGGTCGCCGACGACGCGGCGAGCGGCTTTGCCCTGCTCGAGCGCGCGCGGGCAGCAGGGCTCGGCAGCCTCGTCGTCCTCGTCGGCCGCGACCCGGCTCACCTCGTCGAGGAGATCCCGGTCGTCTCGAAGGAGGAACTGCTCTCGTCCACCGTGCCGGCCGTGACGCCCGAGGGCTACGGCTACGACCCGCAGCGCGGCGAGCTGTGGTTCGCGGGCGAGACCGCCGAGGCGCTGCTGCTCGAGCTGCAGGCCCGCCGGCGCGCGCTCGCAGAGGAGCTCGGACAGCTGCGGGCGCGCATGGAAGCGCCGATTCCCGACAGCGCGTACTCGCTCGAGCAGGATCCGCGCCGGCAGCAAGAGGTCGCGCTCGCCGAGCGGCTCGTCCGTGCGCTCGCTCTTCCCGGCGGCCGTTTCGACACTCCGCTAAGGGAGGAGGTCGACTCGGGCGCTGCGCGCAGCGGCGAGCTGGGCGCCGAGCTGCGCCGGCTCGGAGCCGCCGAGGTGGAGCTGCGGCAGGAGCTCGCAGCCGCTGCCGAGGCCGTCTCCACCGTCGAGGTCGAGGCGGCGCGGGTCGAGGCGGAGGCGGACGAGGCACGCCGGCGGCTCGAGCACGCGAACGCGGACGAGCCGGCGGAGGGCGACGACCGCGAGCAGCTCCTGGCGACCGTCGAACGGCTCGAGCGGCGCCGCGAGACACTCGGCCAGGTCAACCCGCTCGCGCACGAGGAGTACGAGGCGGAGAAGGCACGGCTCGAGGAGCTCGCTGCGCAGCGGGCCGACCTCGAGGCGAGCCTCGCCGAGCTCGAGAAGCTCCGCAACGAGCTGACGGAGACTGTCGAGCAGCGCTTCGCCGAGACCTTCGACGCCGTCCGGCGCCACTTCGCCGATGTGACCGCGACGGTCTTCCCGGGCGGCGAGGGACACCTACGGCTGACCGAGGCCGAGGAGGACGAGGAGGAGTTCGAGCTGGGCGTCGAGGTCGAGCTGCGTCCCGCCGGCAAGCGTGTGCAGCGGCTCTCGCTCCTCTCCGGCGGCGAGAAGGCTCTCGGCGCGATCGCGTTCCTCTTCGCGCTCTTCCTCGCGCGGCCGTGTCCCTTCTACCTCCTCGACGAGGTCGAGGCGGCCCTCGACGACACGAACATCGGCCGCTTCGTCGAGCTCCTGCGCCGCTACTCGGACCGGGCCCAGTTCGTCGTGATCACGCACCAGAAGCGGACGATGGAAGCAGCGGACGTCCTCTACGGCGT
>DAIMGZ010000134.1:0-4057 GCA_036723535.1 Gaiellaceae bacterium
TCAACTGCCTCGTCCTCGACGAGCCGACGAACCATCTCGACGTCGAGGCGATCGAGGAGCTCGAGCGCGGCCTCGCCGGCTACGACGGCACCGTCCTCCTCGTCACCCACGACCGCCGCTTCCTGGAGGCCTTCGCGCCCGGCCGTGCCATCGAGCTGTGACCGCGACCGCCTCGATCCTCACGATCGGGAACGAGCTCGTCTCGGGCGACGTGCCGAACACGAACGCGGGCTGGCTCGCGCGCCGGCTCGCGCCGCTCGGGGTCGCGGTGCGGCTGACGGCGGCGCTGCCGGACGAGATCGACACCGTCGCGGACTTCGTCCGTGGCGAGGCGCCGCGCGTCGACTTCTTGCTCGTCACCGGCGGCCTCGGCGGCACGCCCGACGACCTGACGCGCGAGGCGATCGCCGCCGCGTTTGGCGTGCCGCAGGAGGAGGTGCCCGAGGTCGCCGCCGACCTGCGCGCCCGCTTCACGCGCGACCCGGAGTACGCCGCGCGCTGGGCGCTCCTGCCGCGCGGCAGCCGGCCGCTCAAGAACCCGATGGGCGGCGCGCCCGGCTTCGCGCTCGAGAACGTTTACGTCCTGCCCGGCCTGCCGAGCGAGATGGAGGCGATGTTCGCGGCGATCGAGGTGGAGTTCCGGCGCGGCGCTCCGATCGCCGCCTGGCGGCGCGTCTACCGGACGTACGAGAGCGTCATCGCGGCGACGCTCGCCGAGACGGGCGAGCGCTGGCCGGGCGTCCTCGTCGGCTCCTACCCGAGCTTCGGTGCCGGCGGCTTCACGGTCGAGGTCGTGCTCAAGTCGAGCGACGCGGAGGCGCTGGCCGCCGCCTCGGCCTGGCTCGCGTCAGCGATCGAAGAGGGCGGCGGACGGTAGGTAGAACGCGGCGATCGCAAACGTGAGCGCGACGCTCGCGAGCGGGCTCCAGATCGCGACGAGAACGGCGGTCGCGTACATCGGCACGCCGGGGGCGAAGGCGCGGGTGATCGCCCGCACCGCCGAATCGGGCACACCCTCGGCGATCAGGCGACGGCCGCCCGAGGCGTACCTCCACCACCCGTTGTAGACGACCGACATGAGCACGAACGTCGCGTCGTAGGCGTAGACCGCGGCCCGCTCGCCGCCGTGCTCCAGGTACAGGGCGACGAGGCGTGTGGGGAAGGGGAGGAAGGCGACCGTGAGCAGCAGCAGGAGGTTGAGGAACATGAGCACGCGGTCGGCGCGCGCCATCGTCTCGACGCAGAAGTGGTGGTTCATCCAGATGATCCCGATCGTGAGGAAGCTCGTCGCGTAGGCGAGGTATGCAGGCCACAGGTCGGCGAGCTGGCTGCCGAGGTCGTGGCCGGACTTGACCGTGAACTCGAGCACGAGCAGCGTCGCGGCGATCGCGAACACGCCGTCGCTGAATGCCTCGAGCCGCTGCGTGCCGGAACCCTCCACGTGCGGATCGTCGCCGACAGGCAGGACGGCGGGCGTCGGGGGAGGCCGCCGCTACGATCGAGCGGTGGCCGCGACGACGCCGGAGACGTACCTCGCCGACCTGAACCCGGCGCAGCGCGAGGCCGTCCTCCACACCGAAGGCCCAGTCCTCGTCGTCGCCGGCGCCGGCTCGGGCAAGACGCGCGTCCTCACCCGCCGCATCGCGCACCTGCTCGGCGCCGTCGGCGTCAAGCCGCCGGAGATCCTCGCCATCACCTTCACGAACAAGGCGGCGGCGGAAATGCGGGAGCGCGTAGCGCACCTCGTCGGCCCGCCCGCGGGCGCCGCCTGGGTGATGACGTTCCACTCGGCCTGCGGCCGGATCCTGCGGCGCGAGGCGCAACGGCTCGGCTATCGCTCGAACTTCACGATCTACGACCAGGCCGACCAGATCCGGCTCGTGAAGCGCTGTCTCGAGGAACTCGACCGCGACCCGAAGCGCTTCACGCCGCGCGGCATCCACTCCCAAATCTCGAACGCGAAGAACACGCTCGTCGGCCCGGTGGAGTACACCGACCGCGTCGCGAGCTTCTACGACCAGACCGTCGCGGAGGTCTACGACCTCTACCAGAAGCGGCTCTTCGCCTCGAACGCCGTCGACTTCGACGACATGCTCTTCCTCACCGTCGACGTGCTCGAGCGGTTCCCCGAGGCGCGCGAGAAGTGGCAGGAGGCGTTCCGCTACGTCCTCGTCGACGAGTACCAGGACACGAACCACGCGCAGTACCGCCTCCTCCAGCTCCTCGCCGAGAAGCACCGCAACGTCTTCGCCGTCGGCGACCCGGACCAGTCGATCTACGCCTTCCGCGGAGCCGACATCCGGAACGTGCTCGAGTTCGAGCACGACTTCGCCGGGGCGACCACGATCGCGCTGGAACAGAACTACCGCTCCACCCAGAACATCCTCGACGCGGCCAACGGCGTCATCCGCCACAACCGCGAGCGCAAGGAGAAGAACCTCTGGTCGGAGCTCGGCGAGGGCGACCCCGTGCGCGTCGTCGAGGTCGAGGACGAGCACGCCGAGGCGCGCTACGTCGCCGCCGAGATTGCGCTGCTCGTCGAGGAGGGCTACAACGGCAGCGAGGTCGCCGTCTTCTACCGCACGAACGCGCAGAGCCGCGTGCTCGAGGACATCCTCGTGCGCCAGGGCATCGCGTACCAGGTGATCGGCGGCCCGCGCTTCTACGAGCGCGCCGAGGTGAAGGACCTCATCGCCTACCTCCAGGTGCTCGACAACCCGTACGACGCGGTCTCCCTCCTCCGCATCGCGAACCGGCCGCGTCGCGGCATCGGCGACTCGAGCCTCGCCCGCCTCCAGACCTGGGCAGACCAGCGGGAGATCTCGCTCTGGGAGGCGACCGCCGAGGCCGAGATGGCTGGCGTCGGCACGCAGCCGCAGAAGGCGCTCAAGACCTTCCGCGGCACGATCGAGTCGCTCATGTCCGCCGCGATGGAATTCGACGTGCCTGAGCTGATCGAGGAGGTGCTCTCCCGCAGCGGCTACGTCGAGTCGCTCGAGGCCGAGCGGACGATCGAGGCCGAGGGGCGCATCGAGAACCTCCAGGAGCTCGTCTCGGTCGCGCGCGAGTGGCGCGAGCAGACGGAGGAGCCGAGCCTCTCGGCGTTCCTCCAGGAGATCTCGCTCTACTCCGACCAGGACGCGATCCGCGGCGACGGCTCGCTCGTCACGCTCATGACCCTCCACAACGCGAAGGGCCTCGAGTTCCGCGCCGTCTACCTGATCGGGATGGAGGAGGGGATCTTCCCGCACTCGCGCTCGATCGAGGAGCAGGGAATCGAGGAGGAGCGGCGGCTCTGCTACGTCGGGATGACGCGGGCGCAGGAGCGGCTGACGCTGCTGCACGCGTCGTCGCGGATGCTGTACGGCGGACGCAGCCACAACCTGCCGTCGCGCTTCCTCGACGAGGTGCCCGAGCGGCACGTCGAGCGCGAGCGCCTGCGGCCGGCGTCGTGGTCGAGCTACGGCGCGCCGCGGCAGAGCCAGGTCGCGCCGCGGGAGGACGTGCCGGATCTCTCCACCGGCGACTCCGTCCGCCACTCGACGCTCGGCGAGGGCGTCGTCGTGCGGATCGAGGCGGGCGGGCTGGTCACCGTCCGCTTCGCGGAAGACGGCAGCGAGCGCAAGCTGATGCTCGACTACGCGCCGCTCGAGAAGCTGTAGCGTCGGCACATGTTCGACGTCCGTCCCTGCGCCGACCAGGACGAGTACAACCGCGCGGTCGGCGCGATCGGCCAGTACTTCAATCCGCCACCGAGCCTGGAGCTGCTCGAGCGGTTCACCCGGACGCTGCCGCACGACCGGATGCACGCCGCCTTCGAAGACGGCGAGCTCGTCGGCGGCGCGGGCGCGTTCCCGTTCGAGCTGTCCGTGCCGGGCGGCTCGCTCCCGTGCGCCGGCGTCACCGCGGTCGGCGTCCACCCGACGCACCGCCGCCGCGGCGTCCTGCGCGCGATGATGGACACGCAGCTCCGCGACGTGCACGAGCGCGGCGAGCCGATCGCGGCACTGTGGGCCTCCGAGGAGACGATCTACGGCCGCTTCGGCTACGGCATCGC
>DAIMGZ010000135.1:0-4011 GCA_036723535.1 Gaiellaceae bacterium
CCGTTCGGCGAGATCGGCTCGCGCGGCGTCTTCGTGAAGGAGCTCGAGGAGGCGCTGCTCGAGCAGCGGATCGACGTCGCCGTCCACTCCGCGAAGGACCTGACCGCCACGGACCCTCAGGGCCTGACGGTCGGCGCCTACCTTCGCCGCGAGGATCCCCGCGACGCGCTCTGCGGAGCGGTGGAGCTGCGGCCAGGGATGCGGATCGGGACGGCCTCGGTGCGGCGCAAGGCTCAGCTCCTGGCGGTTGACGCGACCCTCTCGATCGAGCCGCTGCGGGGCAACATCGACACCCGTCTGCGGAAGCGTCGCGAGCGGGGCCTCGACGCGATCGTGCTCGCCGCGTGCGGGCTCGACCGGATCGGGCTCGGACACGAGATCGGGCACCGCTTCGAGCCGGAGGCGATGCTGCCCGAGGCGGGGCAGGGCGCTGTCGCCCTCCAGGTGCGTGCCGGGGAGGAGCATCTCGTGGCGGCGGCTGACGACCCCGAGACGCGGGAGCGGGTCGAGGCCGAACGGGCGGTCATAGCCGCAGTCGGCGGCGGCTGCCTCGCTCCGGTTGCCGCGCACCACGACGGCAAGACGCTGACGGGGCTCGTGGCGGCCGAGGATGGATCGTGGATCGAGCGGCGCACGGGCGACGACCCGGCAGCGCTCGGCGCGGAGCTGGCGGATGCGAGTACTCGTCACGCGTGAGGAGCTCGTCGCCCGAGTCGAGTCTCTCGGGCACGCTGCGCTCTTCTGCGAGCTGATCAAGGTCGAGCCGCTGGGCGACGACCCCGTCGACGCACGCGCATACGACTGGCTCGTCGTCACGAGCCGCAACGGCGCGCACGAGCTCGCCCGCCGCGGCGTCACCGCGAACCGCATCGCAGCGATCGGGCCGGCAACGGCCGAGGTGCTGCGTTCGCACGGCCTGCGCGTCGATCTCGTGCCGGCGACGCACACGCAGGAGGGCCTGCGCGAGGCGTTGCCGGAGGGAACGGTTCTGCTCGCGGCCGCGGAGGGTGCGCGGCAGGACGTCCTCGACGCCGACTTCCTACCGCTCTACCGGACGACCGAGCTGTGGCCTGACGTGCCGGAGGCCGATGTCGCGTTGCTCATGTCCGGTTCCGCCGCCCGGGCCCTCGCCGCGACCGGTGCGCACGTGCCCGTTGTCGCCATCGGCCCCCAGACCGCGGCCGAGGCGCGGGCAGCGGGCCTGGACGTCGTCGCCGTCGCCGCCCATCACGACGTCGACGGCCTCGTCGAGGCATTACGTTCCGCGTCATGGTCATCACCTTCCTGACCGACTTCGGGCTGCAGGACGACTTCGTCGGCACGTGTCACGGCGTCATCGCCACGATCGCCCCCGACGCCCGCGTGATCGACGTGACGCACGGAATCCGCCCCGGTCACGTGCTGCAGGGAGCACTCGTGCTGGCGAACACGCTCCCCTACGTGCCGGCGGGCATCCATCTGGCCGTCGTCGATCCCGGTGTGGGGAGCGGCCGGCGCGCCCTCGCCCTTCGCGACGGTGCGGGCCGGCTCCACGTCGGCCCGGACAACGGTCTGCTCCTGCCGGCCGTCGAGCGCTTCGGCGGTGTTGCCGAGGCGCACGAGCTTGCCAACGCGGACTACTCGCTGCAGCCGGTTTCCCGCACCTTCCACGGTCGCGACCTGTTCTCCCCGGCCGCCGCCCACCTCGCCGCCGGCGTTCCGCTCGAGGAGCTCGGCCCGCCGGTCGACCCGGACGAGCTCGTGCGGGTCGAGATTCCGCAGCCGGAGGTCGGACAGAACCGGATCCGAGCGGTCGCCCTGGTCGTCGATCGCTTCGGCAACGTCGCGCTCAACCTCAAGCGCGACCATCTCGAGCACGCGGAGCTCGCACCCGGAACACGCGTCGAGCTCACCTCCAGCGGCGAGCGGTTCTACGCCGTCTCCGCCCGGACGTTCACCGACGCCCCGCGCGGCTCGCTCATCCTCTACGAGGACAGCTACGGCAGTCTCGCCCTCGCGGTCTCGAGAGGCAGCGCCGCCCAGCTGCTCCGCGTCGAGGAGGGGAGCGAGATCGTCCTCGATCTCGCGGCTCGGTGATCGACGGCCAGCGGTTCGCCCGGCTCGTCACCGACGCCGTGGTCCGGCGTCCCTGGCTCTGGCGGCTCCTGCGCCGCCGGCTGCGCGCCATGTTCGACGGCCTGGCGCCGACGTGGGAGACGCGAATCGGCCCGCATCACCTCTGGGCGCTCGACCTCGCGCTCGCCGACGTGCCGCCGCCCGGCCGCATCCTCGATCTCGGCACGGGGACGGGTGTCGTCGCACTCGCGCTCGCCGAGCGGTATCCAGAAGCGGAAGTCGTCGGCATCGACCTCAGCCCGGGGATGATCGAGGAGGCACGCCGGAAGCTGGCACCGGAGCTCGCCGGTCGGGTCAGCTTCGAGGTTGGCGACGCGGTCGCGCTGGCCTGTCCGGACGGGAACTTCGAGCTCGTCGTCCTTTCGAACATGATCCCGTTCTTCGACGAGCTCGCGCGTGTCGTCGCGCCGGCAGGGACGCTCGTCTGCTCGTTCTCGAAGGGCGCCGGGACGCCGATCTACGTTGCGCCGGAGGTGCTGCGGCGCGAGCTCGGGCGCCGCGGCTTCGCGGAATTTGCGGAGTTTTCGGCGGAGCCGGCCACGGCGTTGCGCGCGAAGAGGGGTTAGGGTCAGGACAACGGTCGTCCGCGACACGGTCGCACCGGTCCGAACGACCTGAGGCCCCCGGAAGGCGTCCGCGCCGCCGGGGGCCTCGTCGTTTGTCGCTATGCCAGGTGCCCGCCGAACCAGCTGACGTGCTGCTGGAGAACCGGCACAAGGAAGTAGAGGACGAACGCCGCGGACACGATCCACATGAACGGGTGGATCCGCTTCCACTCGCGCCGGGCGGCGCAGATCACGGTGTACGTGATGAAGCCGAAACCGATCCCGTTCGTGATCGAGTACGTGAACGGCATGATCATGATCGCGAGCGCCGCCGAGAGGCCGATCGCGAGATCGTGGAAGTCGATGCCGGCGAGCTTGGAGCCACCCTTGCCCTCCGCCTCGCCCTCCATCTCGGTCAGCGTCGAGATCATCAGCCAGCCGACGATCACGAGCGCGGCTGCGGTCGCCTCCTTGGGGACCATCCCGATCAGCGGTGAGATGAACATGAACGGGAAGAAGAGGAGGCCGGCGATGACCGCGACCCAGCCCGTGCGGCCGCCGGCCGCGACGCCGGAGCCCGACTCGATGTACGTCGTCGCCGACGAAGCCGATGCCGCGCCGCCTGCGACCGCGGCGAGGCCGTCGACGATCAGCGCCTTCTTGAACTGCGGGATGTTCCCGTCCTGGTCGACGTAGCCGGCCTGAGTGCCGACGCCGATCGCTGTCCCCGAGAAGTCGAAGAAGTCGCTGAGGAAGAGCGAGAAGACCCACACGACCGACGCGATCACGCCGAGCTGCGTGGACGAGAACGAGTGCAGGCTGATCTTGCCGAGCAGGTGGAAGTTGGGCGATGCATAGAGGTGGTGCCAGCCCGGCCACACGGCACCGTCGGTTCCGTGGCCGAACGCCTTGTAGTTCGTGCCCCAGTTGACGAGCGTCGCGAGGACGGTGGTGCCGATGATCCCGACGATCAGGTCGCCGCGGAAGCGGATCGCCCGCAGCGCGAAGGTGAAGAGGATCCCCATGACCGCGACGAAGATCGGCCACGTCGTGAAGCTGCCGAGCTGAACCGGCGTGCCGTTCGCCGGCTCCGAGGCGACGATCCCCGAGTTGAAGAGGCCTATGAAGGCGATGAAGAGGCCGATGCCGATCGCGATGGCCTTCTTCAACTCGAGCGGAATCGCCTTGAAGATCAGCTCGCGCAGGCCGCTCACCGCGAGGAGCACCATCGCCGCTCCCTCGAGCACGACGAGCCCCATCGCCTCCGGGAAGCTCGCCTTGCCGCTCGCGACCAGGCCGAAGGCGACGACCGCGTTGAGGCCCAAGCCGGGAGCGATCGCGTAGGCGTAGT
>DAIMGZ010000136.1:0-3982 GCA_036723535.1 Gaiellaceae bacterium
CCTAGACAGCGACTTGCGCCGGAGGTCTTCGACCTCCCCGTCGAGAAGATGCGCGCGGGGTGGTACACGGACGCGTACTTCAACCACGCCCGGGCGGCCCTCCTCGCCGACGGCCGGCACCCGAACGTCGTCGTCCAGGTCTTCCAGAAGAACCAGGCGTGGCTCGGCGGGATGGACGAGGCGATCGCGATCCTCCGGCTTTGTTCCCACGAGCCGGAGGGACTGACCATCCGCGCGCTCTACGACGGTGACCGGATCGAGCCGTGGGAGACGGTGCTCGTGATCGAGGGCGACTACACGACGTTCGCCCACCTCGAAACGGTCTACCTCGGCACGCTCGCGCGGAGGACGCTGATCACGACGAACGTCGTGCATGTGCTCGAAGCGGCGAACGGCAAGCCGATCATCTTCATGCCGGCCCGGCACGACCATCAGCGCGTACAGGCCGGCGACGGCTACGCGGCCTACGTTGCCGGGCGGATCACCGGCTTCGAGATCGGCGTCACGAGCGAGGAGCAGGCGTCCTGGTGGGGCGGGCGCGCGATCGGCACGGTGCCGCACTCGCTCATCGCTGCGTATGGCGGCGACACCGTCCTGGCGGCGCGCAAGTTCGCGGAGTGGGCGCCTCCCGACATGTCCGTGACCGTCCTCGTCGACTTCGAGAACGACTCCGTGCGAACGGCGCTCGAGGTGGCGGAGGCGCTCGGCGAGCGGCTCTGGGGCGTCCGGCTCGACACGTCCGAGGCGCTCGTCGACCGCTCCCTGTGGGACGAGATGGGGGACTTCAAGCCGACCGGCGTGAACGAGCGGCTCGTCCGGAAGGTGCGGGACGCGCTCGACGCTGCCGGTTTCGGCCAGGTGCGGATCGTCGCCTCCGGCGGCTTCACCGTCGAGAAGATCAGCGCCTTCGAGGAGCGCGACGTGCCGGTGGACGCCTACGGCGTCGGCTCTTCGCTCATCCGCGGCGCGAACGACTTCACCGCCGACGTGGTCGTGACGGACGGGCGGCCGTCGGGGAAGTTCGGCCGGCGCCTGCGCGACAACCCGCGGTTGGAGGTCGTCACCTGAGCCTGCGCGTCGTTCCCGTCACGTCGCAGCGGTGGGAGGACATGTGCACCCTCTTCGGGCAGCGCGGGTTGGGGCTGGTGGTTTTTCAGGGTGCTCCCGCACGACAACGAGCCTGAGCGGCGGACGCACCACGACGCGCTCGTCGCCGCCAATCCCGAACTGGACTTCATCCGGCTTTCCGACGACCAGGCGGTTCTGGTCCTGGGCGACGCTGCCGAGGTCGTCGACTCGCCGCTACTGGCGTAGGTTCGGCGGGTGCGCGTACGCTTACGGCTATGCCGAGCGCGTCTATCGTCACCTATCAGAGCTGAGCGGTCGATCACGCCGAGCGTGTCTCGGTGGCGCTGAGAGCTCAGGAGGTGCAGAACCAGCTGCGTGACGCCGAGGCCGCGTCGCCGCGGTCGCGGCCGCGTCCGCCGCGCCGGCGCCGGCGCTTGCTGTGGCTCATCCGTGGAGCCGCAAGCGCTCCTGCACCCTGAGCTGGGGCGTCAGACGCCGAACAGCGGCAGGGATGGCTCGAGGTCTGCGATCTCGACCGGAAAGGGTGGGCGCCACTCGCCTCGGCGGAGCTCGAGATCGGTGTGGACGGTCGGGATCCCGCGTGGCTCCACCGTTCCGTGTCCGGCGACGTGGTAGCCGAGCTTCTCGGACACCCGCAGCGATGCCACGTTGCCCTCGATGGCGCCCGAGCGCGCCGCGTCGGCGCCCAGTCCCTGGAACGCGAGCTCGAGCACCGCCGTCCGCATCTCGGTTCCGATGCCCCGCCGCTGGAAGCGTTCCCCGAGCCACGAGCCCGTCGAGACCGCGAGCGCCGCGCTGAAGTCGGTCGCCGTCACCGCTTGCACGCCGACCGGTTCGCCCTCCAGCCAGACGCCCAGCTCGAGATGCCACTCCTCGGGGCTCCACTCCCGCCGCCGCATCTCGTGGTAGTCGAGGAAGGTCGTGAGCTCGGGCACGTCCGTCCAGGCGACCGTGAAGGGCATGAATTCGGGCGGATGTACCCCCGCGAGCGCGACCTCGCGTAGGCGCTCGAGCTCCGGCAGCGCCGGGAGCCGCAGCTCGAGTTGCGGCGTCTGCACACGCAGGCCGAAGAGCGGCGAGATGTCCATCAGCCCAGCTTCTCGGGGTGGCCGAGCTGTCCGAGCTCTGCGATGTCGCGGCGGAAGAAGAGCGACACCGTCCAGTCGACGACGACCCGGAGCTTCCGCTGCGCCAGCGGGAGCTGGTACAGGTGGTACGACCGCGTCACCCACCAGCCGGCGAAGCCGCGCAGGCGCAGGCCGAGTACCTCCGCGATTCCCTTGTGCCTGCCGAGCGTTGCGACCTGGCCCAGCATTCGGTAGCCGTACGGTTCCGGCGGCCCGGCGAGGTTCCGCGCGAGGCGCCGAGCCTGGCGGAGTGCGTGCTGGCACGTCGGCGGGTCGGGCCGGTCGCTGCGCGCGTTCGGCACGCGCGCGCAGTCGCCGAGCGCCCACACGTGCTCGTGCCCGCGCACGCGGAGCAGCTCGCCGACTTCGACGCGACCCTTCTCGTCGAGCGGCAGCGGCAACTCGCGCAGGAGCGGGTTCGGCGCGACGCCGGCTGTCCAGACGAGCGAGTTCGTCGGGATCCGCGTCCCGTTCCCGAGTACGGCCTCGCCGGATGTGACCGACTCGAGCGTCGTCTCGACGTGGATCTCGATGCCGCGCGCCGTCAGCTCCCGCGCGGCGTAGTCGCCGAGCGGAGGCGGGATCTCGGGCAGGATGCGCGGCGCCGCGTCGACGAGCACCCAGCGGCGGCGGGTCGAACGCAGGCGTGGGTAATACCGGAGTGCGTCCTCTGCGAGGTCGGACAGCTCTGCGAGCGCCTCGACGCCGGCGTAGCCCGCCCCGACGAACACGAACGTAAGCCGGCGCGATCGCTCCTCCTCGTCGAGTGCGGCGTCGGCCGCCTCGAGTTGGTGGAGGACGTGGTTGCGCAGGTTGATCGCGTCCGCGAGTGTCTTGAACGAGAGTGCGTACTCGGATAGGCCCGGGATCGGCAGTGTCCGCGGCACGGCGCCGAGTGCCAGCACGAGCTCGCGCCACGCGACCGTCTGCGGCCCCTCGTCCGTCTCGACGGCGGCCGTCTGCGCTTCGAGGTCGAGCGCGGTGACGCTGCCGAGGATGAGCTCCGCGTGCGGGCACATGACCCGTAGCGGCACGACGCAGTGGCGCGGCTCGAGCGTCCCGGACGCGGCCTCGGGCAGGAGCGGCGTGTAGAGCATGAAGTTTTCCTTGCTGACGATCGTGGCGCCACGGGCCCCGAGCTCGCGCGCGACGTAGGCGCCGGCGAAGCCGCCGCCGAGCACGAGCACGCCACCGCGCGCCTGTCTCGCTGCAGTCACGTTTCCTAGCATTGCGCAGATGGCAATCCAGATCTCCGTCGTCGGCAGCGGCGTCGAGCACGAGGAGCGTGCCGAGGCGGTCGGGCGGCTGCTCGCCGAGCGCGGGGCCACGGTGGTCACGGGCGGGCTCGGCGAGGTGATGGCCGCCGCTGCGCGCGGGGCCAAGAGCGCAGGCGGGACGACGATCGGGATCCTCCCCGGCGAGACGCGGGCCGATGCGAACCCCTGGCTCGACCACGTCGTCGTCACCGGCATCGGGCACGGCAGAAACCTCGCGGTCGTGGCGTCCGGTGACGCGGTGATCGCGGTAGGAGGGCGTTACGGGACGCTGGCGGAGATCGGCTTCGCGCTCACCCTGGGCCGCCCCGTCGTGGTGCTCGAGCCGGGCTGGGACGTGGAGGGCACGCAGCGTGCGGAGACGCCCGTGGAAGTCGTCGAGCTTGCGCTGGCGGCAGCCCGGCCCGGCTAGTTGGAGATGCTGGTCGGGTGGCGCGCGCGGAAGCTGCGCGCCTTCTCGCGGTTGCCGCAGACCTCCATCGAGCACCACGC
>DAIMGZ010000137.1:0-3941 GCA_036723535.1 Gaiellaceae bacterium
CCGCTGCTCGAGGAGGCCGGAGCCATCGAGATCGACGACGACGAGATCCGCATCGACACGTACCGCTCCTCCGGCGCCGGTGGCCAGCACGTGAACAAGACCGATTCCGCCGTGCGCATCACGCACCTGCCGAGCGGCATCGTCGTCGCCGTCCAGAACGAGCGGAGCCAGGGGGCGAACAAGGAGACGGCCCTGAAGATCCTCCGCTCGCGGCTCGCCGAAAAGGCCGAAGAGGAGCGGGAGGCCGAGCTCGCTCGCGAGCGCGGCGGCGTGTCGATGGGCTTCGGCGGCAACGCGATCCGCAGCTACGTTCTCCACCCCTACCAGCTCGTCAAAGACCACCGCACAGACCACGAAGTCGGCAACACACAGGGCGTCCTGGACGGCGACCTCGACGGCTTCATCCGCGCCTACCTGCTGCAAACTGCAGGAGAGACGTAGTAGCTCGCCGAAAGCTGCGCTAGAGTGGGGGTCGCTTCGCACGCACTCCACCGGCGCCGAGCCTCGAGGCTCGCCCCAACTCGAACCGGTAGACGTGACTGACGTACAGATAGAGCAGCCGCCCACAACGGTCGCGGCCCAGCCGCTTCCAGCAGAGGAGCAGGCCAAGCCCGCAGCGGGCTCGATGATCTTGTTCGAGAACGTCACGAAGGTCTACGAGCCGGACGTCGTCGCGCTGGATTCGGTCAACTTCGCGATCGACAAGGGCGAGTTCGTGTTCGTGGTCGGCGCGTCGGGCTCCGGCAAGACCACGCTCGTGCGGCTGCTGCTGAAGGAGCTCGAGCCGTCGGACGGGCGCATCATCCTCAGCGGCCGCGACGTCGGCCGGCTGAGGCATGCGGACGTGCCGCGGCTGCGCCGCAACATCGGCTGCGTCTTCCAGGACTTCAAGCTCTTGCCGACCCGGACGGCGGCCGAGAACGTCGCCTACGCCCTCAAGGTGCGGGGCGAGAGCCGAGCCTCGATCCGGCGCAAGGTGCCCGAGGTGATGACGATGGTCGGGCTCGCGAACAAGATGAACTCGCTCCCCGACGAGCTCTCGGGCGGCGAGCAGCAGCGCGTCTCGATCGCTCGTGCCGCCGTCAACCATCCGCCTCTCCTCGTTTGCGACGAGCCGACCGGGAACCTCGACCCGGACACGAGCGTCGGGATCATGCAGCTCCTCTATCGCATCAACCGCGCCGGCGCGACGATCCTCATGGTCACGCACGATCGCGAGATGGTGGACAAGATGCGCAAGCGCGTGATCGCGCTCGAGGGCGGGCGGCTCGCCCGCGACGAGCGGCGCGGAGGGTACACCTCCGAATGAGCCGCGTCCGGTTGCTCTTCTCCGAGGCGTGGTCCTCGATCCGGATGAACCTCTCGACGACGTTCGCGGCGACGATGACCGTCCTGATCGGGATGTGCCTGCTCGGGCTGTTCATCGCGCTCGGCACGTGGGTGCTCTCGTGGAGCAACCACATCCAGAAGGAGCTTCAGGTACACGTCTACTTCGCCAGCGAAGCGACGCAGCAGCAAGAGCAGGCCGTCGGCTTCAAGCTCCGCCACGACCCGCGCGCGAAGCAGGTCGTCTTCGTCTCGAAGGAAAAGGCTCTCGTGAAGATGAAGAAGGACTTCCCGCGCCTCTTCACCACTGGGCTGCCGAGCAACCCGCTGCCCGACGCGTACACCGTCGTCCCGTTCAAGGCGTCACAGACGCCGCTGATCGGCAAGGAGGTGAGGCGGTCGGACTGGGCCGGGGTCGACAAGGTGAGCTGGGGGAGCGCGACGGCCAAACGTGTCCTCACGATCGCGAAGGTGATCTCGCTCGTCTTCCTCATCGCGGTGGTCATGCTCGTCGTCGCCTCGACGCTCTTGATCGCGAACACGACTCGGCTCTCGATCTTCGCGAGGCGACGAGAGATCGAGGTGATGAAGCTCGTCGGCGCGACGAACTGGTTCATCCGCGGGCCGTTCATGCTCGAGGGCCTCGTCTGCGGGCTCCTCGGCTCGGTGCTCGCCGTCGTGCTGCTCGTGCTCGGGAAGGCGATCGCCTTGCCGTCGATTCTCCCGCACATCGGCGGCGGCAACTCCGACGTGCACGCGATGTCGTTCACGCTCAACGCGATCGCTCTGCTCGGCGCGGGGCTCCTTCTCGGCGCAGTCGGCTCTGCCGTGACGCTCCGTAGGTTCCTGCAGGTCTGAGGCCGCCGCTACCGTCCTCCGCATGGCGAGAGGACGGCATGAGCGTCAGAAGCGCCCGAGCAGGAGTGAACGGCGCTCAAGGCTGGAAGCGTCGTCGGCGAAGCCGCCGACGCCCGGCCAAAAGGCGGGCCGGCGGCAGCCGCCGCGGAGGCCGGTCTCCGAGCTGACCGTCCGGCTGCCCGAGCGGCGGGTCGAGCCGGAGACGGTGATCGCGCACCTCGGGCCGACGAACTCCGGCAAGACGCACGACGCGCTTCGGTTCCTCGTCGACAACGGACGCGGCGTCTATGCCGCGCCGCTGCGGATGCTCGCGCAGGAGGCCCACCGGCGGCTAGCTGCGGAGATCGGCGAGGAGCGCGTCGGCCTCGTCACGGGCGAGGAGCGGGTCAATCCCGAGGCGCCGATCGTGTGCTGCACGGCCGAGATGGCGCCGGCGAGCGGCGAGACGCTCGTGCTCGACGAGGTGCAGTGGGCAGAGGACGAGGAGCGCGGCTCGGCGTGGACGCGGCTCCTGCTCGGCGGCGAGTACCGGCACATCCTCCTGCTGGGCGCGGTGGAGGCGTTGCCCCTAGTCCGCCACGCCTTCCCCGAGGTCGAGATCCGCTTCTTCGAGCGGAAGGCGCCCCTCGACTGGGTCGGCCGCCGCGGCATCGCCGGACTTGGGCCCGGCACCGTCGTCGTCGCCTTCAGCCGCCGCGCCGTCATCGGCCTCGCGGGCGAGCTGAACCAGCTTCATCCGGGCCGCGTCGCCTGCCTCTACGGCGCGATGCCGCTCGCGTCGCGGCGGGAGGAGATCGACCGCTTCGCCGACGGTCGCGCCGAGGTCTGCGCAGCGACCGACGTTCTCGGCCACGGCGTCAACCTCCCCTGCGAGACGCTTCTCTTCGCCGAGACGGCGAAGTTCGACGGCAAGGAGCGGCGCGACCTCGAGCCGTGGGAGATCGCGCAGATCGCCGGCCGCGCGGGTCGTTTCGGCTTCCATGAGCGCGGCCATGTGGGCGTCCTCACGGGCGTGCCGTGGGCGGATCCGGATCCGGAGCTCGTCCGCGCAGCGCTCGTCCCGCATGTCGCGATCGAGGACGGCCACCTCGGCTATCGCGTCGTCGACAGCGGCCGCCTGCGCCCACAGCTCTCCGACCTCAACGTGACGCGGGTCGACGAGCTCGAGCCGGCATTGCACGCGTGGCGGCACGCGGCGCTGCGCTACTGGAGCGTCGACGGGTGGCTCGAGGTCGAGTCGATCCAGCCGCTGCTCGCGCGGCTCGACGCGGTGCGGGACGCGCTCCACCACGCGCGCCGCAAGCTCGAGCTCGCGGACGTGTGGAAGCTCGTGCAGGCGCCGGTCGACGAGGACGGCCAGCCGCTCCTCGGCATGCTCGCGGCTGCGGTTGCCGGCGACAAGCCCCAGCGGACAGTGCTCGGCTGGATCCTCGACCCACGCCGCCTCGATGCGGCCGGCCTCGAGGAGGCGGAACAGGCGGCACGGGAGGCCTCGATCCTCCGCTGGTTCGCGCTCCAGTACCCAGGCGTCGCCGGGGTCACGATCGAGCGCGCCGCGGCGCTCGAGGAGGCTGCCGCAGCCCGGGTCGTGCGAGAACTGCGCGCCGAGATCGAGGATCCGACGATCGGCCGCTGCCGCGTCTGCGGCGCCCGGACCGCGCCGTGGGCGACTCTCTGCGACCGCTGCTTCATGGCGCGCGGGTACCGTGCCGGCCGCAGATGAGCGAGAAGCTGATCGTCGACAACCGCCGCGCGCG
>DAIMGZ010000138.1:0-3665 GCA_036723535.1 Gaiellaceae bacterium
TCGCGCCGTGGCGGATGATCCCGCCCCACTCCTGCGCCGTCCCCGGCAGGAAGCCCGGCACGTCGACGAACGTGACGAGCGGGACGTTGAAGGCGTCGCACGTGCGGACGAAGCGGGCCGCCTTGTTCGAGGCGTCGATGTCGAGGACGCCTGCGAGCGACTGCGGCTGGTTGCCGACGATTCCGACCGGATGGCCGCCGAGGCGCGCGAAGCCGCAGACGATGTTCTCGGCCCAGCGCTCGCTCACCTCGAGAAACTCGCCGTCGTCGACGACGCACCGGATCACGTCGTGCATGTCGTACGGCTTGTTCGGATTGTCGGGAATCAGCGTGTCGAGCTCCGCGTCCTCCCGGTCCGCCGGATCGGTCGGTGAGCTCCACTCCGGCCGCTCGGCGTTGTTCTGCGGCAGGAACGAGAGCAGGTAGCGCGCGTCCTCGAGGCACGTCTCCTCGTCCGCCGCGGTGAACTGCGCAACGCCCGACTTCGACGCGTGCGTCGCAGCGCCGCCGAGCTCCTCGAACGTCACCTCCTCCCCCGTCACGGTCTTCACGACGTCGGGGCCCGTGATGAACATGTACGAGGAGCCCTCGACCATGAAGATGAAATCGGTCATCGCGGGCGAGTAGACGGCGCCGCCTGCGCACGGCCCCATCACGAGCGAGATCTGCGGGATCACACCCGACGCCTGCACGTTGCGCCAGAAGATCTCGGCGTAGCCGGCGAGCGACACGACGCCCTCCTGGATCCGCGCGCCGCCGGAGTCGTTGATCCCGATCAACGGGCAGCCGTACTTGACGGCCATGTCCATGACCTTGCAGATCTTCTCGGCGAAGACCTCGCTCAGCGAGCCGCCGAAGACGGTGAAGTCCTGGGAGAAGACGAAGAGTCGGCGCCCGAAGACCGTGCCGTAGCCGGTGACGACGGCATCGCCGTACGGGCGCTTCTCGCGCATTCCGAACTCAACCTCCCGGTGGCGGACGTAGCG
The DNA here is from genome assembly GCA_036723535.1 of Gaiellaceae bacterium. Classification (GTDB taxonomy): domain Bacteria; phylum Actinomycetota; class Thermoleophilia; order Gaiellales; family Gaiellaceae; genus Palsa-739. The sequence goes on from DAIMGZ010000138.1 coordinate 986, forward strand.
GTCGAGCTCGACGAAGGAGCCGGGGTCGCAGAGCTTCTCCGCACGCTCCCGCGCGAGGAGCTTCCCCTCTTCGCGCCGGCGCGCGACAGCCTTCTCGCTGCCCGCGTGCAGCGCCTGCTCTCGCAGCTCCTGGAGCCACTCGAGCTTCCCGGCAGTCGTTTCGTGCCCGTCTGACACCGCCGCGGAGCCTAACGTTCGCGCTCGTGAGGCATCGCTTGCCGCCGGCATTGCGCCTCCGCAGCTTCGCGCTGCTCTGGGTCTCCTCGCTCGCGAACGGGCTCGCGCTGCAGATGCTCGTGGTCGCGATCGGCTGGCAGGTCTATTCGATCCACCGAAACCCGCTCGACCTCGGCCTCGTGGGGCTCGCGGAGTTCCTGCCGCTCCCGGTGCTCGCGCTGCCGGCGGGCCAGCTCGCCGACCGAGCGCCCCGCCGTCTCGTCGTCGCCGCCGGACTCCTCCTCGAAGTCGTGATCGCAGGACTGCTCGTTGCGATCACGCTCAGCGGCGCACACAAGCTCTGGCCCTTCCTCGCGATCGGCGCCGTGGCGGGCATCGCCTCGGCGCTCACGAATCCGGCGGGCCGCTCGCTGACGCCGGAGATCGTGTCGGCGGAGCTCCTGCCGGGCGCCGTCGCGCTCCGCAGCGTCGCAACGCAGGCCGGAATCGTCGTCGGGCCCGCAATCGGCGGGGTCATCTTCGCCGTCGAGCCCGTCGCCGTCTACATCACCGCCGCGACGCTGTTCGCCGTCGGGGTCGTGACCATCCTCGGAGTCTCGACCCCGCTCGCCGCCGCTCCCGCCGAGACCGGTCTCAGCTGGCAGAGCCTCTCCGCGGGCATCGGCTTCATCGTGCGGACGAAGATGCTGCTCGGCGCGATCAGCCTCGACCTGTTCGCCGTGCTCCTCGGCGACTCGATTGCCCTGGCGCCGGTGTTCGCGCGCTCGATCCTCCACGTCGGCCCGGCCGGGCTCGGTGGGCTGCGCGCGGCGCCCTCCGCCGGCGCGCTCCTGGCTGGCCTGCTCCTCGCCCGTCGGCCGCTCCAGAAGCGCGCCGGGCCGACGCTGCTCGTGGTCGTCGCCGTCTTCGGCGTGGCGATGATCGTGTTCGGCTTTTCCCGGTCTGTGCCGCTGTCGCTCGCCGCGCTCGCAGTGAGCGGCTTCGCGGACATGATCAGCATGAACATCCGCTCCACCACCGTGTTGCTCGTGACGCCGCTCGAGCTGCAAGGACGCGTTAGCGCCGTGGAGTGGGTCTTCATCAGCGCCTCGAACGAGCTCGGCGCCTTCGAGGCGGGCGCCATCGCCCGGCTGTTCGGCACAGTCACCGCGGTAGTTGCGGGCGGCGCGGTGATGATCGGGCTCGCCGGCTCCTGGCCCCGCCTCTTCCCGGCGCTCTCGAGTATGGGCCGCCTCGACGAGCTCGAGCCTGAGCCGGTATAGGCTCGACGGCCGATGGAACCCCTCGACAGGTCGACCAACTGGCCGTACGACGGGCAAGGGGAGCCGGGCGAGTTCTCCTACCAGCGCTTCGGCAGCCCGACGGTCGCCGCGGCAGAGGCCGCGCTCGGCGAGCTCGACGGCGGCACCGCGCTCCTCTTCCCGTCCGGAGCGGGCGCGACGACCGCGCTCGTCCTCTCGCTGCTCGAGTCGGGCGACACGATCGCTCTCGCTGCAGGCGGGTACTACGGCACGGGCGTCACGTTCGCCGCGCTCGCCGCGTGGGGTCTTCGCGTCGTCGAGTTCGATCAGACCGGGCCGCCACCCGGCGGCGTCCAGCTCGTCTGGCTCGAGGCGCCCTCGAACCCGTACCTCACCCTGCCGGACCTCGAGGCGGCGGCCGCCCATCCTGCGCCGGTCGTCGTCGATGCGACTGTGGCGACGCCCGTCCACCTACGGCCGCTCGAGCACGGTGCCGACTTCGTCCTCCACAGCGCGACGAAGTACCTCGCCGGCCACGACGACGCGCTGCTCGGCGCCGTCGTTTGCCGTGACGACGCTGCCGCAGAGGAGTTGCGGACGTTCCGCGGGCGCACCGGCATCGTCGCCGCGCCCGACCCCGCCTGGCTCCTGCTGCGCGGCTTGAAGACACTCGACCTTCGCGTGCGGCGGCAGACCGAGTCGGCCGCCTTCCTCGCCGAGCGGTTGCGGCAGCACTCGGCGGTCGAGACCGTCCGCTACCCCGGCCTCGGGGGCCTGCTCACGTTCGACGTCGCCGATGCCGCGGCGGCTCGGAAGGTGGAGACCTCGACCCGGGTGATCGTCAATGCCACGTCGCTCGGCGGCGTCACGAGCCTCATCGAGAGCCGACGCCGCTGGGAGGGCGACCGCGTCCCGCCCGGATTGCTCCGGCTCAGCGTCGGCCTGGAAGATCCGGGCACGCTGTGGGCCGACCTCGAGCAGGCGCTAGCGAGCTAGCCCCGCGATTCGCCCGACGGCGGGGCGGGTACCCGCTGCCCGCCCTTGGCAACTCCGTTCCGGATTCTCGTGGCCGAGGACGACGAGTCGTTCCTCGACGTGATTGCGCTCCTGCTCGAGCAGGACGAGCGCTTCGCCGTGGCCGGGCGGGCGCATAACGGGCGCGAGGCTGTCGAGCTCGCAGAGCGCGTCTCGCCCGACGCGGTCGTGATCGACGTGGAGATGCCGGTGCTCGACGGCGTGGAGGCGACGAGGCTCTTGCGGGC
>DAIMGZ010000139.1:0-3583 GCA_036723535.1 Gaiellaceae bacterium
AGAAGCAGAACGAGGAGCTGATGAAGTTCTACCGGGAGAACAAGATCAACCCGGCCTCAGCGTGCCTGCCGATGCTGGCGCAGCTCCCGGTCTTCATCGCCCTCTACTACACGCTGAAGCACTTCAAGTTCACGGGCGACCTCTCGTTCCTCCACTTCATCCCCAACATCTCGGCCGGGACGACCGCTCACTGGGGCGGCTACGTGCTGCTCTTCGTCTATGTCGGGAGCCAGATGGCGTCGTCCCTTTTCATGATGACGACGGTCGACAAGACGCAGCGCTTGCTCTTCATGTTCATGCCGCTCGTCTTCGTCTTCATCATCGCCCGCTTCCCGGCCGGTCTCGTCCTCTACTGGGTGACGACGAACCTCTGGACCGTTGGGCAGGGGTTGATCACGCGACGCCTCGTTTCCCGAACCCCGGCGCCCGCGCTCGAGAAGCGCAGCTCGCGGACGCCGCCGAAGCAGGAGACCGCGCCCGCTCTCCAGGGCGACGGCGCGCAGCCGCGACAGGAGGTATCCCCGTCGTCGCAGAAGCCTCGCCAGGTGCGGCGGAAGAAGAAACGCACGAGCCGGCGATGACGGAAGCCGTCGATCTAACGGCCGAGGCCACGGGGGAGACGGTCGGCGAGGCGAAATGGGCGGCGCTGCGCGAGCTGGAGCGGCGACACCCGGGGCTCGACAAGGCCGCGGTGCAATTCGAGGTCGTCGCCGAGGGCGAGCGCGGCATCCTCGGCGTCGGCTACGAGCCGGCGCGCGTCGTCGCACAGCTACCGGCCGCAGCGGCGGAGGCCGCAGCCGCGACCGGGAGCGACGAGATAGGCCAAGCCGCCGATGCGCGAGCGCTCGTGGCGCGGATCGTAGGTTCGCTCGGCATCGACGCAGACGTCGAGGTCCGCGAAGAGCTGGAGGCCGTTGTCGTCACGTGCTCCGGGCCGGACGTCGGCTTGTTGATCGGCCGTCACGGCCAGACGATCGACGCGATCCAGTACCTCCTCAACGCGATCGGCTGGCGCGCCTACGGCGAAGAGCGAAAGGAGGTCGTCGTCGACGCCGCCGGCTATCGGGCACGGCGCAAGGAGACGCTCGAGTCGCTGGCGTTGCGGGTGGCAGAGCGCGTGAGCAGTACCGGTGAGCGTGAGGAGCTCGAGGCGATGACGTCGGTAGAGCGCAAGGTCGTCCACCTGCGCCTCAAGGATGTTGCCGGCGTGGGCACGACCTCCGAGGGCACGGAGCCGAACCGCTACGTCGTCGTCCTCCCCGACTGACCTCGAGGACTGGCTGGAAGCCGTCCTCGCGACGCCGGGGCTGACGGCGTTCCGCGATCCCGACCGAGCGCGGGAGATGCTGCTCGCCGACGCGCTGCGAGCGCTGCCGCTTTTGAAGCGATACGACGGTCCGCTGATCGACGTCGGCTCGGGCGGCGGCTCGCCGGGGATTCCCCTCGCGGCGGCGCTTCCCGATCGCGAGGTGACGCTGCTCGAGGCCGAGCAGCGTAAGTGCGACTTCCTGCGCCGCTGGGCGCCGCCGAACGCCCGTGTCGTCTGGGGCCGGGCCGAGGAGCAGCCACTCGAGCGATGGGACGTCGCGGTTGCGAAGGCGCTCGCGCAGCCGCCTGTCGCGGCTGAGTGGTGCCTGCCTCTCGTCCGCGTCGGCGGGGCGGCGATCCTCTGGCTGGGAGAGGGGGCGAACCTCGACCGGCTCGCGGCCGCTGTAGAGCGGCTTGGTGGAGGCGAGGCCGAGCTCCAGGCCGGCCTCGCCGTCCTGCCGAAGGTGGCGCCGACCCCGCCGGGCTTCCCTCGTCGTGCCGGCGTTGCGAAGAAGCGTCCGCTGGCCTAGCGACAATGGCCGGGAGATGTCCCGGATCTACGCCGTCGCGAACCAGAAGGGCGGCGTCGGCAAGACGACGACCGCCGTCAATCTCGCTGCGTGCCTCGCCGAAGCCGGCGAGCGTGCCCTCGTGATCGACCTCGACCCGCAGGCGAATGCGACCTCGGGGCTCGGGATGAGGGCGAACGGCACTTCGAGCTACGACCTGCTCGACGGCGCGCCGCTCGCCGAGCTCGTCCACCCGACGGCCTTCGCGAACCTCGACCTCGTCCCGGCCAAGCCGGACCTCGCCGGCGCCGTGGTGGAGCTCTCCGGCCGCGCCGACGGCGAGCGGTATCTCGCGCAGGCACTTGCCTCGGGCAGCGATCGGTACGACTTCGTCTTCCTCGACTGTCCCCCTTCGCTCGGCCCGTTGACCGTCAACGCGCTCGCCGCCGCCGACCGCGTGCTCGTCCCCGTGCAAGCGGAGTACTACGCGCTCGAAGGGCTGACGCAGCTTCTCCACTCGGTCGAGCTGATCCGGCGGCGGCTCAATCCGCAGCTCGAAATCGGCGGCGTCCTCCTGACGATGGTGGACGGCCGGACGCGCCTCGCGCAACAGGTCGAGGAGGAGGTGCGGCGGCATTTCGGCCCGCTCGTCTTCCGCACCTCGGTCCCTCGCAACGTGCGCCTCGCGGAGGCCCCGAGCTACGGATTGCCCGCAATCGCCTACGACCGTCGCTCCGCCGGAGCCGACGCCTACTGGAAGGTGGCGATGGAGCTTGTCGAGCGCGCCTGAGTCCTCCCCGCAGCGTCGCGGCCTCGGCCGCGGCCTCGAGGTGCTGATCGGTGGCCACCCGGTCCCCTCCGAGCTGCTCGAGATACCCGTCGACGCGATCCACCCGAACCCGCGGCAGCCACGCCGCCGCTTCGAGCCGGAGGCAGCTTCGGGGCTGGCGGAGTCGGTCCGGCGCCAGGGCGTGATCCAGCCGCTGCTCGTGCGGCCGCGGGGTGTCGGCGGTTACGAGATCGTCGCCGGCGAGCGGCGCTGGCGGGCAGCACGAGAGGCAGGCCGCGCCACGGTGCCGGCCGTCGTCCGTGCTGCCGACGACCGCGAGACCCTCCTCCTTGGGCTGGTCGAGAACGTCGCGCGCGAGCAGTTGACGCCGATTGAGGAGGCCCGCGCCTACGCCGTCCTGATCGACGAGTTTTCGCTCTCGCTCGGCGAGGTCGCTGAGCGGGTCGGGCGCTCTAAGCCGTCCGTCTCGAATCGCATCCGTCTGCTCGAGCTGCCCGACGACGTGCTCGGAATGGTCGAGCGCGGGCAGCTGAGCGAGGGGCATGCCCGGGCGGTTCTCGCCGTGCCCGACCATGAGGGTCGTCGTCGACTCGCGCGCGAGATCGTGCGGCGCGGGCTATCGGTGCGGGCTGCCGAGCAGCGGGCGAAATGGGCCGGCGCCCGGCAGCGGCCGCGCACGCACTCGAGCCCCGTCGATCCGGCGCTCGCCGAGCGGGTGCGCAATGCGCTCGAGCAGCTGACCGGCCGGCACGCACGTGTCGCTCCGGGACGGGTCGAGCTCCCGTTCGGCGACGAGCACGATCTCGCCGAGCTGGCCGAGGCGCTCGAAAACGCCGTGGCTACAATCGACCTCTAGCGCGGGCGATTAGCTCAGCTGGTTAGAGCGCCGCTCTGATAAGGCGGAGGTCCCTGGTTCGAATCCAGGATCGCCCATGCCCGCTAGTGGGCTCTGTGTGTGCGGACGAGGTACTCCTCG
>DAIMGZ010000140.1:0-3576 GCA_036723535.1 Gaiellaceae bacterium
AGAAGATCCTCGACTACCGGCAGGAACACGGCGCCTTCCACTCGGTGGCCGAGCTCCAAGGCGTGCCGGGGATCGGGCCGGCGCACATGGCGCAGCTCAAAGGGCTGGTGATCCCGTGAGGTGTTCGAGAGCTCCTAACGGAACGAAGCACGGGCCGACTGACCGTGCTGGGCGGCGCGCTGCGTCGTCCTCGGTCGCGCGAATAGCACCGCTATTCGCGCTCCCTGCGTCCTTGCATCGCGCTCACCCATCACGGCCAGTCAGCGCGTGGTCGTCCCGCTAGAAGCTCCGTGACCGTCCGCCTGTTTCGCCGGCGCGGTTTGCCTCGGCTGCGCGCTCGCGAACGTCGGACGCCTGACCCTGGTCCCGGCGCTGCTCGTGACGGCGTCGCTCGCCGCGCTCGCCTGCTCGGCCGGCGATCCGCGCGTTCGCTGGACGCTGGCTGCCGGCGCCGTTGCCCTTGCGGGCTGGGGCTGGGGAAGCCTTCGCCTCACACAGCTGGACCGGAGCGTGCTCGCAGAACGGATCGGGACATTCGAACGCGCGCTCGTCGAGGTCGAGGAGCCGCCGCGGCCGGGAGCGTTCGACCAGCGGATGCGGGCACTCGTTCTCAGCTGGGGAACGCTGCGGACGCACGAGCCGGTCCTGCTCGAGCTGCCGCTCGGCCGAGTACCGCCGCAGGGCGCCCGGCTGAGGCTGCTCGGCGAGCTGCGGGCGCCTCCCGGGCCGTCGAACGGCTTCGACGAGGCCAAGTGGTTGCGCCGACAGGGCATCCACGAGGTCCTACGCGGGCAGTCGTGGCAGGTCCTCGGCCGGCGCGGCGGCGTCTCGGGAGTCGGCGACAGCGTCGGACGCTGGCTCGCCGGCGACAGCGCGGCGGGTCTGGCGGCCGGCGAGCGGCGAGATGTGATCGAGGCGATCGTCCTCGGCCGCTCCTCCGGCCTCGACCAGACGCTCCTCGCGGACTTCCGCGCCTCGTGCCTCTACCACTGTCTCGCCGTCGACGGGCTCAAGGTCGCCGCGGTCGGGGGCGGGGTGGCGGCCGTCTTCCTGTTCGCCGGCCTCGGCAGCTACCTCGCTCAGATCGCGGCCCTCCTCACCGTCGCGGCCTACGCGCTCGCCGTCGGGCTCCATCCGTCCGTCGTGCGCGCGGCGCTCGCCGCCGGCCTCGGCTCGCTCGCCTGGCTCGCCGCCCGCGAGCGCGACCGCTGGCAGGCGCTGCTCGTCGGCGCGGCCGTGCTCCTCGGCTGGAACCCGTACACGCTGCTCGACGCAGGCTTCCAGCTCTCGTTCGCCGCCGTCGCGTCGATCTTCATCGTCACGCCGCGTGTCGTCCGCGCGCTCGAGGGATACCCGGTGTCGCAAGAGCTTGCGCAGCTGATCGGCGTCTCGACTGCGTGCGGCCTCGCCACTGCGCCCGTCACGTGGTTCCAGTTCCACCAGATCTCGCTCGTCACCGTTCCAGCCAACGTCGTCGCGGTTCCGGTGGTCGTCGAGGTGCTCGGCCTCGCCCTTCTGACCGCGGTTGTCGCGCCGGTTGCGCCTTCGGTTGCCGCCGCGATGGCGCAGCTCAACGGCTGGGGCGCGTGGTTCGTCGCAGCCTGCGCGCGCGGGTTCGGGAGCCTGCCCGGCGCGCAGATCACGTCTCCTCGGGCAGCCGCCGCCGTCGGCCTGGGAGCGGTCTTCACTGCCGCCTATGCTTGGCGGCGTGGCGAGCGAGCGCGAGCTGAAGCCGGCCTACCTTCTGACGGGGACCGACCGGCCGAAGATCGCGCTGGCGCTCAAGCGCCTGCGGGGGCGGATCGGTGAGGACGCGACGGAGCAGCTGCACGCCGCGGAGGCGTCCGGGGAGGACGCGGTCGCCGCCTGCAACGCGCTCGGCCTCTTCGGTGGCGAGGCGCGGCTCGTGGTGGTCGACGGAGTCGAGGCATGGAAGGCCACGGACGTGAAGGAGGTCGAGTCGTACCTCGCCGCTCCCGCTCCGTCCACCGTCCTCGCGCTGGTCGGCGACGGGATCAAGCGCGACGCCCCGCTCGCCAAGGCGGTTGCGAAGGTGGGCGACATCCTCGCCTACGAGGTGCCGAAGAAGCAGCTTCCCGAGTGGGTCGCCGAGCAGTTCGCGCGCCTCGGCGCGTCGGCCGACCGCGACGCCTGCCGCGCGCTAGTCGAGGCCGTCGGGGACGGCGTCGGCGATCTCGCCTCCGAGATCCAGAAGCTCGCGACCTGGGCCGGCGGCGAGCAGATCACGCGCGCGAACGTCGAGCAGCTCGCGGTCGGACGCGCGGAAACGCCGATCTTCGCTGTCACCGACGCTTGGGGGAGCCGGGACGTCGCGGCGACATTGCGCGCCACCGAGTCGCTGCTCGACCGCTCGCACCGGCCGCGGTCCGGCGAGCTGATTCGTGTCGTGGCCTCGCTCGTGGGACACGTCGGTCGTGTCAGGAAGGTCTCCCGCCTGGCGGATGAAGGCGTCCGCTCGAGCGAGATCGCGAGCCGGCTGAAGCTGCATCCGTTCGTCGCGGAGAAGGCGGCGAAGCAGGCGGGCAACTTCTCGCCGGAGGAGCTGGCGCAGGCGACCGTCCGGCTGGCCGAGCTCGACGCGGGCGCGAAGGGCGGCTCGCGCCTCCCGCCCGAGCTGCAGCTCGAGCGGACGCTCGTCGAGATCACACGCCGGCCCGAGCGGGCCGGCTAGCTCTAATCCTCAGGTCTTGGGCTCGCCGGCGGCGATCTTGGCCGCCTGAGACTTGCGCCGCGCGACGGTGTTCCGGTGGAGCGCGCCGTTCGCCGTGGCCCGATCGAGCCACTGGACGAGATCGCGGTGCCGCGCCTCGGTCTCCTTTGCGTCGCCCTCCGCGACCGCGTCGTTCAGGCGCCGCATCAGCGTCTTGGCGGTCGAGCGCCAGCGAAGGTTCTCCTGCCGCTGCCGCGCCGCCTGGCGAACGCGCTTCTTCTGTTGCTTGATATTCGGCATTTCGGAAAAAGACCCGCGACTCGCGGGCCGGGCGATGGTAGCAACCCCGCTCCCTATGCTGCCCTCGTGGAGGACGCCGAGCGGCAGCGGCAGGAGCGGCGCCTGGAGCGTGACCGCCACCGGCGCGAGCAGGGCAAGCCGACGTACTTCGAGAGCGACGCGACTCTCGACTCCTGGCCGGTCGCACAGGACCCGGCCGAGCAGCCGACCACGATCGTCCGTCCGCGCCGCGACCGCGGAGAGCTGGTCGAGCTCGAGGCGCGGGCGCTCGACGAGGAGGCGCAGGAGATGCAGGTCGGCGTTTCCGCCCCGTCGGCCCTGCCGGAGGAGCCGGAGGCGGAGGCGGGGCGCGGGCTCGCCCGTTCGGGCGTCATCTTCTCGGCCGCGACCGGTCTGTCGCGGATCATCGGCCTGCTGCGCGAGATCGTCGCGGCGGCCCTCTTCGGCATCAAGGGGCCGATCAACGCCTTCGAGATCGCCTTCCTCGTCCCGAACACGGTGCGCGCGCTCGTGGCGGACTCGGCGCTCTCCTCCGCGTTCGTGCCGGTCTTCAGCGACCTGCTCGTGAAGGGCGAGCGAAAGCGCGCGTGGCGGGTCGCGTCGTC
>DAIMGZ010000141.1:0-3545 GCA_036723535.1 Gaiellaceae bacterium
AGATGCCGCCGCGCTCGGCGAAGATGAAGCGGCGCATCTTCGGGTTCCAGCGTCGTGTCTGGTGACCGAAGTGGACTCCGGCCTCGAGCAGCTCGCGCATCGAGACTGCGCCCCTCAAGGCTGGTCCAGTAGAAACGGACATGGAAAGCTCCTTCCGGATTCGTTTTTCGTCTTGCGCCGGCGGGAGTCGAGGCGCACCTCCCGCGAGGAGAGGCACGCGCGCCGCGGCTGGGCCGCCGGGGAGTAGGTTCAGGAACCCGGGTAGGTTAGCTGCGGGCGGCCCGAAGAGCTGCTTCGAGGTCGGACGGGAGCGGCGACGAGACGTCCACTGTCTCCCCGGTGACCGGGTGAGCGAAGGCGAGCCGCGCCGCATGGAGGAACTGCCGCTCCAACCCCAGATCTAAGGCTGGAAGCGTCGTCGGCGAAGCCGGCGACGCCCGGCCGGCAGACCGCGCGGCTGCGCCGCGCCCGGTCACCCCGTAGATCGGGTCGCCTGCGACCGGGAGATCGATCGCGGCGAGGTGCACGCGGATCTGGTGCGTCCGACCGGTCTCGAGCCGGACCCGCAGCAGCGCGTGACGCGGGAGAAGCTCCTCGAGCGCGAAATGCGTCACGGCCGCGCGCGGCGTAGCCGTGTCGAGGGAGTGACGGAACCGGTCGTGCCGGTCGCGCCCGATCGGAGCGTCGATCGTCCCGCTCCGCGACCGCGGCCTTCCGACGACGAGCGCGAGGTACTCCCGCGTCAGCGCCCGGCGACGTACGAGCCGCTGCAGCCGCTCGTACGTCTGCTGCGAGCGCGCGACGACCAGCAGCCCCGACGTGTCCCGGTCGAGGCGGTGGACGATGCCCGGGCGGTCCTCTTCCCCGCCCTCGGCGCCGGCGGCAGCGAGGGCCTGCGCGAGCGTGCCCGCGGCGTGCCCCGGCGCGGGGTGAACGACCACGCCCGCGGGCTTGTCGACGACGAGAAGGTGCTCATCGGCGTACGCGACCGTGAGCTCGAGAGGCGCAACTGCCGGCTCCGCTGCAGCCGGCGCGGGCGGGTCGATCTCGATCTCTTCCCCGCCCGCGAGCTTGTGGCTCTTCCCGCGCGCTTGCCCGTCCACGAGCACGGCGCCGGCGTCGAGCAGTCGCTCGGCCGCGGTGCGCGACCCCACGCCCGGCAGCCCCGCGAGATGGCGGTCGAGCCGCTCTCCAGCGGCCTCTGGCGGGACGACGAGCCGCTTCAGCGCTCGGGAGGCGCTTCGTTCTCGCGTCGCGGCCGTGGCTCTCGCTCGGCGAGGACGAGCGCGGCGAGCAGGATCCCGACGCCGATCACGATGAAGCTGTCCGCGAGGTTGAACGCCGGCCAGTAGCGGAAGTCGAGGAAGTCCGTGACGAAGCCGAGCCGGACGCGGTCAGCAAGATTCGAGGCGCTGCCGCCGATCACGAGCCCCAGCGCGACGGGCAACACCGGATGGCGGGCGCCGGAGCGGGCGAAGTAGACGAGCATCCAGGCGATCGCGATCCCGGTGGCGGCGATGACTGCCGGCGTCGCGTTCGCGAACAGACCGAAGGCGATGCCAGAGTTCTCGACGTGCCGAACCGAGAACGGACCGACGACGTGAAGTCTCTCGCCGAGCCGGAGGTTCGCGGCGACGACGTGCTTCGTCACCTGATCGGCGACGACTGCCGCGATCGCGATCGTCGCGAGCGCCAGCCACTGGACCGGGGTAGCGGCGAAAGACCGCGTCGCGCGGGAGAGCGGCGTCAGCGCGTCCGTCGCCGAGCCGACTCGGACCTCGAGCCGCCGTACGGGCTCGTTCACCCTCCCTCGAATTTTCGCTTGCAGTCGATGCAGAGGGAGGCCCAGGGGGACGCCTCGAGACGGCCGTGCGGGATCTCGCCTCCGCAGCTGACGCATGTGCCGTACGTTCCCTCGTCGACGCGCTTCAACGCGGCGTCGATCTCCGCCAGGACCTGCTCCGAGTTCTCGCCCAGCGTGTAGTCGATCTCGCGTCCAAGGGTCGCGGTTGCGGTCTCGGCGAGGTGGTTGTCGCTCGTGACGGCGATCTCCTCCACCTCTTCGTCGAGCGCACCGGGATGCTCGTTGCGGAGCGTGGCGAGTGCGTGCTCGACCCGCCGGCGCTCATCGACGAGCGCGGCGCGGAACCTCTCGGTATCGATGCTCGTCACCGCCTCTCCCTTCTCCCTCGGCCGTCGCCCGTGGCCGAGGCGAGACGGCGCTCGATCAGCGCCGGCCCCATCCCTGTCAGCTCCACGATCTTCTCCCGGCCGCCGTGGCCCGAAACGAGCGTCAGCGCCGTGCGCGGCAATGCGAGCGTCTCGGCAAGGAGACGGAGCACAGCTTCGTTCGCGCGTCCCCGCTCCGGCGCCTCGGTGACGCGCACCTTCCATGCGTCGCCGTGCCGCCCGACGACCGCTGTCCGGCCGGCCCCGGGGCTGACGCGCAAGCGCAGCCGCGTCGTCTCCGCAGTCATGCGCTCAGTCTACGTCGGGCTGTCGCTCATGCAGCGTCGGCGTCCGGCAGGGCAGTCCCGGTCGGGAAGCCGTACCAGCTGCGTTCTTCCGCCGTGTCGGCGTCCTCCTCGGTAGGCGCCGTCAGCTCTGCCTCTTTCTCGGCCGCGGCCGCCGCCTCGGGCTCGTCGAGCACCGAGAGCGCGTCGAGCAGCTGTGCCCGTAGCTTGCGAGACTCGTGGGCGAGCCGCTCGTTCTCGGCGAGCGCGCGACGCTGGATCTCTCGGGCTTCGGCGTGCGCCTCGCTGAGGATCAGCTCGGCCTCCCGCCGTGCCTGGTCCCGCAGCTGCGCCGACGCCGACTCGGCGGAGACGAGGGTGGTGCGCAAGAGGCTCTCGAGCTCGCGGAAGCGAACGAGATCGGTCTCGAGCTGCTCGACCTTGTCCGCGAGGTCCGCACGTTCGCGCCAGACGTCCTCGAAGCTGGCGGCGATCTCTTCGAGCAGCTTGTCCGTCGGTCCGGCGCGGTACCCGCGGAAGGTCGCGCGCGGCGGCTTCAGGTGTCTGATCTCGACAGGTGTGAGTGCCATGGCTCTCTCCCCTCTAGTGGAAGTGTTCGAGGACCCAGATGAGCAAGCGGTCGATCACGCCGAGCGCGATCACGGCCAGCATCGGCGAGAAATCGATTGCGCCTGCCATCGGGAGCACACGACGGAACAGGCGCAGGTAGGGCTCGCAGACGTCGTAGAGGAAGCGCTGGATCCGGTTGAGCGTGACCGAATAGGGCAGCCGCAACCAGCTCGTGATGATGTACGCGAGGATCACGACGACATAGAGAGCGATGAAGACGTTGATGAACGTCTCGGCGCTCGAGATCGCGTCGGCAAGCAGCACGAACCTGGCTGAGCAGCCCATTCCGGCTCGTTCGCCCTCTGGGGGCGTTCTCCTATCGCTCTAAGAAGTCGTCTCAGAATGAGGGTTGCAGCCTCCTGTAGCAGACGAGGCAGCAGGCGAGGGCGAGGAAGGCTTCGTGGATCTCGTGGCGGCGGTCGTAGCGCACGAGGAGTCGTTTGTAGTTGTGCAGCCAGGCGA
>DAIMGZ010000142.1:0-3450 GCA_036723535.1 Gaiellaceae bacterium
TAACGGTTTTCGAGACCGCCGCATTCGACCGCTCTGCCACCCCTCCGCGGGTGGGCGCGACCGTGCGGACCGTCGCGCTAGCGGAGAAGGAGGGATTCGAACCCTCGATGGAGCCATTCAGCCCCATAACGCCTTAGCAGGGCGCCGCCTTCAGCCACTCGGCCACTTCTCCGAAGACGTCACAGGTTAGCGAAGCGCCTGGCGGGCCTCGATAGCGCCTCAGCCGAAGAAATTGATCGCGGCGATCATGAGCGCGAAGATCACGGTCGACGCCAAGGCGAACACGCTCAGGCCCGCCGGCCCCGGGAAGTCCGGCTTGTAGCGCGGCACGAGGAACGACGAGGCGAGCGCGAAGGCGATGAAGACGCCCGCGACGACGATCAGGCCGATCTCGTGGCCGGTGGAGAGCTCTGCGCCGAGCACGGGCCGTATTCCAGCAGATCGCCCCGTTACGCGCTCGCGAGCAGCCGCCTCTCGTCGCGCCGGCGGCGCTCGCGCAGGAACGCCCACGCGAGGCCGCCGAGCACGAGCAGCGGGCTGACGACGACGAGCGCGTAGAGGACGATGATCCCCTCGAGCCCGAGGAAGCCCGCGGCCCCGCGGAGCAGCCGGCCGAAGCGGCCGCTCCGATGGTGGGTCACGACGACCGCGTGCGACCTGGTCGTGAGCGTGAGCGAGACGTCGGCGGTCGCGCCGGACTGGATGGTGCCGGTGCGGGCCTTCCGCAGCTGCGTGACCGAATGCCGTGCGTTCGCCAGGCGGATCTGGATCTCCACCCGCTGGGGCGCCGACAACGTCCCGCTCTGGAGCGCCTGCTCGTAGACGGCGATCGCGCGTCGCAGCGAGCCGATTCCGTTCGTCTGGTGCGTCAGCTGCTGCTGGAGATCCTTCGTCGAGAGCTGCTGGGAAAGGAGCGTTCCGAGGCCGCCGAGCTTCGTGATGGCGGCCTGCGCCTTCTGGACCGGTACGCGCAGCGCCAGCACCGCGTCACCCGAGCCGTGGTGCGAGCTCTCGTAGTGAACTGACTGCGCGTAGCCGCCCAGCGAGGCGACGATCTGCGTCGCCTTGTTGGTCGCCCGCGACAGTGCCGACCGGTTGGGCACCTGAACCTCGAGCGAGGCGTCGGCGTGGACGAGTCGGTTATGCGGGATGAGAAGCGCCTCGCCATTCGCGGTGCTGTACACAGCCTTCGGCTTCGCCGCCTGCGTCGCCGCCTGGTGAGCTGGTGCAAGCAGTCGCTCAACCTTCTTCTTGGGTGCAGGGGCACGGTAGAGGGGCGTGTTAGTCGTTGCGGCTGCCCCAGAGAGCGATTGCGGCAGGTCATTGAGCGTGGCCCCCATCCCAGCTGCCCCGCGTGGGTGCGAGCCCGAGCTGACGACGCCGTGGACGACGGCGGCGCCGACGGCGAGGGTGGCGGCGGCGAGCACGACGACGAGCGCGCGCCCACGCCGGCTCCGCGGCAGCGAGCGCCGACGGCGTGAGCCGAGCCCGGCCTCGAGGACGCGGCGATGCAGCGCCTCGGGAGCGGTAAGCGACTCGGCGCGCAACTCCGCGAGCAGATCCGCCCGCTGCTTCTCCTCGAGCGTCCGCGGCGCGTCACCGCCGAGCAGCGCTTCGAGCCGCTCGGATCCCATCCCGTCAGCCGTGGACATCCGCCATCGCCTCCTCCAGTCGTTTCAGCGCCCGGCTGAGCCGGGTCGAACACGCTGTGCCACTAATCCCGAGCACACGCGCCGCGCTCGGCCCGTCGAGCTCGAGCAGCACCCGCAGAGCGACAACCTCGCGCTCGGCGGGAGTCAGCGTGCGCAGCGCCTGCTCGAGCTGCGGCGAGAGCCCCTCCGCGAACACCGATTCCCCGATCTCTGCGCTCTCGAGCGCGTACGTCTGCTCACGCCGCTGCCGCCGCGCCTCGGCGCGGAACCAATCAATCGCCGCGGAGCGCGCGATCCGGCAGAGCCATGTGCGCGGCGCGCCGCGACGCGGGTCGAAGCGACGCCAGGTCCGGAACGCCTTCTCGAAGGTCTCCGCCGCCAGATCCTCGGCCGCCGCGCGATCGCCCGTGAGGTAGACGAGGTAGCGGTAGACGGCGTCGAGATGCTCCGCGACGACGTCGGCAAAGGGCGCGGCGCGAACGCCACTGGGCACCTCGAGAGCTGACGGAGCAGCGCTCACGACCGTAGGTACGACACCGGCCCGCCCTTTTGTCACATCGAAACGGTACGCCGTATTTAGGCTGGACGGAATGCGCCGCCTGCTGCCCCTGGTCGCCGCGCTCGTCTGGGTGGACACGATGCTCTACGCGGCGCTCACGCCGCTCCTCCCCCATTTCGCGCACACCCTCCACCTCTCGAAGGCGGGAGCCGGCGCGCTCGTCGCCGCCTATGCGGCCGGGGCGCTCGTCGGCGGGCTACCGGGCGGAGCGGCCGCCGCCCGGCTCGGCGCTCGGCGCTCGGTCCTCGTCGGCCTGACGTTGATGGGGCTGTCGAGCCTCGGCTTCGCCTTCGCCCACGGGTTCTGGCCGCTTGCCGCCGCTCGCTTCGTGCAGGGCGGAGGCAGCGCCTTCACGTGGGCAGGCGCCTTCGCGTGGCTCCTCGCGGCCGCGCCTCGCGAACGCCGCGGCGAGCTGATCGGGACCGCGCTCGGCGCCGCCGTCTTCGGGGCTCTCTTCGGACCGGTCGTCGGAGCGGGGGCTGCGCTGCTCGGGCGCGGGCCTGTCTTTGCCGGCCTCGCCGGTCTCTCGGTCGTCCTGGCCGTCTGGACGCTGCGACTCGAGCCGATTCCGCCGGAGCCTCCCTCGGTGTCGGCCATGGGACGCGCGCTCCGCGACAGCCGCTTCGCCGGAGGACTCGCGCTGATGGCGCTACCGTCGCTCCTCTTCGGCGTCCTCTCGACGCTCGCGCCGCTCCGCCTCTCCGACGCCGGCTGGGGGGCGGCGGCCATCGGCGCGGTCTGGCTCGTGGGCGCCGGGTTCGAGACGGCTCTTTCACCGATCGCCGGCCGGACGGTCGACCGGCGCGGCTTCTTGCTTCCCGTGCAGGCGTCGCTCGCCGCCGGCGCCGCGCTCTCGGTCGGCCTCGCGTTCAGTCCACGTCCGCTCGCCTACGTGCCGCTCGTCGTCGCGGCCGCCGGGGCCTACGGGGTCCTCTTCACGCCCGCCTTCGCACTGATCGCCGAGGGCGCCGAGCGGAGCGGCCTCCCGCAGGGAATGGCCTTCGGACTGATGAACGCCGCGTGGGCGAGCGGAGCCCTGATCGGGCCGGCGGCCGGAGGCGCAGTCGCCGCCGCGACCGGCGACGTCGTGCCGTTCCTCGTGGCGGCCGCGCTGTGCGCCGGCGCGTTCGCGGCGGTGCGGCGCACCCGGTACCGCACCGCAGCTGGGGCTAGAATTGGCGCCCCGGGCGCGTAGCTCAGCGGGAGAGCACTCGCTTCACACGCGAGGGGTCGCTGGTT
>DAIMGZ010000143.1:0-3423 GCA_036723535.1 Gaiellaceae bacterium
GTTGAGATGATCGGTGGTAGCCATGCGGCCACCGTCCGCGGGAGCCCCAACCGCCTCTCAACGGGCGCCTAACGGATCGCTAACGGCGCCGCGGCGCCCCCTGGTGGCAGCGCCGCAACGCTGTTACAAAGGGCGACATGGAGTTCCGGATCCTCGGCCCGCTCGAGGTCGTCGGCGAATCAGGCGAGGCAATCGAAGTCGCCGGTCAGAAGCAACGGGCTTTGCTCGCGATCCTGCTTCTGCGTGCGAATGAGGTCGTTTCGACAGACCGGCTGGTGGACGAGCTCTGGGGAGAGCAGGCCCCGCGCACTGCGACCGCGTCGCTGCAGAACTCGATCTCGCAGCTCCGCAAGCTGCTCGGAGCGGATCGCGTCGTCACGCGGTCTCCCGGCTACGTCCTGCGCGTCGAACCTGGGGAGCTCGACCTGCACCGCTTCGAGCGGCTGCTCCAAGAGGCCCGACAGCAGGAGCCTGACGAGCGGCTGCGCACGCTGTCCGAGGCGCTCGCCCTCTGGCGTGGCCCGCCCCTCGCCGACTTCGAAACCGATTCGTTCGCGCAGGCGGATGCGCGACGGCTCGAGGAGTTACGGCTGATCGCGGCGGAGGATCGCGTTGATGCGGCACTCGAGCAGGGCGCCGAGAGCCAGCTCGTCGGCGAGCTCGAGCTGCTCGTGTCCCGCCACCCGTTGCGTGAGCGGCTCCGGGGACAGCTGATGCTGGCGCTCTACCGTTCGGGCCGGCAGGCCGAGGCGCTCGAGGCCTACCAGGCGGCGCGTCGAGCCCTCGTGGAAGAGCTCGGAATCGAGCCGAGCCCGCCCCTCCAGCAGCTCCACGCGGCGATTCTCCGGCAAGAGGGAGGCCTCCAGCCGCGGTCGCCTGCCCGTGCGGTCGAGGACCACTACGACGAAGTCGTGCGCGCGCTCGCCGCCGCACGTCTCGTCACGGTGCTCGGGCCGGACGCGAGCTTGCCCCGGCCGAGCGAGGTCGCGGCCCATCTCGCCGGCTCCTTCGGGCTGGACCACGAGCCGGCGCTCACGAAGATCTCGCAGCACATCCTGCTCACCCAGGGGATCGGACCGCTCTACGACGAGCTCCACGCCCTCTTCGAGCGCGAGCAAGCACCTGCTCCGGTGCACCGGTTCCTCGCCTCGCTGCCGCCTCTCCTGCGCGCCCGCGGACTGCCGCAACAACTTCTCGTCTCCACCGCCTACGACCACACGCTGGAGCGTGCATTCGACGAAGCCGGCGAGGAGTTCGACGTCGTCTCGTACATCGCGGAGGGACCCGACCGTGGCAAGTTCCTGCACGTGCCCGCCGACGGGCGCCCGCGCGTGATCGACGAGCCGAACGCCTACGCGAGCCTCGACGTCGAGCGCCGCCCCGTCCTCCTCAAGATCCATGGTCAGTCCGACCGCGACCCCGCGCGTGTCTGGGACAGCTTCGTCGTCAGCGAGGACGACTACATCGACTACCTCACCCACGCGGAGGTAGCGAGCGTGATTCCGGTGACGCTCGTCGCGCGGCTCCGCCGGAGCCACTTCCTCTTCGTCGGCTACGGGCTCGAGGATTGGAGCCTGCGGGTCTTCCTGCGCCGCGTCTGGGGGCGCGACCGCGTCGCGTACCGCTCGTGGGCCGTGGAGCCGACGCCGGGCCCGCTGGCGCGTGAGTTCTGGCGCGAGCGCGACGTCGACGTCTTCGTCGTCCCGGTCGATGAGTACGTAGGCGAGCTGAGGAGACGGGCCGAGGAGCTGCTCGCACCGGAGGTGCCCGCGTGAGCCGAGCGGCCGTCTTCCTGCCGGGCAGCCCGTACAAGGGCCTCGTCCCGTTCGAGGACTCGGAGCTCGACGCTCTCTTCTTCTTCGGCCGGGAACGCGAGACCGGCCTCGTGACCGCCAATCTCATGGCCGCGCGGCTCACCGTGCTCTACGGGCCCATCGGCGTCGGCAAGAGCTCGCTGGTCCGCGCCGGGGTCGCGCACACCCTGCGCGAGCAGGCGCGCGCGAGCGTGGCGGTGGGCGGCAGCCCCGAGTTCGGCGTCGTCGTCTTCAGCTCGTGGCGCGAGGAGCCGGTCGCGGCGATCGAGGAGGCAACGGAATCCTGTGCGCGGGCGCTGCTCGGGGACGTTGACCCTCCGCGGCGCGGCGGGTCGCTTGCCGAGACGCTCGCTCGGTGGGCCGAGGTGCTCGGAGGCGAGCTCTACCTCATCCTCGACCAGACGGAGGAGTACTTCCTCTACCACGGGCGTGAGGGTGACGAGGGCTTCCTCGACGCACTCGCCGACGTCGTCAACCGTCCCGAGCTCCGCGTCAACGTCCTGCTGGGCGTCCGAGATGACGCGCTGGCGACGCTCGATGCATTCAAGACACGGATTCCACGCCTCTTTTCGAACTACCTCCGCCTGGACCACCTCGACCGCGAGTCCGGGCGCTCTGCGATCGTCGGGCCGCTCGAGCAGTACCATCGGCTCGGCGGCGAACGGTGGACGGCCGAGCCCGAGCTCGTCGAGACGGTGCTCGACCAGGTGAGCGCCGGCCGGATTGACTACGGGCTCGCGGGCCGAGGCGTCGTCGAGACCCAGGACGACCGAGCGCGTGTTGAGGCGCCGTATCTCCAGCTCGTGCTCGAACGCCTCTGGCAGGTCGAGCGCGAACGCGGCTCGACAACGCTGCAGCTCGCGACCCTTCGCGAGCTCGGCGGGGCCGGGCGCATCGTCGAGGAGCATCTCGAGCGCGCCCTTGCAGGGCTCGACGAGCAGGAGAAGGAGACCGCCGCGAGCCTCTTCAACTACCTGGTGACACCGTCGGGTACGAAGATCGCTCACGCTCTCGACGATCTCGCGCGTTACGCCGATACGGACGAGCCGCGGCTTCGGGCCGTCGTCGACCGGCTCGCAGCGGAGCGGATCGTGCGTCCCCTCGCAGACGGAGATGGTCGCGGCCCGCGGTACGAGATCTTCCACGACGTCCTCGCCGATGCCGTGCTCGCGTGGCGTACCCGCTTCGAAGCCGAACGCGAGCTCGCGCGGACGCGCGCCGAGGCAGCGGGGCGCCACCGCCGCCTCGTCATCCTTTCAATCGCGTCGCTCGCGGGCCTCGCCGTCATGGCGGCCATCGCGATCTTTGCCCTCTCACAGCGCGGCGAAGCACGAAAGGAGCGTGCCGCCGCACGCGTAGAGGCGCGCCATGCCAGGGCACGCGCGCTCGAGGCGACCGCGGTCTCGCAGCTCGCGATCGATCCCGAGCTCAGTCTCTTGCTCGCCGACCGTGCCGCGCGCCTCGCTCCGTCGGCGCAGGCTGCCGACGTTCTCCGTGATGCGCTGCTCGCCTCGCGGGTCCGCGGCGTGATGCGCACTCGGGGGCCGGTCGCGACCGCCGAGTTCAGTCCCGACGGGAAGCGCATCGTCGTCGCGGGCGCCGGCGGGGG
>DAIMGZ010000144.1:0-3226 GCA_036723535.1 Gaiellaceae bacterium
CGAGCTCGTCCCAGCGGAAGGGCGCCGAGACGGTCGCGTCGGGACGGGCGCGGACGGAGTACGCGGAGGCGATCGTCCGGTCGCGCGCGTTCTGGTTGTAGTCGATGAAGACGCGCTCGCCGCGCTCCTCCTTCCACCATGCCGTCGTGACGAGCTTCGGCGCCCGCCGCTCGACCTCGCGCGCGAAGGCGAGCGCGCAGCGGCGCACCTCGCGGAAGCCCCATTTGGGCTCGATCCGGCAGGCGATGTGGATGCCACGGTTGCCGGACGTCTTCGGCCAGCCGGTGAAGCCGAGCTCGTCGAGCGTCTCTCGCACGATCGCCGCGACGCGCTTCGCCTCGGCGAAGCCGGTGCCGGGCTGGGGGTCGACGTCGATCCGGAGCTCGTCCGGGTGCTCGACGTCGGGCCGGCGCGACGGCCAGGGATGGAAGTCGATCGTCGCGAGATTGGCCGCCCACGCGACCTGGGCGAGCTCGGTGACGCAGAGCTCGTCGGCGGTGCGGCCCGAGGGGAAGGTGACGGTCGCGGTCTCGATCCAGTCGGGCCGGTGCTTCGGCACGCGCTTCTGGTAGATCGCCTCGCCCTCGGCTCCGTCCGGATGCCGCTTGAGCTGCGTCGGCCGCTCGTAGAGGGCGCGCACGATCCCTTCGCCGACGGCGAGGTAGTACTGGACGAGGTCGAGCTTCGTCTCGCCGCGCGTCGCGAAGAAGACCTTGTCCGGGTTAGTCACCTTGACGGTGCGCGGCCCTACCTCGAGCTCGACGAACGGCGACTGCGACGGCGACATCTCACGGCAGTATCGTGGACGCGTGTTGGAGGACACGCGCCCGCTTCGCCTCACGCTCGAGCCTCTCGACGACCACGTCGTCGTGGAGCCGACCGACGAGGAGGCTGAGACGCGGGCGGGGCTCATCATCCCGGCGAGCGCCGAAGCCCAGTGCCGCAGCGGCATCGTGACCGCAGTCGGCTCCGACGCGGAGGGCGTGGCACCCGGCGACAAGGTGCTGTTCCCGCGCGACGCCGGCTACGACGTCCGTCTCGCCGGCACCGCGCAGAAGGTGCTGCGCCGCGCCGAGCTCATCGCCCGCATCCACGACTGAAACGGACACGTCCGGAACCTGGTTCCGGACGTGTCTACAACGGAGAGGGCGGGATTTGAACCCGCGACGCACCTTTCAGCACGTACGCGATTTCCAGTCGCGCTCCTTAGACCGCTCGGACACCTCTCCGAGAGCGCCCAGGGTATCGCCCTCGGCTTAGGCAGGCGAAAAGGGAGCTAACCGCAAGGCGGCAGGTCGTCGAGGCTCTGGCCGGCGCTCTGATCCGGCTTGATGCGGATCCCATCGCCGTGGAGCTCGAACTCTGCCTCGCCGCCTGCCGACGGGCTCACGGTGTACAGCCGGTGGCCCTGCTCGATCGCGGCTCGCGCCTCCGCGATCGTCCAGATGTTGTCGTACATGACTCCGTTGCCGTTCTCGGAATAGCCGACTCCCCGAAGGTTCCCGTCCGCGCGGCGGACGACGCAGATGATGCGGTAGTCGGCAATCGCTGTCCCCTCAGCTGTGTGCCGCAGGCGCCACGTCGCCTCGAGTTTATCGTTCCTCAACGTTGACGCAACGTTAGATAGCAGCGTCCGACGCTTGCAGTAGAACTGGCGTCACCCGGCCGGGCTGTTCTGGCAACCGAATCGAAAGGACAGCCCCGTGAGATCGAGGATCACCTTGCTCGCCGTTGTGCTCGGCACAGCACTGCTCGCGCTCGTGCTGGGCGATATCCCCTGGCCGGGCTTCTAGCGCCAGGATGGCCTCGGCTGGTGGCGGCAGGGGACGGCTCCTCATGCCGCCACCAGTCTTGCCCGGGTCGAATTTGCCTGGATATGCCTGTAGTCTTGCCTGGTTATGCCGCGCCGGCCCTCAAGCCACGTCGACGATCCGGCCTCTGTCGGCCGGCGCCTTCGGGAAGCGCGGCACGCCGCCGGCCTCACGCAGCGCGAGCTGTCTTTCGAGGGGTGTACGGCCGCCTACGTTTCCCGGATCGAGGCAGGGGCCCGCGTCCCTTCGCTTCAGATCCTCCGCGAGTTCGGAAAGCGGCTCGGCGTCAGCGCCGACTTTCTGGCGATCGGCAGTCCCGACGGAGAGGACCTCAGCTCGGAACTCCTCGAGGCCGAGGTTGCCTTGCGGCTCGGTTACGAGGAGCGAGCTGCCGAGCTCTACGAAGCGGCGCGTGACGGCGCAGACTCGCCGGCGGCGCTGGCACGAGCACAGCTCGGGCTCGGCCGGCTTGCGGCTGGCCGCGGTGACATTCCGCAGGCGATCGCGTTGCTGGAAGAGGCGCTCGATTCCGGCGAGCTAGGCCCCGGAGACGCGTCTGCAGCCGCGAACGCTCTCGGTCGCATCTACGCCAGCCAGAGTCGGTTCGACGAAGCCTTTGCGCTCTTCGAGCGCTTTTTCGACGAGGCGAAGAAACGCGAGGATCAGTTCGATCAGGTCCGCTTCGCGCTTCTCCTCGCCAACGCCTACGTGGACCACGGCGACTACGGCCGTGCCCACGCCGCGGTGGGCGAGGTTCTCGACTTGGCACGTCAGACGATCGATCCGATGCTGCACGCCGGCCTCTATTGGTCACAGTCGCGCATTCACCATGCACAGGGCGAGACCGACCGCGCCGCCGAGTACGCGCAGTTGGCCGTCGCCACCCTGAAGGCCAGCGAACACACACTGGAGGCCGCCCGAGCCCTTCTGGTGCTCGCGTATATCGAGAACGACCGCGGCAATCCGGAGGCCGCGCTCGAACTCGTCGACGAGGGCGAGCCGATAGTCACCACCGCCGGCGACGAAACAGATGTGGCGATGTTCACGGTGGAGCGGGCGCGCGCCCTATCGGCTCTCGGCGAAGGAGAGCAGGCGGCGGAGCTCCTACTCGGCATCGTGCCGCGCCTCAACACCGCCGCGCCCAGGGACGCTGCACGCGCCTACTCCGCGGTCGCGGACGTCTTCCGGCGCCAGGGGGACGTCGCGCGCGCCCTTGAGCTCTATGAGCTCGCCGTCGAACGGGCGCCGGCCCCTAGCAGGCACAGGGCCGACGCTCTGACGGCCATGGCCGAGATCTACGAGGAGCAGGGCGACCCGCAGAAGGCGCTCGAGCTTCTCAAGCAGACGCTCGCGGCGCGCACCGGCACGACTGCGTGAGAGCGAAGCGGAGGGGGAGAGATTTGAACTCTCGATCC
>DAIMGZ010000145.1:0-3001 GCA_036723535.1 Gaiellaceae bacterium
TCCGGTAGTCGGTGAGCATCCGCTCCCACACCGTCGGCTCGGGCAGCTCCGGCGTCTCGACCGTCGGCTCGAGCGGCAGTGCGAGCTGCTTCGCCTCCCCCGCCGTACCCGGGACGCTTGTCGGCCGAGGCACGAGCCCGAGCTGCCAGAGGAGCTCGCGGCGCCGCAGGCCGAAGCAATCGCAGGCGCCCGACTCGGCGAGCGCGCGGAGCTCGTCCTCCGACAGCCCAGTCCTCTGCGCGAGCTCCCGCACCGACGAGTACGGCCGGCTCGCGGCGACGGCCTCCGCGTCGTCCTCCCCCAGCCCGGTCACGTACTTCAGCCCGACCCGCACGACACCGTCCTCGATCGTGCAACCGGCGTCACTTAGGTTCACATCCGGCGCGCGCGTCTCCACCCCGCGCCGCTGCCCGTCGCGGACGAGCGTCGCCGGCGGGTAGAAGCCCATCGGCTGCGCGTTGAGGAGGGCGGCGAGGAACTCCGGCGCATAGTGGTGCCGCAGCCACGCCGACTGGTATGCGAGCAGCCCGAACGCCGCCGCGTGCGACTTCGGGAAGCCGAAGCCCGAGAAGGCGACGAGCTTGTCGTAGAGTTCGTGCGCTTTCGCCTTCTCCACTCCCTTCTCCAGCGCGCCCGCGACGAACCGTTCCCGCCACGCCTCGAGCGCCGCGTGGGAGCGCTTGCGGCTCATCGCCCGCCGCAGCCCCTCCGCCTCCCCCACGCTGAAGCCGGCGAGGTGGACGGCGACGTCGAGCACCTGGTCCTGGAAGACGACGACGCCGAGCGTCTCGCGCAGCGGCTCCTCGAGCAGCGGATGGTCGGCCGGCGCGCGGTAGCTCGGGTCGTCGCGCAGCTTCTGCCGCCGCTCGACGTACGGATGGACGGCCTTCCCCTGGATCGGCCCCGGCCGCACGAGCGCGACCTGCACCGTGATGTCGTCGATCGTCTCCGGCCGCGTGCGGAGGATGACCTGCATCTGGGCGCGGCTCTCGATCTGGAAGCAGCCGATCGTGTCGGCGCGCTGGATCTCGGCGAAGACGTCCGGATCGTCGAGCGGAATGCGCGAGAGGTCGATCCGCTTATTTCGATGGCGACCCTCCGGGTCGACGCGGTTGCGCGCGACCAGGTCGACGCACTCCTCGACCGCCGACAGCATCCCGAGCCCGAGCAGGTCGATCTTGAGGAAACCGGCGTCGGCGCACGAGTCCTTGTCCCACTGGCACATCTGCCTGCCGGCCATCGCCGACGGCTGCACAGGGACGAGCTCGACGAGCGGCCGGGACGAGATCACCATTCCGCCCGGGTGCTGGGAGATGTGACGCGGCAGGCCGGCGATCTCGGCGCAGAGAACGCCGAAAGCGCGCCAACGCGGGGAGCGCAGCTTCGTCGCCGCGTCCGGTAGCGCCGCGATCTCGTCGGCGATGCGCTGCGCGTTCCAGCCGTCCGTCAGGCGGGCGAGCCGCTCGAGGTCGGCGTGCGGGAGCCCGAGCGCCTTGCCGACGTCCCGGATCGCGCCGCGCGAGCGGTACGTCGCGAAGCTTGCGACGAGCGCAGCGTGCTCTTGTCCGTAGCGCTCGACGACACGGACGATGAGCTTCTCGCGGATGTCGCGCGGGAAATCGAGGTCGATGTCCGGCACAGACGCGAGCTCGCGGTTGAGGAAACGGCCGAGCGAGAGGTTGTTCGCGACCGGATCGACGTGCGAGAGGCCGGTCAGGTAGCAGACGAGCGAGCCGACAGAGGACCCTCGGCCGCGCCCGGGCGGCAGGACGTGCCGCATCGAGCCGGGGCCGCGGACCTCGAGCGCCACCTCGCGCGCGAGCTCGAGCACCTCCCAGTGGAGGAGGAAGAAGCCGGCCAGGCCGAGCTCGTCGATGAGCGCAAACTCCTCCTCGAGCCGCCGGCGCACACGCCGCTTGTGGCCGTTGAGGCCGCCGTAGCGCTCCGCGAACGCGCCCTCGCAGACGCGGCGCAGCTGGACGATCGCCGGCTCGGCTCCCTCGGAGAAGTCCGGGTAGCGGTAGCCGAGCTCCTCCGTCAGGTCGAACTCGAGCCGCTCGGCAAGCTCAGTGGTTCGGCGAACGGAATCCCGATCATCCGCAAAGCGGTCTTCTATCTCCGCGGGGGATAGCAGGACGGACTCGTGGTTGCCGCGCCGTTCCTGCTCGCAGCCCTCGAGCGAGGTACGGCAGCGGATGGCGACGAGCACGTCCTGGAGCGCGACGCGGCTGCGGTCGTGCGCGTGGACGTCGCCCGTCGCGACGGTCTGGACGCCGAGGGAGGCGGCAAGGTCGCGCAGGCGTGCGTTCCGGCGCGCGTCGCCGCGCTCGTACGGGCGCTGCAGCTCGACGTAGAAGCGGTCGCGCCCGAAGGCGCGTGCGAGGCGCGCCGCGACGTTCGGGTCGCGGACGGCGAGGCCGTCGCGGGCGCAGCCCGAGAGGCAGACGAGCCCCTCGTTCAGCTGCTCGAGCAGCGCCTGGTCGAGCCGCGGCGGCAGCGGCTCGCGGTTCGTCGTGTCGCGCGTGTGCGCATGTGCCGCGGTCAGCAGCCGGCAGAGGTTCGCGTAGCCGCGCGCGCGCTCCACGAGCAGCGTCACGTGCGCCCCATCCGCGAGCGTGATCTCCGCGCCGGTGATCGGCCGGACGCCGAGGTGCTTCGCCGCGTGCGCGAACTCGAGCGAGCCGTAGACGCCGTCGTGGTCGGTGAGCGCCAGCGCCTCGTAGCCGAGCTCGGCCGCGCACGCCGCGAGCTCCTCCGGCTGTGAGGCGCCGTCGAGGAACGAGTACGCGGAGTGCGCGTGCAGTTCGACGTACGTCATGATCCGCGGCGATGGAGGAGCCGTTCTTCATCCGACCGGGCGAGGGCGAGCGGATCCGGAAGCACCGCGTCCTCGCCGAGTTGCCGCACCTTGAGGCGCTCGAGCTCTCGTACGGACCGGACTTCGAAGGCGTCGACCCGCACATCCACGCCGACCACACGGACTCGTTCTACGTCCTCGAGG
>DAIMGZ010000146.1:0-2985 GCA_036723535.1 Gaiellaceae bacterium
CCGGGGCGGCCGTCCCGATCGAGGCGGGAACGCAGCAGATCCAGGCGTCGGTGACGGTGACCTACTCGGCGAGCTGAGGCTCAAGGCCGCTTCGATCGACAACCCAGGCCAAGGGCCGGAGCGTACGCGCGAGCGTACGCGCAGGCCGAACCGCGCTCGCGCCGGCCTCCGCCGCGCGCGAGCGCACGAGGCAGCCATCTCGTCCAGAGCATCGAAAGCCAACAACTGCACGGAGCGCGCCCGAGATCGCAATCTCGGGCGCGCGGAGTTCCTTCGTCCCAGCGAGCAGAGCGTCAGCTCTGCGAGCTAAAGCTCGCCGCCGCCGTGGCGGGAGGCAATGCAGTCGAGAGCCCAGCCGTTCGCGGTGAGGACGATCTGCTGTGCGAGGAGGTCGGGCTTGTCGCAGGCATGCTCTTGCGCGACCTCGACGACGACCTGATGGAGCGCGGCCTCGACGGCGCCGCCGAACTCGTGCCGTTCTTCCGACACGATCGAGAAGTCGAGCAGGAACTCATTCAGCGTGGCCGCGAGCTCGTCGATCTCGGCGGGCGTCGCGTGGCGACCGGCGAAGACGCCGAAGTTGATGCGGACCTCGATCCCAGGCTCCTCGTGCTGGCGCACCTGGAGCGAGATCGCCGGCTCGTCGAGCAGCGGGGTCATGCCTAAGCTCCTATCCACCTCCGCGAAGTCCTAACGTCTAGCCTTCGCGCGGCTCCCATCTGAAGCGGAAGATGGTGAAGACGAGGCCGGCGGCTCCCCAGGCGGCGAGCACTGCGAGCGCCCCCGGCTGCGTCCAGAAGCCGTGCCCGCGCAGGTAGACGGCATTGACGAGCTTGATGAAGTACTTGAGTGGCAGGACGTCGCCGATCGCGCGGAGGAAGGCGGGGTAATGGTGTGTCGGACCGAACGAGCCGGTGAGGAACGCCATGGGCAGGAGGATGAAGTTGACGACCGCGGACGAGCCCTCCGCCGAGCGGATGACTGCGGCCGTCGCGGTGCCGAGCGCGGCGAAGGCGGCCGCGCCGATCACGATCGCCGCGATGAACGAGCCCGCTGCCGACGGGAACGGCGTCCCGTAGAGCGCGCGGCCGAGAAGGAACAGGACGACGGTCTGGAGCGCGAAGACGATCAGCGTCGAGGCGAGCAGCGCGGCGACGTACGTCGCCGGCGGCAGGGGCGTCGAGCGGAGGCGCTTGAGGATCCCGTTCTCGCGGCGGATGACGAGCTGGATCGCAAGCCCCGCGAACGCGGTGTTCGCGCACCCGTAGCCGACGAGGCCGGCGAGCAGCGCTTCGGGCGCCGGGACGCCGTAGATCTTCCCCGAGTAGACGGAGCCGAGGAGGACGTAGAGCAGCAGTGGGAAGAGGAAGATGAAGAAGGCCGCCTCGCGGCTCCGCCAGAAGACGAGCTGCTCCGAGCGGAGCTGATGGACGAAGAGCCGCCGCGCGGGACGGCGAACCCGGATCCGGATCGCCTCGGCGCTCACGATGCGACCTCCGTCTCGTCCTCCTCGGCGGTCAACGCGAGGTAGACGTCCTCGAGCGACGGCCGCCGCACCAGTAGGCCTTCGAGCTCCTCGCCTCGCGCGACCGCAGCAGAGGTCAGCTCGGCGAGCACGCGCGTCGGCTCGTCCGTCTGCACGAGCACTTCCTTGCCGTTCTGCCGGTAGCGGATCTCCGTCTGCAGGTCCGTGGTCGTCAGATCCGCCGGCGTCCCGACGCGCACGATCCGCCCCTCGCGCAGCACCGCGACGCGGTCGGCGAGCTGCTCGGCCTCGTCGAGGTAGTGCGTCGTGAGCAGGACGGTCTTGCCGAGCGACCGGAGCGAGCGGATCATCTCCCACGCCGCTCGCCGCGCCTGCGGGTCGAAGCCCGTGGTCGGCTCGTCGAGGAAGACCAGGTCTGGATCGCCGACGAGCGCGATGCCGAGGTCGAGGCGCCGCTTCTGGCCGCCCGACAGCGATTTCACCCGCGCATTCGCCTTCTGCTGGAGGCCGACGAGCGCGATCACCTCGTCGACGTCCCGCGGCGCGCGGTAGTAGCCGGCGAAGATCGCGTGCGTCTCGCGCACCGTGAGGTTCGGCCACAACTGCGACTGCTGGAGGACGACGCCGATCCTCTCGCGGAAGTCCGGCCCGGGGCGCTCGGGATCGCTCCCGAGCACGCGCACCTCGCCGGCGTCGCGCTTCCGGTAGCCCTCGAGGATCTCGACCGTCGTCGTCTTGCCGGCGCCGTTCGGCCCGAGCAGCCCGAAGACCTCGCCCTCCTCGATCTCGAAGTCGACCCCCCGGACCGCCTCGAGGTTCCCGTAGGCCTTGCGCAGGCCGCTGACCTCGATCGCAGGCATCCGCGCGGAAGGGTAGGTGACGTTTACCGCCCGCCGTGTCGTATCTTGGCTGTGATGAGGCGGTTCGCCTCGTACGTGCTTGTTGCCGGGCTCGCCTTCGCGGGAGCGGGTTGCGGTTCCTCCGGCAAGAAGTCGGTCATTCTTCCGGCCCGCCCTGGCCTGTCGCCGGTCGCTCGACACGCGAACCCGAACCGGGTCGGTCCGGGGCCGTTCGTCCCGAGCGGAGGCTTCGCCGGCGGTGGCGGAAGCGGGCTCTGGGGGGACGGCGCGTCCGGTCCCGACGGGACGAGTCTCGGCTGCCTGAACAACCGCCACTACTCCGACGCGTTCGGGATCGAGAACCGGTCGAAGGTTGCGGTGACGCTCACGGCCGTGCGCGGACCGAATCCGGCGCCCAGGATCGTCGATCGAGTCGCCACCCAGATGCGGCTCTCACCGCCGCAGCGGCCGACCACGCTGAACAACTTCGGCGGTTTCTCCGATCTGGTCTATCGCGCCTGGAGCGCAGCCCGCGGCCGTCCGGTGACGATCCCGCCCGGGCGGATCGCCACCGTGCAGTCGAACTACCTGATGCGGAACTGCGAGGACCTCGTCCACGGCCGGACGGTGACCGTTCCCGGCTGGCTCGTCCTCGGCTAC
>DAIMGZ010000147.1:0-2935 GCA_036723535.1 Gaiellaceae bacterium
CTCGCGGACGCGTTCTTCACGAGCGAGCGCCTGCCTGCGACGGCACGGCGCTACGTGCGCGAGGGCCGCTCGAGCGCATACCTCCTCGGCGCGGAGTTCGCCTACGAAGGACTCGACCTGAGACGCGCGCGCCGGTACGCGCTGACCGGCCTCCGACTCCATCCGCGACACGCCTCGCGACGGTGGATCTCACTGGCCGCGAAGAGCCTCCTCCCCCGCCGTGCGGTTCGAGGCCTGCGCGAGCGGCGGCGCCGATGAGCAAGCCGCTGGTCAGCATCGTCACGTCGTCCTACAACCAGGGCCGGTTCCTCGAGGAGACGATCCGTTCGGTGCTCGAGCAGGACTACCAGCCGCTCGAGTACCTCGTGATCGACGACGGGTCGACCGACGGCAGCGCGGAGATCATTCGTCGCTACGCCGATCGGCTGACCTGGTGGACGGTGCAGGAGAACGCGGGCCAGCCGGCGACGGTCAACCGCGGGCTCGCGAGGGCGCGCGGGACGATCCTGGGCTTCCTCAGCTCGGACGACCTGTTGCTCCCGGGGGCGGTCTCGAAGCTCACGTCGGCGCTCGAGGCCGATCCGGGAGCGGTGCTCGCGTACGGCGACGCGGTCTACATCGACGAACGCTCCCAGCGAACCGGCCTCGTGCCCGCGTCGGACTGGGATCCGGCGCGGTACGCCCGCACCGGCCGGCAGCCGATTCCCCAACCGGCGTCGCTCTTCACGCGGCGCGGCTGGGAGCTCGCCGGCCCGCTGAACGAGCGCGCCTGGGCGCTGTTCGACAGCGAGCTCTACCTCCGGCTCGGCACAGTGGGTCGCATGGTTCGGATCCATGAGCCGGTCGCTGCGTTCCGGCTCCATCCCGAGTCGAAGCAGCTCTCTCGGCGCGAGCGGATGGGCGCGGACTGCGTCCGGCACGCCGACGAGTTTTTCGGCAGCGACGCGTTGCCGGCGGCCCTCCGGCCGTATGCGCGCAACGCACGCGCGACGTTCTACCGCCGGGCAGCGCTCTCGTGGTACGCGGCAGGCGACATCCCGCAGGCGCGCAGCCTCTTCCTGCGCTCGCTCGTCCTGTCGCCGCGCGGAATGAATCGCAAGCAGCTCACACGCCTTGTGCGCACGCTCGCGCCGGCGCGGGTCGTCCGGCACCGCCGCCGGGCGCGCGCGTGATGCGGCTTGCGGTTGACGCTACGGCGGTCGCCCCGGGAGCCAAGGGAATCGGCCGCGTCGCGAAGGGCACGGCCGAGGCGCTTGCCGCCGACGGTGTCGACGTCACGGCGCTCGTCCAGGCCGACGTGGCGCTCGCCGCGCCCATCGAGGCCGTTCGTGCGCGGCCGGCGCTTCTTTGGGAGCAGGTAGGACTCGCCCGGGCTGCCCGGCGCTTCGACGCGGTGCTGACTTTCACTGAGCGCCTGCCGGTCGTTCCCGGCGGTCGCTTCGTGGTCTGGCTCTACGAGCTGCCGGCGCGGCGCATCGAGCAGAACCGGGATGCCGGCGCGTATCAGCGCGGCTCCGACGCAGTGACGCGCCTGCTCTGGAAGCCGAGCCTCCGTCGCGCCTCACGCGTTCTGGCCGGCTCGGAGGCGACCGCGCGGGAGCTGCGCACTGCGCTTCCGGGGCTGGACGTGCGCGTCGTCTATCCGGGGCTCGACCCGCGTTTCTCGCCGGGGCCTGGGCGGGGCGGTGAGCGCTACGTGCTCCATCTCGGCTCGACGGATCCGCGCGACAACACGGACGCCGTCCTGCACGCGTTTGCGCTCGCGCGCGCCCGGCTGCGCGAGCCCGTGCGCCTGCTCGTCGCGGGAGGCGCGGCCGGCCGGGTCGCCGAAGGGGTCGAGTTTCTCGGGCGCGTCTCGGACGAGGAGCTCGTCGACCTCTACCGAGGCGCGGCCGCCTACGTCGACGCAACCCTCTACGAGGGCTTCGGCTACCAGCCGCTCGAGGCGATGGCGTGTGGAACGCCGGTCGTCGCCTCGACCTCGACCTCGACTCCCGAGGTCGTCGGCGACGCCGCGGTGCTCGCCGATCCTCGGGACGCAGGAGCGCTTTCCGACGCGCTCGTCCGCGTTCTCGAGGAGCCGGGTCTCGTGGACGACCTTCGCCGTCGCGGCCTGGAACGAGCGGGGGAGTTCACGTGGCGCCGCACCGTCGACGCCCTCCTCGACGGGATCGGCCACGCGTGATCGTCCTGCTGCACCCTGCTCCGGCGTACGGCGCGGTCGAGCGGTACGTCGAGGCGATCGCGCGCGGGCTCCGCGAGGAAACCGTGTTGCTCCACCCTGGCGTCGAGGAATTCGAGTCGTTGCCCGTACGGTCGATCCGGATCGAGCCGTCCGTGGCGGGGATTGCGCGGTTCCTCCGCGCCTCGCGGCCGAGGCTCGTCCACGTCACGGACGTTTGGCCGCAGGCCCTCGTCGCCGCGCGGCTCGCGCGGGTGCAGCGCATCCTCGTCACCCATCACACCCCGGAGCTGCCGCGCCGCGACAACCTCGCGGGGCGGTTCTGGCAACACCTCGGCTGGGCGACGAGGCCGGAGGTGATCTACACGTCCGAGGCCGATCGCGAGCGCGACGGGCGCACGCCGAGTCACGTCGTGCCTCTCGGGATCGACGTGAAGCGCTTCGCCTCGGGCCGGCCGGCGCTCGACAAGCGTGATGGCCGCCCGCTCGTCGGCAACGTCGCGCGCCTCGCCGAGCAGAAGGATCACCGGACGCTGCTCGAGGCGGCCGCGCTCGTACCGGAGGTGGACTTCGTGATCGCCGGCGACGGCGAGCTCCGCGGCGAGCTCGAGCGCACGACCGGCCCGAACGTCCGCTTCCTCGGCTCGCGCACCGACGTGCCCGACATCCTCGCCTCGCTCGATGTCTTCGCGTTCCCTTCGCTCTTCGAGGGCCTCTGCCTCGCCGTGATCGAGGCGCAGGTCGCAGGCGTGC
>DAIMGZ010000148.1:0-2818 GCA_036723535.1 Gaiellaceae bacterium
CCCGGCCGGAAGTTCCCGCCTTCGGCGGCAGGGGCGAAGACGTGGCGCCGGAGCTGCTCGCCGAAGTGTCGGCGCTCGCGCATCCGCCGCGCGTCGTCGCCGTCTTCCGGCGCGACGACCTCCCGCGCGGAACGCGCCCGGTCACGCTCGCGCTGTGGCGCGTCGGCGATCCCGGCAACGTCGGCACGCTGCTGCGCGCCGCGGATGCCTTCGGCGCCGGCGTGGCGCTGTCCGAGGGGTGCGCCGATCCCGCGGGGTTGAAAGCGGTGCGTGCCTCGATGGGGTCGATCTTCCGCGTGCCGCTGAGCGGGTTCGACGAGCCTCCGGGGAAGCGCGTCGCCCTCGTGCCGAGCGGCGGCATCCCGCTGCCCGAGCTGCATTTGGACAGCGCCGTGGTGCTCGTGCTCGGCGCGGAGCGGGATGGGCTGCCGCCCGAGGTGCTCGAGCAGTGCGACGAGCGCGCCTCGATCCCTCAGCCGGGAGGAAGCGAGTCGCTCAACGTCGCGATGGCGGGTGCGATCGCGCTCTACGAGCTCGCGCGTCGAGACCAGGCCTAGAAAAGAGGCCGACCCCCTTGCGGGGGCCGGACCAAAGAATTCGCCGAGCCGGTTTCGCTTTCGTCCCCCTCGTCCAACCGGCCCTCCGCTTCGGGATTGCTCCCTCTTCGTCCGACCGCTCGGTCGAGGTTTCGACCTACTCGCGTTCCGTACTCGGCGCAAGAAGGAACCTATGCGACGGCCGTCACCGGATCAAGACCCGCCGTCAAGTTTTTGTCGCAATTTGCGCGGGATCATTTTCGGCGCGCGATCCAGACGCTGTCCTCGCCTCCGGCGAAGGGCCGCCGGTCGAACCAGCCGTAGCACGCGAGCACCTCGAAGCCGGCCTCGGCGAGCAGCGAATGCCATCGCTCGGGCTCGATCCACCACAGCGTCATCGACGACGCGCCCTGGGAGCCGCGCACCGAGAGCGTGAGCGTCTGGGCCGCGAGATCCCAGTCCGCGCGCTCCTCAATGCCCGGCTCGCGCTCGAGCCAGCGGCCGTGCGTCTCCTCGATGTCCTCTCGCGACGGCGTGAAGACGTCGAAGACGAGGCGCCCACCGGGCTGGAGCAGCTCCCGTGCGGCGCGAAGCGCTTGGAGCCGCTCGCCGTCGTCCCCAAGATGGAGAAACGACCGGAACGGACACGTGACGAGCGGAACGCGCTCGTCCACCGGAGGCCGGCGCAGGTCGCCGAGCCGCAGGTCGAGCCGCGCCTCGACGCCTGCCTCTCGCGCCCGCTCGCCGCAGACCGCGAGCATCTCGGCGGACGAGTCGACGCCGACCACGTGCACGCCGGCCAGCGCGGTCGGAATTGCGATTCGGCCGGTGCCGACGCCGAGCTCCACCACCTCGCCGCCGGCGGCCAGCGCTTCGTCGACGTAGAAGGAGATGTCCTCGACGACACTCGCGCTCCACGGGTCGTAGAGCCGCGCAATGGGGTCGTAGGCGCTCAGGGCTTGCGGGCGACCCAGACCATCTCGAGCGACTCGTCGGTGTACGGCTCCCGCTGAAAGCCCCCGTACAGCGCCTCGACCTCGAGGCCCGCCACGTCGAGCAGGCCTTCCCACTCGGACTTCGTGGCCCACCAGAGGTGAATCGTCGCGCCGTCGTCGCGTTCGATGTCGATCCGATTGTCGGCCGGCACGTAGCGGAGCGTGTGCACGACGCCGTTGTTGTCCTGCGTCGTCCCGTCGAGCCGCGCCGCGATCGTGTGGCTGAAGACGAAGGCGTTGAAGGCGAACCGCCCGCCGGGCCGCAATGACCTCGAAACGCGCTCGAACACGTTCCGCTTCTCCTGCCAGCCGTGCAGGTGGAGGAGGGAGCGGAACGGGACGTAGATCAGTGCCGCCGGTTCCTCGAGCTCGAGGTCGCGGACGTCGCCGAGCCGCAGCTCGAGCGGCAGCCCCGCCGAACGTTCCCGCGCAATCTCGAGCATCGCGGGCGAGGAGTCGATCCCGAGCAGCGGCTTCCCCGTCTCGCGCACGACCTCGATGGCCACGCGGCCGCTGCCCACCATCAGCTCGACGATCGGCCCGTCCGCCTCGCGCGCGAGCGAGACGTAGTGAGCCGCGTCATCCGTCATGTCGGCGGCCCACGCGTCGTACACGGGAGCCCAGGCGTCGTACTCGCTCATCGTGAGTAGTATCGGCGCAGATGCTTGCTTTGCGTGCGTTCGCCTTTACGCAGCCCCGGCTCGTCGCCGGGGCGTCGGCGCGCTAGATAGGCGTCGTCTCCTCCGCAGCTCGAGCCGGGGCGTGAGCCGCCGCTGTTCCCGTGCCCGAGAAAGGAGGAGAAACCGTTGGATACAGTCGCCGCCGTGGATCCCGATGACCTCGAGCAGGAGGCGCTCGCTGCCGCGGCCCAGGCGAGGTCGCTTGCAGCGCTCGACGACGTGCGCGTCCGTTATCTTGGCCGCCGCAGCGCGCTGAAGCTCGCCTTGCGCGAGGTGCGTGACCGCGAGACCGGGATGACGCTGAACGCAGTGCGCGAGACCGTCGAGTCCGCACTTGCCGCGCGGGAGGCGGAGCTGGCGCGGGCCGAGCTCGAGGAGCGGCTCGCGACGGAGCGCGTCGACGTGACGCTGCCGGCGGGCCTGGTCGGGCCGCCCAAGCTGCGCCCGCGCGGCACGCTCCACCCGTCGACCCTCGTGCGCCGCGACGTCGAGGACATCTTCCTCGGCCTCGGCTACGAGATCGTCGACGGCCGCGAGGTCGAGACGACGCGCTACAACTTCGACGCGCTCGGCTTCCCGGAGTGGCATCCCGCACGCTCGCCGCGCG
>DAIMGZ010000149.1:0-2805 GCA_036723535.1 Gaiellaceae bacterium
CTGATCGTGCAGGAGATGCAGCGGTCGCGGATGCTGAACTACACGCCGATCGGGTTCGTCGACGACGATCCCCGCAAGCGCCACACGCGGATCATGGGCGTCCGGGTGCTCGGCACGATCGACGAGCTGCCACGTGTCCTGCGCGAGCACCGACCCGACGAGGTGCTGATCGCGATGCCTTCCGTCTCGGGCGAGGTTCGCCGGCGGATCGTGGAAACGGCACAGCAGCTGCGCATCGTCGTGAAGACGCTGCCGGGCCTGTACGAGCTCATCACGGGCGAGGTCGGCCTCGCCGGCCAGATCCGTCCCGTGCAGGTGCAGGACGTGCTCGGCCGCGAGCAGGTGGAGGTCGACTTCCACGAGGTCGCCGAATATCTCGAAGGGCAGGTCGTGCTCGTCACCGGCGCCGGCGGCTCGATCGGCTCGGAGCTCTGCCGCCAGATCGCGCGCGTCCGCCCGTCACGGCTGATTCTCGTCGACAACGCCGAAGGGCCGCTGTTCGAGATCGAGCGGGAGCTCACGGAGCGCGACTTCACCGCCGCGCTGCCGAAGCTCATCGACGTGAAGAATCGGAAGGCGCTCAAGCGTGAGGTGTTCGAGAAGTACAAGCCGACCGTCGTCTTCCACGCCGCCGCGTACAAGCACGTCGCGATGCTGGAGACCCATCCGCTCGAGTCGGTGCGCAACAACGTCGCCGGCACGCGCATCCTCGTCGAGCTCGCGGCCGAGTTCGGCGTCGAGCGGTTCGTCTTCATCTCGACGGACAAGGCCGTCAACCCGAAGACCGTGATGGGCCAGTCGAAGGCGCTCTGCGAGTGGATCGTCGAGTCGTTCGGGCACCGCCGCGACGTCTCGACACGCTTTGTGGCGGTGCGCTTCGGCAACGTCCTCAACTCGTCGGGGAGCGTGATCCCGATCTTCCGCAAGCAGATCGAGCGCGGCGGGCCGGTGACGGTGACGCATCCCGAGATGACGCGGTACTTCATGACGATCCCCGAAGCCGTGTCGCTCGTCGTCCAGGCGGGCGCGATCGGTGGCCGCGGCCAGGTCTTCGTGCTCGACATGGGTGAGCCGGTGAAGATCGTCGACCTCGCGCAGAACATGATCCGCCTCTCCGGCAAGGAGCCGCGCCTGCCGGACGACCCCGTGACGTCGTCGCGCGACGTGCGGATCGCGTTCGTGGGCTCGCGAGCGGGGGAGAAGATCCACGAGGAGCTCTGGAGCAAGGACGAGGCGGTCGGGGAGACGACGCATCCGAAGATCCTGCGCCTGAGCCGACCCCCGGTCGATCCGGACTGGCTCGAGGAGCAGCTCACGGAGCTCGAGCGTCTCGCCGACGAGGGGGACACGCTCGAGGTGGTCGGAAAGCTCCGGAAGGTCGTGCATGAGCCACGGCGGCTCGCACCTGGGGTCGAGACGCCCCCGGCGCCGTCTCCGCTGGAGACGCCGGACCAGGTCGCGCCGTCGTCGCCGGCCGGCGACCCGCGACTCGATCGGGCCGACTGAGCCCGACTCGGCGCCGCCCGCGAGTTCGCTCCGCGCGGATCCGGCTGGAACTTACGACCGTTTCGGCACGGCTCCGGCGGTACCGTCATCCGCCGAGGGCGGCGGGAAAGGCTCCCCACCCTGGGTGGGGGTTTGGCCGATTGTCGGCTGAGCGTCGCGCCGTTTTGGCGCTCTACACTGATAGCGATGTTGGAGCGCGCACAGATCAAGGCGCTTCCGGTCTTGAACCGGGCGGGCGAGCTCGCTCCCGCGGCGCAGGCGTGTTGCGGCGTCTGCCGGACGTGCGCGACGACGAACGTGCTGACGTTGCTGGGTGCCGCTGCGGCGTGGGTGCTCACGCGGGTTCGCGTGCGGCGTCCGCGCCGGTAGTCGACGGCCGTTGCCGCCCGCGCGCCGGCGAGGCAACGCCTCAGCCGTCGAGCGCCGAGAGAAGGAGCCGCAGCATCTCCGCCGGGTCGCGCCGTACCCGCGCCGACGCCGCCGCATCGCGCTTCGTCAGCTCGAGCGCCCGCGGGTCGGTGAGCGGCTTGAGCCGTCCCTCTCGGATCAGCTCCTCGTCCACGCCCCCAAGCCGGCCTCCGTACGTGGTGTAGACCGGCACGCCGAGCGCCGCCGCCTCGCGGTTCATTGTCCCCCCGGCCGAGACGACGAGGTCGGCGAGCGCGATCAGGCTCTGGGCGTCGACGGCGTCTTCCGGCAGGATCACCGACGGCAACGCGAGCCCGCGTACGAACTCCCGCTGCTCCTCCGTCCGCGGCAGCACGAACGCCTGCACGTTCTCGGCCCGGCCGAGATGCTCGAGCGTCTGCGGGAAGAGCGGGTTCGAGTGCCGGTGGTACAGCGACACGTCGGGCGGCGGCCGCAGGACGACGAGCACGCGGGACGGGTCGACGCCGAACCGCTCGAGCAGCGACCTGTCGGGTTCGAAGTTCGCGAGGTAGTACTCCTCCTTCAGCCCCGGGTACTGGACGAGCTTCGGCGGCCGCACGCCGTACGGCTGGAGCCGCTCCGGCGGGATCGCCGCGGGTACCACCACGCGCGTCGCTGCGCGGCACCCGAGCTGGTGCTGGAGCGTCGCGAACTCGTAGTCGAACGTCGTCGAGCTCGGGATCCCGAGCCGTCGCGCCGAGATCGTCAGCTCGTGCGACCCGTGTGCCAGCGCGACGTCGAAGTCGCGGCCGCGGGCCCACCGTCGCAGCGCCCCAAGCCGGTGCGTCATCTGACGCGCCTTCTGCAGCCTCGAGCGGCCGCCGTGCCGCCCGATCACGGCATCCGCCTCCAGCCCGTGCAGCTCGAGCA
>DAIMGZ010000150.1:0-2791 GCA_036723535.1 Gaiellaceae bacterium
AATCGCGCGCCGTCCGCTCTCGGATCTGTTGCCGACGGGCAGGCTGCGCGTGCTCGTGGGGGCGGCAGCGCTCGCCGCCATCGCCGGCAGCTTCGCCCGCTTCGGCATCCACGGCCATGCGCTCGTCGGCGCCGTCCTCTGCCCAGCGCTCGTCCTGCTGGCGGCGATCGACGTAAAGCAGAGGCTGCTCCCGAACGCGATCATCCTCCCCGCGAGCCTCGCCGTGGGACTCATCGTCGCCGCGAGCACCCCGGGCGATTTCCTCGGGCACCTCGCAGCGGGCGCCGCGCTCGGCGGCTTCTTCTTCGCCTTCGCGGCGTTCTTCCCCGGCAGCCTCGGCATGGGCGATGCGAAGCTCGGCTTCCTGCTCGGGCTCGCGCTCGGATCGAAGACGCTCGGGGCGACCCTGATCGCCTTCACCGGGCTGCTCATAGCTGCCCTGTACGTGCTGGCCACGCGCGGCGTCTCGGCGCGCAAGGACGCGCTCCCCTTCGGGCCGTTTCTGGCCCTCGGCGGGATTCTGGCCTTCTTCCTCGGCTAAGGAGATCGACGATGGCAGACGTGGTCGCTGAACCAAGAGATCTGATTCGCGAAGAAGACGCGGCCGAGCGGCTAAGCGAGCTGCTCGCCAGCGCGCGGCTCGAGGTCGCCAAGGCCGTTATCGGCCACGACGAGGCTGTCGACCTGATGCTCGTCGCGGCCCTCGCCCGCGGCCACGTCCTCCTCGAGGGGCCGCCCGGAACCGCGAAGACTTTGCTCGCGCAGGCGATGGCGCGCGTGCTCGGCGCCAACTTCCAGCGTGTCCAGTTCACGCCCGACACGACCCCGAGCGAGCTGCTCGGGACGATGGAGATGCGGGGCGGCGAGCTCGTGCTCGAGCGCGGAGCGATCTTCACGAACGTCCTTCTCGCCGACGAGATCAACCGCACCCCGCCGCGCGTACAGGCAGGTCTACTCGAGGCCATGCAGGAGCGCCACGTGACGCTCCGCGGGCGCACCTACTTCATCGACCCGCCGTTCTTCGTCATGGCGACCCAGAACCCATACGAGCACGAGGGGGTCTTCCCTATCACGGAGTCGCAGCTCGACCGCTTCCTCGTCAAGCTCGACCTCGAGTACGGCGACGAGAGCGCAGAGCTACGGACGCTCGACCTGCCGCACCGCGGCGTTATCCCGGACATGCTGGGCGACATCTCTCCACTCCTCGGCGAGCGCGCCTTCCTCGTCGCGCAGGAGGTCGTGGACGAGGTGCACGTCAGCGAGGAGGCGGCACGGATGTGCGTCCGCGTCGTTCGTCACACGCGCTCGACGGAGGGCATCGAGCTGGGCGCGAGCCCTCGCGCGTCGCGGCATCTGCTGACGGCGGCCAAGGCGCGCGCGGCGGCTCAGGGCCGCAGTTCCGTCGAGATCGAGGACGTGACGTGGCTCGCGCCGTTCGTGCTCAGCCACCGCGTCAGCGCGGAGGGGACAACGTCGCGGGAGATCGTGGCGCTGGCGATCGAGAGGGCGCTCGGCTAACCAGTCATCACCCCCACATCGTGGGTTTCGAACCCTCCGGACGGGGGGGACATTCCGGAAAAACCCGACGATACTTCGCAGGAAAGCTTCGTCTCGCTCAGAACTGGAGGACTAATGGTATACGTCATCCTCGCGGTCATCTTCGTCGTCCTGCTCTTCGCGTACATGCGCGTGCGCAGACGGCGGATGAGCCGCTAGTCCCGCCCGCAACGCGTCTTACTGCGGCTGCGCGGCACTCCCGCGTCGGCGGGTTTGCTGGAGCGTTGGCGTACGACCAGGGAAGGGGGGTCATGTCCGTTCGCGTCACCATCGAGGCCGCCTCGAAGGCGGAGGCAGAGCTCATCGCCCAACGGCTGCCGGTCAAGGCGCGTGCAGAGTCGTGGAGGGGCCTCGGCGTCATCCGCCTCGAAGCAAAGAGCCGAAAGGAGACGGAAGACTTCATCAAGGCCGTGTCACGGAGCTTCGAGGAGCACAGGCTCCATTGGGCGCGGGTGCGCTAC
The DNA here is from genome assembly GCA_036723535.1 of Gaiellaceae bacterium. Lineage (GTDB taxonomy): Bacteria > Actinomycetota > Thermoleophilia > Gaiellales > Gaiellaceae > Palsa-739. Next base: position 2,019 of record DAIMGZ010000150.1, read on the forward strand.
GACGACGAGGAGCGCGTGTTCCGGACGGGCAACGGCCACCGGGCCGGCTGATCAGTCGACGGGAAGCCGCTCCGGCTCGCTGAGGCCGGCGATTCGGTAGGCGTCGATCTGGTCGAGCGTCTCGTGCTCGAGCAGCGCCTCGGCCAGCGCGTCGAGCCGCGCGCGCTCGGCGGTGAGCAGGCCGACGACGTCTTCGTAGGCGGTTTCGACCTTTCGCCGCACCTCCTCGTCGACGAGCTCGAGCGTCCGCGGCGATGCGAGCTCGCCCCAGGGATTGGCGCTGTCGCTCGGCAGGACTGCGACCATCCCGATCGTCGCGCTCATCCCCCAGCGACCGACCATGTGCCGCGCGAGCACCGTCACCTGGGCGATGTCGCCCTCGGCGCCTGTCGTCTGGTCGCCGAAGACGACCTCTTCCGCCGCGCGGCCCCCGAGCGCCGTCTTGATGCGCGCGTCGAGCTCGGAACGCGAGTAGTTGAACCGGTCGACGTCCGGCGTCGAAAGGGTCACGCCGAGCGACAGGCCACGCGGCACGATGGTGATCTTGCGCACCGGGTCGGCGTCCGCGGTCAGCATCCCTACGAGCGCATGCCCGGCCTCGTGGTAGGCGGTGCGGCGGCGGTCGGCCGGCGTCAGCATGATCTTCCGCTCCGCACCGAGGATGATCTTCTCGAGCGACTGCGCGAAGTCGGAGGCAGCGACCTCGGTCCTCCCCAACCGCGCGGCGAGCAGCGCTGCCTCGTTGACGAGGTTCGCGAGATCGGCGCCGACCA
>DAIMGZ010000151.1:0-2791 GCA_036723535.1 Gaiellaceae bacterium
GACGATCTTCTCCTCGATCGTCTTGCCGATCCCCTGCAGCTCCTTGGCCCGGCCGTCGAGCGCGAGCTGCGCGACGGAGCTCGACGTCTCCCGCACCCGGGCGGCCGCGCGGCGGTAGGCGACGACGCGGAAGGTGTCCTTGCCCTCGAGCTCGAGCAGGTCCGCGAGGAGTTCGATCTGGTCGGCGACGTCGGAGTTCCGCGGTAGCTCGGCCACGCAGCGATGATAGGAGGCGTGCCCGGGGCCGTCGTCTGCCTGCCGACCTACAACGAGCGCGAGAACCTCGAGAAGATGGTGCGCGCGCTCGGGGCGGTGCTGCCGGAGGACGGCCGCGTGCTCGTGATCGACGACAGCTCGCCCGACGGCACCGGTGAGATCGCCGACCGGCTCGCGACCGAGCTGCCGTGGGTCGAAGTGCTGCACCGGCCCCGCAAGGAGGGACTCGGACGTGCCTACGTCGACGGGTTCCGGCACGTCCTCGCGAGCGGCGCAGAGCTCGTGCTCGAGATGGACTGCGACTTCTCGCACGACCCGGTGGACGTGCCGCGGTTGATTGCGACTGTCGAGGAAGGCGCCGATCTTGCGCTCGGCTCCCGCTATGTCGCCGGTGGCGGCACCGCCAACTGGGGGCTCCTACGGCGGCTGATCTCGCGCGGCGCGTCGATCTACACGCGCGTCCTCCTGATGCCGATCCACGACGCGACCGGAGGGTTCAAGTGCTTCCGCAGGCGCGTGCTCGAGTCGATCGACCTCGAGTCGATCGACGCCGCCGGCTACGTTTTCCAGATCGAGACGACGTATCGCACGTTGCGCAAGGGTTTCCATGTCGTCGAGGTGCCAATCCGCTTCGTCGACCGGACGGCCGGCCAGTCGAAGATGAGCCGGTCGATCGTGCTCGAGGCCGTCTGGAAGGTGCCGGCGCTACGGTTGGCCGCGTTGGCAGGACGGTTGTGAGCGAGCTCGACGAGGCCACATTCGACGAGGCGATCGCAGGCGGGCCGCTGCTCGTCGACTTCTGGGCGCCGTGGTGCCGCCCATGCAAGGCGCTGGAACCCATCCTCGAGGAGCTCGCCGTCGAGGTCGCGCGCGTGAACGTCGACGAAGAGCCCGGAATTGCCTCGCGCTACGACGTGCTGTCGATCCCAACGGTGATCCTCTTCTCCGGCGGTGAGCCGCGAGGGTCCGTCGTCGGCGTGCGCCCCAAGGCGCACTTCGAGCAGTGGCTAGCGGAAGTGCTCCCAGCCGGCTAGCTCGTACGGCTCGCCGCTCAGCGTCAGCTCCACGCCCTCTCCCTCCTCGACCCGGCCAATGACAGGGAAGCCGAGCGCGTCCGGCGTCGTCGCGAGGAGCTCGTAGTCCTCGCCGAAGCCGACGTCGTCGAGCTCGGCGCCGGGGGCGAGAGGAACGCGCTGGAGCTCGAGCGCGAGGCGAACGCCCGAGCGTTCCGCGATGTGGCCGGCATCGCGCGCGAGCCCGTCGGAGAGGTCGAGCATGGCCGTCGCGACGCGGGCGAGCCGCTTCCCCTCCTCCACGCGGTCCGGCACGGGCGGCAGCTTCCCCGCGCGGAACGCGGCGCCTGCGGCGCCGAGCGGCCCCGTTACGACGACGAGGTCACCGGGACGCGCTCCGGCGCGGCCGGGCACGCGGTCCGCGCGACCGAGCGCGGTGACGGACAGGACGACGCGGTCGGCACGGGTCGTGTCGCCGCCGCGCACCGCCACGCCGCGCTCGTTCAAGCCGACGTAGAGCTCGAGCACGTCCTCGAGCTCGGTCTCCGGCGGCAGCCCGAGCGAGACGAGCAGCGCGAGCGGCTCGGCGCCCGACGCGGCAAGATCGCTGAGGTTGACAGCGGCGGCGCGCGCCCCGAGCTCTCGCCAGCTCAGCAGGTCGAAGCGGAAGTGGACGCCCTCCACGAGCGCGTCCTGGGTCACGACGAGCCCCTCGACCACCGCCGCGTCGTGCTCGATCCCCTGCGCCAGCCCGCGCCGTTCCAGCTCCGCGAGGAGCCCGAACTCGCCCACCTCGGCGAGCGTCGTCACGACTCGCTAACGCGTGCCCGCCCGTCAAGCGTGTCCGGGTCGAGCGCCGCGAGGGCGTCGTAGAGCCGCGCGTGGAAGGTGCCCGGCCCGCCGGCTCCGGCAGCGGCATCCTCCGCGGCGACGCCGAGCGCGGCGAGCGCCTCGGCCGCTGCCTCGAGCGGCTCGTCCGGCTTGGCGGCGAGGAAGCAGCCGGTGAGCGCGGAGGAGATGCAGCCCGTGCCGGTCACGGCGGCGAGCAACGGATGGCCGTTCGCGACCGCGAGCACCCGCTCGCCGTCAGAGACGTGGTCGACCGGCCCGGTGACCGAGGCGACGAGCCCGAGCTGGCGCGCGGCCTCCCGGGCGAGCTCCGCCGACTCGAGCCCGCTCGCGATCGACTCGACGCCGCGCACCTCGGCGTCCGCGCCGACGAGGGTCGCCACCTCGCCCGGATTGCCGCGCAGCACGGTCACGCGCACCTCCTCGAGGATCCGCCGGGCCGTATCGGTGCGGTAGGCGGTCGCCCCGGCGCCGACCGGGTCGAGGACGACCGGAATCCCGTGAGCGCTCGCCGCCCCGCCGGCGAGGAGCATCGCCTCGATCCAGTGCTCCGAGAGCGTGCCGATGTTGAGCACGAGCGCGGAAGCGAGGCCGACCATCTCCTCGACCTCCTCCCGCGCATGCGCCATCACCGGAAGCGCACCGATGGCGAGCGTCGCGTTCGCCGTCTCGTTCATGACGACGTAGTTCGTGATCTGGTGGACGAGCGGCTT
>DAIMGZ010000152.1:0-2724 GCA_036723535.1 Gaiellaceae bacterium
GGCCGCGCCTTCACCCACGACTCCTCGATCTCCGCGTCCGGGTCGGAGTCCCAGACGATCCCGCCGCCCGCCCAGAGGTGCAAGCGGCCGTCTGCGACCGCAAATGTGCGGATCGTCAGCGCCAGGTCGAAGTCGCCGCCGGGGCGGATCGTCCCGAGCGCCCCCATCGACGCGCCGCGCCCGACCGGCTCGAGCCGCGCGATGTGATCGACCGCGGAGACCTTCGGCGCACCCGTGATCGAGCCGCCGGGGAACGTCGCGTGCAGGATCTCCGCGAGCGAGACGCCGGGTCGCAGCCGTCCTTCGACCGTCGAGACAAGGTGCGTGACGCCGGCGAGCTCTCGCTGTGCCATCAGCTCGGGCCAGCGGATCGTGCCCGGTTCGCAGACCCGCGAGAGATCGTTGCGCTCGAGGTCGACGATCATCACGTGCTCGGCCGCATCCTTGTCGTCGTCCACGTCCTCGCCGAGCGGCCGCGTCCCCTTGATCGGCATCGTCCAGATCCGGTCGCCGCGGCGCGCCAGGAAGAGCTCGGGCGACGCGGAGACAATTGCCCACCCCGGCCCGACGAACGGGCGGGGCTGCAGCGGCGCGAGCGGCGCGAGCGCGGTCGCGAGCGCGCGCGGGTCGCCTGTGAACGGGGCGGCGAGGTGCTGGACGAGGTTCACCTGGTAGACGTCGCCCCGCCGGATCGCCTCCCGCACCGCGTCGACTGCGGCCGCGTAGTCGGCCGGCTCCCAGCTTGCCTCCCACTCGCCGACCCGGAACGATCTTTGCGATGAGTCAACACAAGGCTCGTCGGGCCGCACCGAGCAGGCAAGGAGCGGCAAGGCGCACGGCTCCGGGGGCAGGTGCCCGGGGTGGCGCCGCAGCGGCGCCGAGAGGCCGTAGCCGAGGTAGACGTCCGCGATCGTGCCGGGGCGGAGCTGCTCGTCCAGGTAGGCCTCGAGACGCTCGAACGCGCCCTCGGGCTCATGCAGCTCGAACATCAGCCGCAGACGGCCCGGGCGGCGTGGCGCATGAACCGCACGCCGAGCTCGAGGTCGGCGACGGGAATGCGCTCGTTCGCCGAGTGAATCAGCCGAGCTGCGAGTTCCGAGTCCATCGCGCGCGCCGGGAAGAAACCGTAGGCGACCGTGCCGAACGCCTCACGCAGCCAGTGCGAGTCGGTGAAGCCCGCGACGCACGTCGGGGCCGCGACCGCACCGGGCTCCTCCGCGGCGACGAACGACTGGACGGCATCCCAGAGCAGGCCGCCGATCGGCGAGCGGGTGCCGCCCTGCCGCTCGATGTTGACGAGCTCGTACGCGCCGTCGCCAAGCCAGGCGCGCAGGGTCGTCTCGGCCTCCTCAGGCGTCTGGCCGGGCAGGAGCCGGACATCGACCGTCACTTCGCAGACGGCGGGGATCACGTTCCGCTTGTCGGAGGCGTGCACCATCGTCGGCGCGACGGTCATCGCGAGGAGCGGCTCGATCAGCTCCGCGGCGAGCGGGGCGATCCCGTGGGCGGCGGCCAGCGCGCCGGCCGGTGACGGCGGCGCGGGCAGGAGTGCCGCAAGGAACGCTTCCACTTCCGGGATCAGCTGCGGCTCGGCCTGAAACGCGCCGAGGCGCGCGATGAGCGCGGCAGCCTTGACGAGCGCGTTGTCGGCGATCCCCGGCATCGACGCGTGGCCGCTGCGCCCGTGGACGACGAGCCAAAACGGCGAGCTCATCTTCTCCGCCGTCGAGCAGAGATAGAGCACCTTGCCGCCGAGCTCGACGCGGTCGCCCGCGCCTTCGTTGACGGAGAAGTCGGCGCGTACGGCATCGGGATGCTCATCGACGAGCCACTCGAGCCCGAAGCCGTCGCCGACCTCCTCGTCAGCGGCCGCGACGAAGATCAGGTCGCCCGAGCCGCGCCACCCCTCCCGCGCGAGCGTCGCCATGGCGACTGCGCTCGCCGCGACCTCGCCTTTCATGTCGAGCGCACCGCGACCCCACACGTCGTCGCCGACGAGCTCGCCGCCGAACGGATCGCGTTCCCACTCAGATGCGTCGGCGAGCACCACGTCGGTGTGCGAGAGCATGGCGAGGGAAGGGCCGTCGCCGCGGCCTCGGATGCGGGCGACGAGATTCGCGCGCTCGGGGATCCGCGCGTGGAGCTCGCACTCGACGCCGGCCGCCTCGAGGTAGTCGCGCAGCAGCTCGGCGGCCGCGGTCTCGTTGCCCGGCGGATTCGTGGTGTCGAGCCGGATCAGCCCCTGCAGGAGCTCAACTGCCTCGCTCACTTTCTCCTGCCGACGACGAGCAGATAGCGGCGCGGCGCGCGCACGCCTCCGTCCTTCGTCCGATAGCTCTCGTAGAGCTCGACGAAGGCGCGGTGGAACTCTTCTCCCGTCTCCGCGTCGAGGCGCTCGATGAGAGCGATCACCGGCGGGGCCGACTCGGAGAAGAGCTTCCAGATCTCCTCGCCGGACCCTGCCTCGAGCCACAGGGTTCCGTCCTCGAACTCCAGCTCGAAATCCTGGCCCAGCATGTCCTCGACGTGGTCCTCCCGGCCCCACTCGTACGACTCGCGGCCCTCGATGGGCTCGTCGCTGAAGCGGCGGTAGAGCTCGCCGAGCTTGGGGTTCGGCTTCCACGCCGTGAAACCAAGCCGGCCGCCCAAGCGGCTGACGCGCGCGAGCTCGGATGCGACATTGGCATGATCGGGCGCGAAGATCAGCCCGAACGCCGACGCGAG
>DAIMGZ010000153.1:0-2709 GCA_036723535.1 Gaiellaceae bacterium
CGAGCAGGCCCTTGATCCGCTCGGAATCGTGGGCGTTCATCTGGCAGCCGAACGTCGTGACGTGGTAGCGGCGCACGTCGGAAGGGTACCCGGGCTCTCCGGGCGCCCTTAAGCGGCCTGGATCGGCGAATCGGCGGCCGGATCGGGCTGCTCAAGCACCGGCGGGTGCGCGGTGGTCGCGGTGTGGTTCTTCGCGACGTCGATGGCGCGGCTCTCGCGGATCACGGTGACCTTCACCTGGCCGGGATACTCGAGCCGATCCTCGATCTCACGGGCGATCTCGTGGGCGAGGAGCGCCGCCGCGTCGTCGTCGACGTCGCCGGGGCTGACGATCACCCTGACCTCGCGCCCGGCCTGGAGGGCGTAGACCTTCTCGACGCCGGGCTTCGAGGCAGCGAGCTCCTCCAGAGCCTCGAGGCGCTTGATGTACTGCTGGAGGCTCTCGCCGCGGGCACCCGGACGGCTCGCGGAGACGGCATCGGCCGCAATCAAGAGGACAGCCTCCACCGTCTGCGGCTGCACCTCGTAGTGGTGCGCCTCGATGGCGTGGACGACGCCCTGCGATTCGCCGTAGCGGCGTGCGAGCTGGGCCGAGATGAGCGCGTGCGACCCCTCCACCTCGTGCGTCATCGCCTTGCCGATGTCATGGAGCATCGCCGCGCGTTTCGCCGTCTGGACGCTTGCCTCGAGCTCGGTCGCCATGATCCCGGCGAGGTGCACGACCTCGAGCGTGTGCTTGAGGACGTTCTGGCCGTAGCTCGTCCGAAACCGGAGCCGGCCGAGGATCTGGACGAGCTCGTCGGGGAACGGCCCGCAGTTCGCCTCGAAGACCGCTTGCTCGCCGGCCTGGCGCACGACTTCCTCGACCTCCGCCTTCGACTCGTAGTACGTCTCCTCGATCCGGGCCGGATGGATGCGCCCGTCCTCGAGGAGCTTCGTCACGGTCAGGCGTGCGATCTCGCGGCGGAGCCCGTCGAAGGACGAGAGCACGACCGCATGCGGCGTGTCGTCGACGATGAAGTCGACGCCCGTGAGGTGCTCCAGCGCACGAATGTTCCGACCCTCCCGGCCGATGATCCGGCCCTTCATGTCGTCGGAGGGAAGCTCCACCACGGTTACCGTCGTCTCGGCGGTGTGGCTCGCCGCTACCCGCTGCAGCGCGTCGGCCACAAGGTTACGTGCGCGCCGCTTCGACTCCGCGCGCGCCTCGTCCTCGAGCGTCCGGACGCGACGCGCGAGCTCGTGGCGCGCCTGCTCCACCCCGCGCTCGAGCAGCAGCGCCTTCGCGTCGGCCTGCGTCAGGGCACCCACCCGCTCGAGCTCGGCGAGGGCTGCGCTCTTCGTCTCCTTGAGCTCTTCCTGCAGTTGGCGGATGTGCTCTTCACGGTCGGCGAGCCCCTGGTCGCGGCGCGTGAGCTCCTCGAGCTTCTTCTCGACCTCGAGCTCCTTCGCGAGGACACGCTCCTCGATCTTCAGCACCTGCGCGCGCCGGTCGGTGAGCTCCGCGTCGATCTCACTTCGCACCCGGACGGCCTGCTCGCGGGCTTCGACCTGCGCCTCGCGCCGCACCGCGTCGCCTTCGCGGCGCGCGTCCTCGAGCAGCTGGTCGCGGATGCGCCGGGCCTTCGTGACCCCGGTCGTGCCGAAGACCGAGACGGCGAGCAGGGCAAGGGCGACGCCTCCGGCGATCCCGATGGCAATTCCGATCCCGATCAGCACGTGCCCGGCTCCTCGGTCGGGGATCCAGCCGCCCTTGGCGACACGTCCCATTCGGCGCCGGGCCCACCCGGCAGCTATCCGAGAAACACCTTCACCGGCAGACACCGGCCGCCGGAAGCAATCGCGCTACCTCGCGCGCGACCTCCGGGTCGTCGGAACTGAGCAATCGATCATCGTCTGTGGTTTCGGAAAAGCTGCTTTTGCAGGAAAAACGTCAAATGGAATGCCTGAGAATCGTATCGCTTCTCAGGCCTCCTGCGCAAACGTCACGGCAATGTCGTCGAGCGTGTCGTGTGAGAAGCCGCGGCCGGTGAGGCGTCGTAGGACCGCCGGCGTGACCCTCGTTCCTTCGAGCTGCCGCCGAACGCGGTCGAGCTCGGGCTCGAGGGCGGCGACCGCGTCGGCGGTCGCCTCGGCAGGGATCAGGAGCCGCCGGAGGTCGGCCCGGATCGCGGCATCGCCGTAGCCGCGTCGTGCGAGCAAGTCTGCGCGGCTCCTCGCCAGTCGTGCGTCGTCGAGGACTCCTGCGCGGTCGAGGGCCGCGATCGCGTCCTCCCGCGCAGCAGCGGAATGTCCCGCCCGCGCCAGCCGCTGCTCGAGAGCTTGCCGCGAGCGATCACTCGCGGCGAGGGACCGAGTGGCGGCCGCGAGCGCTCTCGCCCGACGCACTTCGCGCGCCAACTCCCGCGCGGTGCCGCGGTCCAGCCGGCGCCCGACCGCGAGTCCCGCCCGCACGACGGCGTCCGTCGGCAGCACGCGCCACGGCCGGCCGTCGAGCTCGACGGCGAGACGCCCGCGCTTCCGCTCGCGCAGCGCCGTGACGGTTGGACTCACGCGACGGTTGGGGTCACGCGTCGGCTTCGGCCGACGCGAGCGCCTCCGCCGCCACCTCAGCCTTGCCGTTGCTCGCCGCGGACTCCTCGGCGGCAATCGGGAGCAGCCGCGCGGACACGATCTGGTCCGCGCCGAGCTCCGTCTGGATCTGCTGGA
>DAIMGZ010000154.1:0-2691 GCA_036723535.1 Gaiellaceae bacterium
GACACGATCATCGACGGCGGGAACTCGTACTACGTCGACGACCTCCGCCGCTCGCACGATCTGCGCGACCGGGGCATCCACTACGTCGACGTCGGCGTCAGCGGGGGCGTCTGGGGCCTCGAGCGCGGCTACTGCATGATGGTCGGCGGCGACGACGAGGCTGTCGGCCGCCTCACGCCGGTGCTCGAGGCGCTGGCGCCCGGAGTCGACACCGCAGTTCGCACGCCCGGCCGCGAGGGCGACGCGGCACCGGAGGAGCAGGGCTGGCTGCACTGCGGCCCCTCGGGCGCGGGGCACTTCGTGAAGATGGTCCACAACGGCATCGAGTACGGCCTCATGCAGGCGTACGCCGAAGGCCTGAACGTCCTCAAGCACGCGAACATCGGCCTGCACGCGCAGGAGACGGACGCCGAGACGACGCCGCTGCGCGATCCCGACCACTACAAGTACGAGCTCGACATCGCCGCGATCAGCGAGGTCTGGCGCCGCGGCTCCGTGATCGCGTCGTGGCTGCTCGACCTGACGGCTGAGGCGCTGCACGAGACGCCGGAGCTCGACGAGTACGCGGGTCGAGTGAGCGACTCCGGCGAGGGCCGGTGGACGGTGCAGGCCGCGGTCGAGGAGGGCGTGCCGGCGCCGGTGCTCGCCGCCTCGCTGTTCGACCGCTTCGCCTCGCGCGGCGAAGCCGACTGGGGCAACAGGGTCCTGTCCGCAATGCGGAGGGGCTTCGGCGGCCACCTGGAGAAGAGCCCGGAACAGTGACCGAGACCGCGCAACAGCCGGCGCAGAAGGAGAACCCGCTTGCGGAGGGACTCGCCCTGCGGCGCACACCCGATCCCTGCGCGCTCGTCATCTTCGGCGCCTCCGGCGACCTGACGCACAAGAAGATCATGCCGGCGCTCTACGCTCTCGCCGTCCGCCAGCTCCTGCCGCCGCGCTTCGCGATCGTCGGCGTCGCGCGCACCGACGGGGACGACGACTCGTTCCGGCAGGACATGCAGGATGCCGTCAAGCAGCACGCGCGCGACCCGTTCCGGCAGGACGTCTGGGACGCGCTGGCCGCGCAGCTCCACTGGGTCACCGCCGACTTCGCCGATGCAGGCGGAGAGGACAAGCTCCACGACCTCCTCGGCCGTCTCAACAAGGACCAGCAGCTCGGCGGCAACAGCGTCTTCTACCTCGCGGTGCCGCCGCCCGCTTTCCCGACGATCGTCGCGGCGCTCGGCAAGCGGCGCGACGAGCGCGGCTGGACGCGCCTGGTCGTCGAGAAGCCGTTCGGCCACGATCTCGCCTCGGCCAAGGAGCTGACGGCCACCCTGCTCGAGTACTTCCGCGAGGAGGAGATCTTCCGGATCGACCACTACCTCGGCAAGGAGACGGTGCAGAACATGCTCGCGCTCCGCTTCGCGAACGGGATCTTCGAGCCGATCTGGAACCGCCAGTTCATCGACCACGTCCAGATCACGGTGGCGGAATCGATCGGAATCGAGGCTCGCGCGGGCTACTACGAGCACGCCGGCGCGATCCGCGACATCTTCCAGAACCACCTCCTGCAGCTGCTCGCGCTGACGGCGATGGAGCCGCCGATCGACTTCACCTCCGACGCCGTGCACAACGAGAAGGTCAAGGTCCTGCGCGCGCTGCACACGCCGGGGCCGAAGTCGGTCGTGCGCGGCCAGTACGGGCGCGGGTTCGCCGAGGGCGAGGGGGTCGTCGCGTACCGGGAGGAGGAGGGCGTCGCGCCGGATTCGATGACGGAGACGTACGTCGCGGCGAAGCTCTACGTCAACAACTGGCGCTGGGCCGACACGCCGTTCTACGTGCGGATGGGGAAGCGGCTCGCGCGGCACGAGACGACGATCGCGATCCAGTTCAAGGCCGCGCCGCACCCGCCGTTCGAGGAGACCGCGGCGGAGGGGCTGCGGCCGAACGCCCTGGTCGTCCACGTGCAGCCGGACGAGGGCGTCTCGCTGGCGATCGGCGCGAAGGTGCCCGGTCAAGGCATGACCATCCGCACCGTCCACATGGACTTCCTCTACGGCGGCGCGTTCCGCACCGGAATGCCGGAGGCGTACGAGCGCCTCATCCTCGACACGATGCTCGGCGACTCGACGCTGTTCACGCGCACCGACGAGGTCGACGAGCAATGGCTGCTCGTCGACGCGATCGTCGCCGCGTGGCAGCGCGACCGGCCCGCGTTCCCGAACTACCCCAGCGGGTCGTGGGGGCCGCCGAGCGCCGACGACCTCCTGCAGCGGGACGGCCGATCTTGGCGACGGCACTGACACCCCTGTCCTGGGACGGCGAGGACGTCTGCCTCGCCGACGTCGACGAGGCGCTCGCGCGGCTGCGGGATCAGGCGGCTGCGCAGGCGCCGAGCATGCGGACGTCGGTGATGACGCACATCGCCTGGGTGCCTGGTGCGTGGGTCGAGCAGGCGCGCGCTGCGCTCGAGGGGATGGCCGAGCGGCACCCGTCGCGGACGATCCTCCTCATCCCGGAGCCGGACGCGCCCGACAACCGGATCGACGCGCGGGCGGAGGTCGAGCGCTGGGAGGTGCCCGACACCGATCGCGGGCTCGTGACCGAGGTGGTCGAGCTGACGCTGCGCGGCTCGCGCGCGCAAGCGCCCGCGAGCGTCGTCGAGCCGCTGCTGATCTCCGACCTGCCGGTCTTCCTCCGGTGGCGTGG
>DAIMGZ010000155.1:0-2687 GCA_036723535.1 Gaiellaceae bacterium
GTCGTGACGAACGTGCACCGCGTGCTCGGCATCGTCAACGGGACGACGAACTTCGTGCTCACCGAGATGGAGGCCGGGAAGAGCTATGCCGAGGCGCTCGCCGAGGCGCAGCGCCGCGGCTATGCCGAGGCGGACCCGACCGACGATGTCTCGGGCGCGGACGCCGCGGCGAAGATGGCGATCCTCGCCACCGTCGCGTTCAACTCGCGCGTCGATCTCGAAGATGTCGACTTCACGGGAATCACAGACATCGATTCCGACGACGTCGCTGCCGCGCGCGACCTCGACATGGTGATCCGGCTCGTCGGTACGGCGCGTCTCGTCAACGGCAGCTTCGACGTTCGCGTGCAGCCAGCGCTCGTCGACAAGCAGCACCCGCTCGCCAAGGTCGACGGGGCTTTCAACGCTGTCATGCTCCAGGGGGACGCGATCCGCGAGATCACGCTCGAGGGCCCGGGTGCGGGTGGCGTCGAGACTGCGTCGGCGGTGATCGCCGACATGGTCAGCGTGATCGGAACCATGGGCACCGGCTTCCTGCAGAACGACGCCGCCTGGCGTCAGCTGCCGAAGCTCCCTGCGGGCGACAGCACATCGCCCTTCTACTTCCGCCTGCTCGTGCAGGACCGGCCGGGCGCGCTCGCGCGCGTCGCGGACGAGCTCGCGCAGCGCGACGTGTCGATCGCGCGCCTGCTGCAGCGGCCGAACGGGAACGGCGCTTCGCTGCACCTTGTCACGCACGAGGCGCGTGCGGGTGCACTCGACGACGCGCTCGAGGCGCTTGGTGTCCTTCCTGAGGTGCATCACCGCTCCCGGCCCCTCCCGGTCATCTCCGACCGCGGCGTCTCGGAGCTCGGATGGGCCTGACGGCGTCAGCCGCCGCGGTCTCGCTCGGAGAAGGCTCCACGCCGCTTGTCGCGGCGGGGCGCCTCGCCTCGGCGACGGGCTTCGACCTTCACTTGAAGTGCGAGGGCGCAAACCCGACCGGCAGCTTCAAGGACCGCGGGATGGTCGTTGCCGTCGGCCGGGCTGTCGAGTCGGGCGCGCGCGCGGTCGTTTGCGCCTCGACGGGGAACACCGCGGCGTCCGCGGCGGCCTACGCCGCGCGCGCAGGCCTCGACGCGATCGTCTTGACACCTGCGGGCGCGACCGCGACTGCGAAGCGCGCCCAGGCTCAGGCCGTCGGTGCGCGGCTTATCGAGATTCGCGGGACGTTCGACGATGCATTGCGCCTCTGCCGCGAGCTGGGCACGCGTCCGGGATTCGTGCTCGTCAACTCGATCAACCCGGACCGCATCGAGGGACAGAAGACCGTCGTCTTCGAGATCATCGACCAGCTCGGCGCCGCACCCGGAGTCATCGCGCTTCCGTTCGGCGGCGGCGGGAACGTGTCGGCCGTCGCCGCGGGCCTGCAGGAGGCCGGCGCCTCTTCCCGGATCGTCGTCGGCCAGGCTGCCGAGCGCCCGACCACGTGGGCGACCGCGATCCGGATCGCCGAGCCGGCGCATGCCGCTCACGTCGCCGAGCTGGTGGCAGCCGGCCGCGTCGAGGTGGTGACGCTCACCGAGGACGAGATCCGGAGCGCCTGGCGGCGGCTCGCCCTCGAGGAAGGCGTGTTCTGCGAGCCCGCGTCCGCGGCGGGCCTCGCCTCGCTGCTACGGCTCGGCCCCGGCGGTGGCGAGACGGCGGTCTGCATCGTCACGGGCCACGGCCTCAAGGACACCGGGGCGCTCGAGGCGTCCGGGGAAGGGACTGTCGTCGACGCGACCCTCGACGCGGTGCTCCGGGCGATTGAAGGATGAGCGATCGGATGAGCGTGCGTGCCGTCGCTCCCGCCTCGACGGCGAACCTCGGCCCGGCCTTCGACTCGGCGGCCGCCGCGCTCGACCTCTGGAACGAGCTCGTCGTCGAGGAGGCGGACGGAGGACCGCACGTCGAGATCGACGGCGAGGGCTCCGCGGAGCTGCCTCGTGACGGGAGCCATCTCGCGCTGCGGGCGTTCGCGCTCTTCGCGCCCGTCGACCGCTACCGCTTCAGCTTCGTCAACCGCATCCCGCTCGAGCGCGGGCTCGGCTCGAGTGCGGCCGCGATCGCGCTCGGTCTCGTTGCAGGGAGCGCTGTCGCGGGCAAGAGCCTGTCGCCCGCGGAGCTGCTGAACGCCGGCCTTGCGCTCGAGGGTCACGCCGACAACCTCGCGGCCGCGCTCTTCGGCGGCGTCTGCTTCGCCTGGCAGTCGAACGGGCACGTGCGCGCCGCCCGGGTCGCGGCCGACCTGCCGCTCTCCTCGATCCTGCTCGTTCCCGCGGCGAGGACGAACACCGCCGACTCGCGGTCGAGTCTCCCGGCCACCGTCACGCACGCGGACGCGGCGGCGAACGCGGGCTTCGCGGCGCTTCTCGGCGCCGCGGTCGCCTCCGGCGACGCAGGCCTGCTGGCGGCCGCCTTCCACGACCGCCTGCACGAGCAATACCGCCGCGGCACGACGCCGCTCTTCGAGCTGCTCCAGTCGAACGAGCCGGCCGGCGCCGCCGGCGTCACGATCTCGGGCTCCGGTCCGTCGGTTGTGGTCTGGGCCGTGCATGAGCTCGCGGCCGAGGTCGCGGCCGAGCTGAAGCGAACTCTCCCCGACAACACCAGGGTGCTCCCACTGCGAGTGGCCCAGGAAGGAGCCGGACTCGCATGAGCAGTCC
>DAIMGZ010000156.1:0-2683 GCA_036723535.1 Gaiellaceae bacterium
GCACGACGCGGTCGCCGCGGGCGGCCACCACCGGCTCCCGCAGCCGCAGCTGAGCGTAACGGCCCTCGCGCACGACGCGTGCCGGCACGTCGCTCGTCCCCACGTGTACCGTGACTGCGGCGGGCACCGGCTCGAGCTCCTCGAGCGCGACGTCGAGCCGCCAGCTCACCGGGTAGTAGCCCGGCTCGACGAGCGCGTCGCCGCGGCGCAGCTGCGTACGCGTGACTCCGGGGAGGTTGACCGCGACCCGCTGACCCGCTTGGGCCCGGGTTACCGGAAGGTCGTGCACCTGGACGCTGCGGGCACGGGTCGGCAGGCCGGAGGGCTCGACGCGCAGGGCGTCACCGGGCGAGATCGAGCCCGACCAGAGCGTGCCGGTGACGACGGTGCCGACGCCGTCGATCGTGAACGCCCGGTCGACGTACAGCCTCGTAGCTCCGGCGCGCTCGCGTGGCTGCACGACGTCGGCGGCGCGGCCGAGGGCGGCGCGCAGCTCGTCGAGCCCGGCGCCGGTCTTGGCGCTGACCGCGACCGCCTCGGCCTCGGACACGAGCTCCCGCGCCTCGGCCAGCGCGAGCTCGAGCGCCTCCGGTTCCACCGCGTCCGCCTTCGTCACCGCCACGACGCCGCGCTCGATCCCGAGCAGGCGCAGGATCGCGAGGTGCTCGTGCGTCTGCGGGCGCGCGCCCTCGGCGGCGTCGATCACGAGCAGGAAGAGGTCGATCCCGGTCGCACCGGCGACCATCGTGCGCACGAACCGCTCGTGGCCGGGCACGTCGATGACGGAGAGCCGCCGCCCGTCCGGAAGCTCCAGCGGCGCATAGCCGAGCTCGATCGAGATCCCGCGCTCCTGCTCCTCGGGCAGCCGGTCGGTGTCCTTGCCGGTCAGCGCCTTGACGAGCCAGGTCTTGCCGTGGTCGATGTGCCCCGCCGTGCCAACCGTCAGCGGCATGCGAACGCCCCCCTTAGTAACAGACTGTTACTTGAGGCTCTTCGCCCCGAACCCGGTCTCCGACGGCGTTTCAACCAACCAAATAACAGACTGTTACTTGGCACGGGCGGCTTGGATCGACGCGGCGGCTTCGTCGGCTTCGGCGTCGCTCAGGGTGCGGCAGTCGAGGAGCAGGCGCCCGTCGCGCAGGACGCCGATGACCGGCGGGTCGGTCTCGCGCAACGGTGCAGCGAGCTCCTCCTCGACCGCGCAGGCGAAGCTCGGCAGCTCGCTGAGCGGCAGTGCGCCCCCGCCGACGCGGCCGACCGTCTCCTCGACCTCGCCGCCGACCGCCGCGGCCAGGCGTTCGGCGCGGGCCCGCACGGCTTCCAGCGGCTCGTGCAGCATCCGCAGCACGGGCACCTCGCGCAACGCGCGCGCCGGATCGAGGTAGAGGCCGAGCGTTCCCTCGAGCGCCGCCAGCGTCAGCTTGTCCGCCCGCAAGGCGCGCTGGAGCGGGTGCCGTCGCAGCTTCTCGACGAGATCCGCCCGCCCGACCACGATTCCGGCCTGAGGCCCGCCGAGGAGCTTGTCGCCGGAGAACGACACGAGGTCGGCCCCCGCCGCGAGGCTCTCCTTCGCGGAGGGCTCGTCCTCGAGGTGCACGAGCACGCCGGAGCCGAGGTCGTCCACCAGCGGCAGCTCATGACGCCGCGC
This sequence comes from Gaiellaceae bacterium, assembly GCA_036723535.1. GTDB lineage: Bacteria > Actinomycetota > Thermoleophilia > Gaiellales > Gaiellaceae > Palsa-739. Next base: position 1,649 of record DAIMGZ010000156.1, read on the forward strand.
AACCGCGGCGAGCTCCTCCACCGAGGCCTGTTCGGTGAAGCCCACAACGCGGAAGTTCGACTGGTGCACACGCAGCAGCACCGCGGTCTCGGGCCCGATCGCGCGCTCGTAGTCGGCGGCGCGCGTGCGGTTCGTGGTGCCGACCTCGCGCAGCCGCGCGCCCGAGCGCGCGAGCACGTCGGGAATCCGAAAGCCGTCGCCGATCTCGATCAGCTCGCCGCGCGAGACGAGCACCTCGCGCCCCTCGGCCAAGGCGGCCAGCGCGAGCAGCACCGCCGCCGCGTTGTTGTTCACGACGAGCGCGCCCTCCGCGCCGGTCAGCCGCCGCAGGATCGAGGCGACGTGATCCTGCCGCGAGCCGCGGCCCCCCGCTGAGAGGTCGTACTCGAGGTTCGAGTAGCCGCGCCCGATCTCCACCGCCCGCTCGAGCGCTGCCTCCGCGAGAGGCGCCCGGCCCAGGTTCGTGTGCACGATCACCCCGGTCGCGTTCAGCGCCCGGCGCAGGCTCGGTGTCCGCGCCGCCGCGAGCTCCCGCACCGCCCGCTCGCCGAGGTCGCCGGGATCGTGCCCGGCGGTTATCTCTTCACGCGCGCGTGCGAGGGCGGCCCGGGCCGCCTCCACGGCCAGCGCCTGCGGCTCCCCCGCGAGCCGCTCGTCGCGGGCCAGCTCGTCCACGGAAGGAAGGTCGCGCAGCTGCATTTCGGCGTCAGTGTAGGAGGGTTTGGCGGGATAGCGCTCGTCCCGGCGGCTCAGCCGGTATTTCGTCAAACCCTCCTAATAAGGCCGCAGGTGCCATGAGTAGACTCGTGCGGGGTCGATGGTGCGAGGAGCGTTCACGACGGCGATGCTGTGCGCCCTGGTTGGGGTGCTCGTGCTCGCCGACCCGTCCGGGTCCGGCGCCGCCGGCCGCGTCGGCGTCGGGAAGATGACCGTCACGCCGAACACGGCCACCGCCGGCTCGACCGGCAACGAGCTCGTCTTCACGTTTCTCGCCGACTCGGCGGCGCTCAAGGGCCAGACGATCGTGGACGTCCC
>DAIMGZ010000157.1:0-2667 GCA_036723535.1 Gaiellaceae bacterium
CGGCTCGGAGGACGTCGCCCGCGGAATCCGGAAGTTCCGCGAGTTCGAGGACGACTCGAAGCTGCACTTCTTCAAGAACCTGCCGACCGACGACTACATCCGGCTCATGGCCAAGACGGCGTGCCTCGTCGGCAACTCGAGCTCGGCGATCCGCGAGGGCTCGTTCATCGGCACGCCGGCGGTGAACATCGGCACGCGTCAGGAAGGTCGCGAGCGGGGCTCCAACATCATCGACGTCGAGCACGACGGCCGAGGGATCGTCGAGGCGATTCGTGCGCAGCTCGAGCACGGACCGTACGAGCCCGAGCCGATCTACGGCGACGGCCACGCCGGCGAACGGATCGCGGACATCCTCTCGCGCGCGGAGATCAACATCCACAAGCGCATCACTTACTAGGTGTCCGTCGTCGGGCTGATTCCGGCTCGCGGAGCCTCGAAGGGGATTCCCCGCAAGAACCTGGCGCCGCTCGGTGGGAAGCCGCTGATCGCCTGGACGATCGAGGCCGGCCTCGGCAGCGAGCAGCTCGCTCGCGCGGTGGTGTCGACGGACGATCCGGAGGTCGCGGACGCCGCACGCGCACACGGTGCGGAGGTCCTCGACCGGCCTGCGGAGCTCGCCGCCGACGAGACTCCGATGCGCGACGTCGTCGCTCACGCTCTGAGCGAGCTGGTGCCGGAAACCGCACTCGTCCTGCTGCAGCCGACCTCGCCGCTCCGCACCTCCCGCCACGTCGATGAGGCGGTCGAGCGCCTGTTCACTAGTGGCGCCGACGGAGTCGTCAGCGTCGTCGAGGTTCCCCACCATTACGGCACTGCCTCCCTGATGCGGCTCGATGGCGAGCGCCTCGTTCGCCTCGACGAGACGCCGTATGCGGGCCGCGCGGACAAGCCTGTGCTCTACGCCCGCAACGGGCCGGCGATTCTCGCGCTGCGCGCAGACCGCATCGGCGACGATCTCTACGCGGGCGACCTACGGCCTTACGTGATGGATGCGGCGGACTCGGTCGACGTCGACGAGCCGTTCGACCTCGAGCTGGCAGAGTTCCTGCTCTCCCGCAGATGACGCTCGCCGCGATCCTCCAGAAGGCTGCCCGCTTGCCCACCGTCGCGCGCGACGGCTGGCGGTACCCGGTGCTGCGGATCCAGGCCCGGCGCGAGCAGACCGCCGTCGAGGCGCTGGCCGCGCTCGGCTTCGACCTGGAGGAGCTGCGCGGCTACGAGCGCGATTTCGACGAGCTTGCGCCCGGCCTCTACGCGCAGCTCGCCGAGCGTGCCCGCGCGGGCGGCGACGAGCTGGCGGCTGCGCGCGCGGCGGGTCGCTCCGAGTCGAGCGAGGAAGGAAAGAAGCTGCTCTACGTCGGCACGCGGGCGACACGGCCTCGCACCGTCGTCGAGACCGGGCCGTTCAACGGCGCGAGCTCCGCATTCCTGTTGCGCGCGCTCGAGGACAACGGCGACGGGCGGCTGCACTCGTTCGACCTTTCCGAGGCGCGGGACGCCCTCGGCCACCCCGCCGGACGAGAACCCGGCTGGCTCGTGCCGGATGAGCTGCGCCACCGCTTCAACGTGACGCTCGGCGACACGCGCGAGACGCTGAGGCCGGCCCTGCGCCGCCTCGGCGAGATCGACCTCTTCTTCCACGACTCGCTGCACACGGCCCGTCACATGCTGTTCGAGTTCCGCGCGGCCTGGCCGCACCTCCGCGCGGGCGGCGTGCTCGTGAGCGACGACGTCTTCTGGAACCCCGCGTTCCTCCTCTTCACCCGCCTGCACCGGGTGCCGTTCCGGCACATTGGCACCATGGGCGTGACGAGGAAGCGATGAGCCTGAACCAGGAAACGGGCCGCGACCGCTACTTCGAAGCGCGGGACGAGGAGCTCGCGGCGCTCGTCGACCCGGCGACCGGCCGGCTGGCCGAGCACCTCGCGCGCACGATCGACTGCCCGAACTGCGGCGGCGACGACCACGCCCGGCTGTTCGAGAAGCAGGGCTTCACCTTCGTGCGCTGCGCCGACTGCCGGCTCGTCTTCGTCAACCCGCAGGTGCGCGAGGAGGTCGTCCAGGACGAGTACCGCACCGCCGAGACGAACGATCTCTGGCTGGACGTCCTTACCTCCGAGCGGCAGCTGGCGATGGACCGGGCGAAGTTCGCGGAGTTCCTCGACGAGCTCGAGCCGGCGCGCGGGACCGGCGGGCGCCTCCTCGACGTGGGCTGCTCGATCGGCCTCTTCCTCGACCTCGCGCGTGACCGCGGCTGGGACGGGCTCGGGCTCGAGCTCGCGCCGCGTGCGCTCGCCTACGCGCGCGAGACGTACGGGCTCGAGGTGCTCGACATCCTGCTCGAGGACGCCGGCTTCGAGCCGGAGAGCTTCGACGCGGTCGGGCTGCTCTCGGTCCTCGAGCATGCGAACGAGCCGCGCCGGATGCTCGCCGACTGTGCGCGCGTCCTGCGGCCCGGCGGCGCGATCGCGATCGTCGTCCCGAACGTCGACAGCCTCGCCTGTCGCGTCCTCCACGAGCAGGCCCGAACGTTCGACGGCCGCAATCACCTGATCTACTTCTCCCCGGCGACGCTGGCCGACATGCTGCGGCGCAGCGGCTTCGAGCCGACGCGGATCTGGACGAAGGTGAGCTCGCTCGACCCGATCCTCGAGTACCTCGGCTACG
>DAIMGZ010000158.1:0-2637 GCA_036723535.1 Gaiellaceae bacterium
GATGCCGTACGGCGGCGGCGTGCGCGCGCCCGAGCTGCACGACGACTCGCCCGAGGCGTACTACGTCCACACGCCCGGCGTGAAGGTCGCGATCCCGTCGACGCCGGCCGACGCGAAGGGGCTCCTCGCGGCGGCGATTCGCGATTCCGATCCCGTCGTCGTGCTCGAGCCGAAGCTCATCTACCGGGGGGAGAAGCAGGAGGTGCCCGAGGGCGAGTACGTCGTTCCGCTCGGCCAGGCGCGGCTCGCGCGGGAGGGGGCGGACGTGACGCTCGTCGCCTACGGCGCGATGGTGCCGGTCTGCGAGCGCGCGGCGGACGCGCTCGAGGGCGAGGCTTCGGTGGAGGTGCTCGACCTTCGCTCGCTCAGGCCGCTCGACGAGGAGGCGCTGCTCGGCTCGGCCTCGAAGACGGGGCGCGTCGTCGTCGTGCAGGAGGCGCCGCGCACGGCCGGGTTCGCGGCCGAGATCGCGGCGATCCTCGCGGAGAAGGCGATCCTCGACCTCCGCGGTCCGATCCTGCGCGTGACCGGCTTCGACGTCCCGTATCCGTACTGGAAGATCGAGGATCGCTACATGCCTTCGCCCGAGCGGGTGGCCGCAGCGGCGCGGAAATTGCTGGAGTTCTGACGCGGTGGCCTACGAGTTCAAGCTGCCCGATCTCGGGGAGGGCCTGACCGAAGGCGAGGTCGCGCGCTGGCTCGTCGAGGAGGGACAAGAGGTCGCCGAGGACGATCCGCTCGTCGAGATCGCCACCGACAAGACGACGGTCGAGATCCCGTCACCGGCGGGCGGGACAGTCTCCAGGATCCTCGTCGCCGAAGGCGACGTCGTGCCGGTGGGGACGGTACTCGTCGTGATCGGCGATGGCTCCGCCGGCCATGTCCCGGTGCCAGGCACCGGGACATGGCCAGAGAAGACGTCTCCTCCCGTGCGCTCCGCCGGAGAGACGAAGGTGCGCGCGACGCCGCTGATTCGCAACGTCGCTCAGGAGCTCGGCGTCGACCTCGCCGGCGTCACCGGCAGCGGGCCGCAAGGACGGATCACAGAGGAGGACGTGCGCGCCGCTGCCTCTTCCGGCCATGTCCCGGTGCCTGGCACCGGGACGGGTCCAGAAGGGACGCGCGTCCCGCTCCGCGGGGTGCGGCGTCAGATGTTCGAGCACCTGACGCGCGCCCACCGCGAGATCCCGGCGGTGACGTGGGTCGAGGAGTGCGACTTCACGAACGTCGAGCTGAAGCGGCTCGTCCCCCTCGTCCTGCAGGCTGTCGCCGGGTCGCTACCCGAGTTCCCGGAGCTCAATGCGCGCGTCGAGGACGGCGACCTCGTGCTTCTCGATCGCTACGACCTCGGCGTCGCCGTCCAGACCGAGCAGGGGCTCGTCGTTCCGGTCGTGCACGGGTGCGACCGGCTCTCGCGCGACGAGCTGGACGTCGAGGTGCGGCGCCTCGCCGAAGCCGCGAACGCGGGGACGCTGAAGCCGGGGGAGCTGCGGGGCGGCACGTTCACCGTCACGAGCGCCGGCAAGGCGGCAGGGCTGTTCGTGACGCCGCTCATCAACCATCCGGAGGTGGCGATCCTCGGCGTGCACCGGATCGACGAGCGCCCGGTCGTCCGGGACGGCGAGGTCGTCGCGCGCCGGATGGGGAACGTCTCGGTCACCTTCGACCACCGCGTCGTCGACGGCAAGCGCGCCGCCGACTTCGGACTGGCAGTGATCGCCCGGCTCGAGAGCTAGGCGACTGCGCCGAGGTACGGCTCGAGCATCGTCTCGATCCGCGGCGCGGTGGCGCGCCCGTCGATCCGCGAGACGACGCGCCTCTCGACCACCAGCGCGAGCGACGGCACCTGCCCCACACGGAAGCGCTCGGCGAGATCGGGCCGGTCCTCGATGTCGACCTTGCTGACGCGGAGGCGTCCGCGTTCCTTCCGCGCGATGTGCGCGAGCAGGCTCTCCATCCGCCGGGCGGGACCGGAACGGTGGGAGGTGAAGAACACGAGCAGGGGACGGTCGTCGGTGGCCATTGGCCAACCTCCTAACGGGGTCTGGGCCGACAACGAACGAGAGGGGCGCGCGGTTACGGTTCCCGCATGGGCGCGTGGTACTGGATCGGAGTCTCGGTCGGTTTCGGCACGGCGGCCGGCGTGCTGTTCTCGACCTTTGCCGGCAGCGGGCGGGCAGCGCTGCTGGCCGTCGTGATCGCCGCCGGCGGCGCGGGCGCGGCGCTCGGCTACGGCGTGGAGTTGTGGCAGGCAGGCGGCTGGGTCGACCGCCTCGGCGGAATCGTCGGCGGGCTCGCCGGCTCGCTCGGCGCCGGGCAGGTGGTCAGCGGGGCGCTTCGGCGCGGCGGGACGCGCGGCGGCACCGCCACGCTCGTCGCCGGCGCCGCACTCGCGGTGGCCGCCGCGGCGTGGATCCCGGTGGTCGGCTACCTCGAGGCGCTGGCGCTGCCCGCCCTCGCAGCGCGGCTCAGGCGGGCGCGTCCCGAGCGGTACGCGGGTTTGCGGACGCTCGCACGGGACGAGTAACCCCGGCGGTATGCCCCGCAAGCTCGTCCTGATCGTGGTGGACGGGATGACCCCCGCGGCGTTCGAGCGGGCGGTGGACAGCGGCCGCGCGCCGGCCATGTCGTTCCTCG
>DAIMGZ010000159.1:0-2575 GCA_036723535.1 Gaiellaceae bacterium
TCGAACGGGAACAGTTCCTCCGTCTGCTCGAGGCGGATGAGCGCGTCGGCGAGACCGTGCGGCGAGCCACAGAAGCCGGCGGCCGTCCGGTCGGCCGCGAACTCGCGCTTCGTGCTCAGCATGAGGTGAAGGAACGCCGCGGCGATCGGGCCGAGAAAGATCAGCAGCACCCGCTCGAGCCAGCCTCCGAGCCGGCTCATCTCGATCACCATCGCCGAGAGGACGACGAGCGGCGTCTGCACGGTCACGTCCCGGTTGTGGATCTTCGCCAGCTCGTGCGCGAGCACGCCTTCGAGTTCGGCGGGAGAGAGGAGTCCCAGCAGCCCCCGGGAGACGGCGACCGCGGAGCCTCGCGTGCCACGGCCGGCCGAAAGCGCGCGCGGGTGAGCGTCATCGAGCAGGTACAGCCGCGGCTTGGGGATTCCCGCGAGCAGCGCCAGGCGTTCAACCGTCGAGTGGACGATCGGCGCCGTCGCAAGCGGCAGCTCGCGCGCGCCGACCATCCCGAGCACGACCCGGTCGGCGTAGTAGGCGAGCCCGCCGGCGGACAGGAGCGCACAGAAGAGGAAGATCGATGCGAGCCGGTAGCCCGCAAGCGCCCAACCGGCCGCGGCGAAGAGCAGACAAAAGCCGACGAGGAGCAGCCACGCCTTCGCGAGGTTCCGAGCAGCGAGCACTAGCGCGCCACTGCTACTCGGTGTCGATGTCCGGGGGCTCGTCCTCGGCGAGCCCGCGCGGCGGCCAGTCGTCCTTCGGTGCGTCGCAGCGGCTCGAGCAGTGGAGCGACGCGATGTTCTGCAGCGGGATGAGGATGTGCCCGTTCAGCTCGAGATGTGCGATGTCCTCGACGTAGCAGTAGGCGGTGAGGACGCCCTCCTGGTACTCGCCGCCGAAGAGTGCCACCTCGACCTGCTCGCCCTTGTACTTCCCGGTGTAATCCTCCATCGGAGGGTCAGTCTATCCCGCGGAAGGTGCCGTCTTCTGTGACGACTCTGAACACCTCGCAATTGCCGATCGCGCGGCTCCGGGTGCGGCTTTCCGGGACGGACAGGCCCTCTATGAACGCCCTCGTGGCGCGAATCGTGCCGCCGTGGCCGACGACGAGCACGCGCTGCGTGGGGTGGTCGGCGGCGATCCGGCGCAGCGCAGCGACGACCCGCTCGCCGAGTTGCTCGTAGGTCTCGCCCGACTCCCAGCCATAGCCGCGGTCGTGCCAGGAGCGCGCGCCTTCGGGATACCGCTCCTCGATCTCGGGCCACGTGAGGCCTTCCCACTCGCCGACGTCGATCTCGCGGAGCTCGCGCAGCGCGAGGACTTCCGCGTCGAGGCGGGCGGCGACGATTTCCGCCGTCTCTCGCGCGCGGGCGAGGTCGCTCGTGTAGACGAGCTCGATTCCCTCGCCGGCGAGCTCGGCGGCGAGCGCGACGGCCTGCTCGCGGCCCGTCTCGTTGAGCGGGGGGTCGGCGTGGCCCTGGAAGCGGCGTTCGCGGTTCCAGTCGGTCTCGCCGTGGCGTACGAGTAGTAGTTCGGTCACGGCCGTCTAGGCTAGCGCCGTGGATCTCGGTCTCCGCGAGCGCGTCTGTGTCATCACCGGCTCGACCGGCGGGATCGGCCTCGCAACGGCGCGCCTGCTCGCGGACGAGGGCGCGCGAGTCGTCACCTCCGGGCGCTCTCACGCGCCGAACGCCGGTGAGGCTTTGCACGTGTCCGCCGATCTCTCCGCGCCGGACGCACCAGGCGATCTCGTCGAGGCGGCGACGCAGGCGTTCGGCCAGGTCGACGTCCTCGTCAACAACGTCGGCACCGCCTACATCACTTCGTTCGAGAACGTCTCGGACGGCGAGTGGGAGGAGATGTGGCAGCTCAACGTCATGAGCTACGTGCGCGCCATTCGCGCTGTGCTTCCCCAGATGCGGGAGCGGGGGGCCGGCGCGATCGTCAACGTCTCCTCGACGGCGGGGAAGCGGCCCTCGACCGGCATGCCGCACTACTCGGTGACGAAGGCGGCGGTGCTCTCGCTCTCGCGGCTCGTCGCTGACGTTTACGCGAAGGACGGCATCCGCTGCAACGCGGTTACGCCGGGGCCGACGGGTACCGACGCGTGGCTCGGCCCGGGCGGGCTCGCTGACCAGCAGGGCGACCACGACGAGGTGCTGGCCAAGGTCGCCGCGGGCCGGCCGCTGGGGAGGCTGGCGGAGCCCGAGGAGATCGCGTCGGTGATCGCTTTTCTGTGCTCGGAGCGTGCCTCTTATGTCACGGGAGCCGCGTGGAGCGCGGACGGAGGCACCGTCCCGATCATCATCTAGCGTAAGCACGTGGAGACTGTCGCGCAGGGATTCGAAGCGCGGATCCGGGAGCAGGAGGACACCTTGCTCTCGCCTCTGGCCGTCCGCTCGTACGAGACGCGGGGGCGGCTGCGCCCCGAGCGCGAATCCCCTGTGCGGACGCCGTTCCAGCGCGACCGCGACCGGATCGTCCACTCCAAGCCGTTCCGGCGCCTGAAAGGCAAGACGCAGGTCTTCATCGACCCGGCGGGCGACCACTTCCGCACGCGGATCACGCACACGCTGGAGAC
>DAIMGZ010000160.1:0-2575 GCA_036723535.1 Gaiellaceae bacterium
AGTCGTTGATCTGCGCGATGCCGCCGAGCTCGGCGGTCTGCCGGCGCACCACGTCGACCGCCTGCTCGGCCGCCCTGGCCTGCTTGGCGATCCTGATCGCCAGCATCACGATCACGATCACGATCACCGCGGCCACCGCGACCACTGCGATGCCTAGCGCGAGCCCGACCTGCCATCCGGTGGAAGACGCGATCAGCGCGAGCACGCGACACCGTGCCGTTGTAGAGCCGGGGCCTCAGCCCGTCTGGTCATCGGTGTCCCTTCTGCAACCTGCTGGTTGAAATCGGCGCCGCCCGCGCCGGCAGGTGCGTGGGCTCGAGCGGCGCGAGGATACTCCGCGGCCTGGATCGTGTCCAGCCGGCGCGATTGCGAGAACATCGGGCCGCCGGCCAGGCCCGCTCAGCGTCAGGTCGGTGACGGTGCTCACTCTCGTCCGTCCTTCGGCGGAGATGAGTGATGACTCGATCGTAGTGTTGGCAGCGCCTCGCCCCCGCTCCTCCTTGGGAGACGCCGTCACCTCGAAGGAGTTCTCGAGCCTCATGCCCCTAGTTCCGCAGTCGCAAGCGTTGCCGCCTCGCGAGGCCGGTCGCGCATCGCCTGCACGAGCTCGCCGGCGATCGCGACAGCCACCTCCTCGGGCGTTCGGGCCCCGATCCGGAGCCCGATCGGCGCACGCAGGCGGGCGAGCTCCTCGTCGGTCACCCCCTCGGAGCGCAGCCGCTCGGCACGCTCCTCGGTCGTCCGGCGGCTGCCCATCGCGCCGATGTAGCCGGCAGGCGTCCGCAGCGCGATCTTGAGCAGCGGGATGTCGAACTTGTGGTCGTGCGTGAGCAGGCAGATCGCCGTCCGCGCGTCGACCGGCGCGCGCTCGAGAAAGGAGTCCGGCCACTCGACGACGAGCTCGTCGACCTCCGGGAACCGCTCGGGCGTCACGAAGCGAGCGCGCGCATCGCAGACCGTGACCCGGTAGCCCAGGAACCGCCCGACCTCGGCGAGCGCCGCCGCATGATCGATCGCGCCGAAGACGTACATGTTCGGACGCGGCGCGTACGAGCAGACGAAGACCTCCTCGCCGTCGGCGTCGAGGACGGCCGTCTGTCCCCGCGAGAGGAGCTCCTGCGCCCGGCGCTCCAACTCCCCATCCGCGGGGTCATCGGCTCCCAGGAGCCGGGCGGCGCCGGCGTCGGCACCCGAGACCGGGAGGACGAGCGCGACCGGCTGTTCGAGGCGGACCGCCTGCGCAAGGGCGCGCACAAGCTCTGGCTCGAGCAGGCCGACGAAGATCCGGACGGTGCCGCCGCACGGAAGGCCGACTTCCAAGGCCTGGTCGTCGGCGATGCCGTACGTGCGCAGCCTCGGCTTTCCCCCGGCGAGCACGTCGCGCGCCTCCTCGTAGACGGCCGGCTCGACGCAGCCGCCGGTCACCGAGCCGGCCACCTCGTCTCGCTCGGAGACCGCGAGTATGGCGCCCGGATCGCGCGGGGCCGAGCCCTCGGTCGAGACAACGGTCGCGGCCGCCGTGCGCAGCCCTTCGGCCGCCCACCGCTCGAGCGTCGGGAGGATGTCCCTCAAGACGTATCGACGACGAGGTAGCGGGTCGGCTCCGCCTCGAAGCGGCTGCGGCAGCCCGCGCCGCAGAAGAAATAGGTGCGCCCTTCGTGGACGGCGGTCTCCTTGGCCGTGTCGATCACGACCTCCATCCCGCACACCGGGTCGACCGCGACCGCCGGCGCGCTCGGGACGACGCGGCGGTCGTGGCGCCACGCGACGAGCTCTGCCAGGATCGCGACCGCGATCTCAGGCTGCGTGGAGGGGCCGAGGTCGAGGCCCGCGGGACTACGGACCCGCGCGAGCGCGTCCTCGTCCAGACCCTGCGCGCGCAGGGACGCGAGCACCGCCGTCGCCCGTCGCGCGCTTGCGACGAGGCCGACGTAGCCGGTCCCGAGCTCGAGCGCCGAGGCGAGCACGTCGTCGTCGCCGTGACCCATCGTCGCCACGACGACCGCGTCGGCGTCGGCGTCAGGGGAAAGCTCGCGCGCGACACGCCAGCCAACCTCGGGCGCCAGCCGCGCCAGCGTCTCCGCGGCGGGGCTGTCGCCGACGACGGCGAGCAAGGGCTCGGGCAGCTGCGGCTCCACGAGCACCTCGACGACGCCCTCGGAGGCGCAGCTGCTCTCGGCGACGACGGTGTCCGGGTCGGCCCCCTCGGCGGCGCGCCCCGGAGGCCCGATCCGCACCAGGCGCGACTCTCCGTCGGCGAGCGCGCGGAGCGCCTCCCGCACGACGATCGGCTCCGAGCAGGCGCCGCCGATCCAGCCGAAGAGCTCGCCCTCGGCGGTGATGAGCCCGCGGTCGCCGCGTCGCGCCGACGCCGGCCGTTGGACGGCGACGACGGTGGCGAGCGCGAACGGGATGCCCTCGGACGCCAGCCCGCCGGCGCGCACAAGCACGTCGGCCCGGCTCATTCCGCCAGCCCAACCTCGCGGGTGCAGACTACGTACTCGACGTTCGCTGGATACGTGCTGCCCTCCCTTTAGCAGATCATACGCAAGGCGGCGAAGACCGGTTTCCATGC
>DAIMGZ010000161.1:0-2530 GCA_036723535.1 Gaiellaceae bacterium
GGCGCGGCTGAGATCACACCCGTCGAACCTGATCCGGGTCATGCCGGCGAAGGGAGGCAGATGGAAGAGCGAGCGCCGTCCTGGGGCATCAGCCCGGTTCCCGACCGGCTCCGGACGCTCGGCGGCCTCGAGAACGGGATGCTGTGGAGCAGCCTCGGGCTCAGCCTCCTCGTCCTCGTCGCCGGCGCCTTCCTCGTCCCCGGGCTCTCGCTGCCACAGGCTCTGCTGGCGATCCTCGTGGGCGGGATCTTCGGCAACACGCTGCTCGGGTTCGCGGCTGCGATCGGCGCCGAGGCCCGCGTGCCGGCGATGGTGCTGCTGCGCGCGCCGCTCGGCCGCGCGGGCTCGTACCTCCCAACCGGTCTCAACGTCCTCCAGAACCTCGGCTGGACGATCTTCGAGGTGCTCGTCATCGCCACCGCCGCCCGCGCGCTCGTGCACGGCCCGCTCTGGGCGTGGAAGCTCGCGGCCGCCGCGGCGGCGACGATCCTCGCGCTCGTCGGGCCGATCGGCTTCGTCCGCGAGTGGGTGAAGCGCGTCGCCCTCTGGGTCGTGCTCGCCTCGCTCGCCTACCTCACGTGGTGGGCGCTGCACGACGCGCACCTCGGCGCGCTCTGGTCGCGGCCCGGCAAGGGCGGCCTCAGCTTCTGGCAGGGCGTCGACCTGATGGTCGCCATGCCGGTCTCGTGGCTGCCGCTCGCCGCCGACTACACGCGCTTCTCGCGGAGCGGGCGCGGCGCGTTCTGGGGAGCCGCAGTCGGGTACTTCTTCCCGAACGTGTGGCTCTACGCGCTCGGCGCGATCCTGCTCCTTTCGCGCGGCCTTGCGGATGCGCCCTCCGTGATCGGCGCGATCGCGACCGGCGGCGTCGGGGCCGCGCTCGCGCTCGTCGCCCTCGGCGTCGACGAGACGAAGGAGCCGTTCGCGAACGTCTACTCGGCCGCCGTCTCGCTCCAGAACGTCCTTCCGCGGGTGCCGCAGCGGCTGCTCATTCTCGCCGTCGCGGCGGTCGCGACCGCCGGGACGTTCGTGGTCAACCTCGTCCACTACCAGGACTTCCTCTACCTGCTCGGCTCGTTCTTCGTGCCGCTCTTCGGCGTGCTGCTCGCGCAGTGGCTCGCCGGCAACCGCGACACCTTCGGGGCTCCCGAGATCCGGCCCGCCCAGATCGTCTCGTGGCTCGCCGGGTTCTGCCTGTACCAGTGGCTCGCGCCGGTCGGGCCGAGCTCGTGGATCCGCCTCGTCGACCACACGCATCCGGGCCAGGGAGCGATCGGCGGCTCGCTGCCGAGCTTCGCCCTCGCCTTCGTCCTCTCGCTCGGGCTTACATTTGCGGGTCGTGCGACCGCTCGCCGTGATCGGCCCTCTTGCGCGTGACGTCGTAGACGCCCGCGGCTCGCGAATCGGCGGCGGCCCCTGGCACGCGGGCCGCGCCCTGCGGATGCTGCGACAGGAGGGGTTCGTGGTCGCGAAGTGCGGCGAGCCGGAGCGGCGCTCGTACCTGCGGCGCCTCGCGTCGCTCGGCCTGCCGGTTTCGCTCGCGGCGGCGGGCGAGACGACGTCCTTCTCCTTCCACTACGACGCCGGAGGTCACCGCGAGATGCGGGTCGAGGCGATCGGGGAGTCGTGGGGCGAGGGCGACGAGCCCGAGCGCGTGTTGCGGCGGGTCGAGTGGGTGCACGTGGCGCCGCTGCTGCGCGACGACTTCCCGCCGGAGACGCTCGAGCGGATCGCGCGCCGGCGGCGAGTTCTGCTCGACGGCCACGGACTCGTCCGCGCCCGCCGGCTCGGCCCGCTCGCGCTCGACGGAGACTTCGACCGGACGCTCCTGCGTCACGTCGCGATCCTCAAGCTCGCCGAGGAGGAGGCGCACGCGATTCTCGGGGACGGCGAGCTCGAGGAGCTGCGCGGGCTCGGCGTCCCTGAGGTCGTGGTGACGTTCGGCGCGGGCGGGTCACTCGTCCTCACGCGCGATGCCGCCGTGCGCGTGACGGCACGGCCGGCCCGCGGCGATCCGACGGGCGCGGGCGACGCGTTCTCGGTCGCCTACCTGAGCGCGCGTGCCGGCGGGCACAGGCCGATCTCGGCGGCGCGGCGCGCGAGCGCCCTCGTCTCCGCCCTACTTAGTAACAGTCTGTTACTTGGAAGGACACGTCCGTGATCGCGGCGGTCGGAACCGTGGCGGGCGTCTTCCTCGTCGACGTCGAGGACGAGACGCTGCTCGGCGAAGGGAGCGAGGTGCCTGCGACGGAGCGGCCCGACGTACCGCTGCCACGCGTCGTCGCAGCGGCGGGCGCCGGCTCGACCGTGGTCGCCGTCGTCGAGCGGCGGCCTCCGCTCATGCTCTCCAGCGACGGCGGCGTCACGTGGCGCGAGGCGGGCGGCGGGCTCCCGCCCGGCTTTGCCGTCGCGGTCGCGGAGGACGACCCCGACCGCATGCTCTACGCCGCGCGCAACCGGCTCTACGTCTCGGCCAACGGCGGCGTCTTCTGGCGCTCGCTCCCGTTCGAGCTGCCGGACATCGACTCGG
>DAIMGZ010000162.1:0-2492 GCA_036723535.1 Gaiellaceae bacterium
ACTCGCCGGCGGTGCCGAGCAGCATCGCCATGCAGTGCGAGTGGCCGTTGCCCTGGTCCATGTCCTCGGGGCAGATGTTCTCGGTGCGCCGGTCCCAGTCGTCGTGCGCGTAGTAGCTCTCGCTCGGCACGAGCCGGCGGAGCAGGTCGCAGAAGTCGTCGAGGAAGCCGGTCTCCATCTCGTTGACGCGCACGCAGCACGTCGTGTGCGGCGAGTAGATGCAGACGATCCCGTCGACGACCCCGCTCTCCCGGATGACGCGCTGCACGTCCTCGGTGATGTCGGTGACGGTGAGGCCGCCGGCCGTGCGGAGGCGCGTCTCGTGCTGGAACACCTTCATCGTCGCCGCCATTCTGCGGGAATGGTTACCCGACGCGGCGGTCGAACCACAGCACCCTCAGTGGATCCTGCAGGTGGGCCCGCCTGGATTCGAACCAGGGACCAACGGATTATGAGTCCGCTGCTCTAACCGCTGAGCTACGGGCCCGCAGTCGCTAGGCCGAGCGTATCGCCCGCCGCAGCGAGATCCACAGCACGACCAGGACGGCGAGGGGCAGCAGCCACCAGGCGGCGACGTTCGCGGCGGCGAGCGCGGCCGTCGCGCCGATCCCCATCGCAACGAGCACCGCGACGAGCCAGTCGTCGCCGATCACGAAGTCCCACCAGAAGCGGCCGAACGCGGCGAGCCGGCTCATGCCTCGACGGTCCGGAGGACGGAACGACGCTCGCGCCGCAGCAGCCGCACGAGAACGAACGACGAGAGGACGACGAAGCCGAGCACGCCGAGGAGCGATGCGTCAGAGCCGGGCCAGTGCGCGCCCGCGCCCTCGGCCGACCAGAAGATCCCGAACGTCGTCAGCATCACGCCGACCGCGAACTTCATCGAGTTCTCGGGGACCCGAGTGAGCGGCGCGCGTACCGCGACGCCGACTCCGGCGACGAGGACGAGCGCGCCGGCGGCGCCGGCCGCCGCGAGCGGGATCGAGCCCTGCGTGCTGCCGAAGGTGAGGACGATGAACACGACCTCGAGCCCCTCGAGCAGCACGCCCTTGAAGGCGAGGGTGAACCCGTACCAGTCGACGCCTGCCCGCTCGACGCGCGCAGCGTCGCGTGCCTCCGCGAGCTCGCGCGCGAAGATCGCATCCTCGTCGTGCAGCGCCTTGTAGCCGCTCGCGCGCAGGATCGCCTTGCGCAGCCACTGCAGGCCGAAAACGAGCAGGAGCGCCCCGACGACGAGGCGCAGCGCCTGCAGCGGGATCACCGTGAGCGCCGGCCCGAGCGCCGCGACGACGACGGCGAGGGTGACCGTTGCCGCGCCGAGACCGGCAAGGGCGGAACGCCAGCCGCGCGCCAGCCCCGCGGCGAGCACGATCGTCAGCGCCTCCACCATCTCGACGCCGCTCGCGAGGAAGGCGGAGAGGACAAGGAAGGCGTTGCCGGTGCTCACCACGGCTCCTCAGGCCGGCGGGCACGCCCGGCCGTGGCGCTGGCGGCCGCCGTGGCGACGTCGGCCGGGTACGTGCGCAGCCCCTTGAACAGGAGCCATGAGCTCGCGGCAAGCGGCAGCAGCATGATGGCGAACGTCCACTGGAGCCCCGAGCGGCCGCCGCCGAAGACGTAGTCGGAGACGGCGCCGAAGAGGAGCGGGGCGAGTGCAATGGCGAGGGAGCGCAGCAGCGTGCGGACGGCCTCCGCGCGTCCCCAGAGGAGCGGCGGCATGATGTCGAGCCGAGCCGCGTCGAGCGGCGGGTTCTGGGCGCCGAGGAAGAACGCGGCCGCCGTCAGGTACGGGACGGCCGTCACCGCGCCGCGCGTGAAGATCGCGGGGATGAACAGGAGCACCGTGAGCGCGGCCGCCACGGCCGGCGTGATCACACGGGCGTTGAGCCGCCCGCGCTTGAGCAGCCAGTCGCCGACCGCTCCGCCGAAGAGCACGCCGGCGAGCGCTCCGGCGCCGACCACGAGCAGGAGGGTGCTCGCGAGCCCCTGATCTATCCCGTACTGCTTCTTCGAGAACTCCAGGCCGAACGTCTGCAGGCCGGCGAGGAAGAAGTAGCCGCACGCGCTCGCGGCGATCAGGACGACGTTCGTCCGCACGCGCAGCACGTACTGGATGGCACGCACGAGCCCCATGCGCCGCGCCGCGGTCGCGTCGACGACGAGCTCGGGATCCGGCTCGAGGCCACGCTCACGCGCCAACCGCTGCGCGTCGGTTACCTGCGGGCCCTCGTCCGCCTCGAGCGCCTCCGGCGGTGTCGGCCGGGAATCGTGGGCGAGCACGCCCTTCCCTCCGCGCTCCGGCTCGCGCAGACGCCACACGATGGCGGCGAGCGCGAACGCCGGCAGCGCGAGGATGATGAATGCCGCTCTCCAGGAGAGCTGGGAGATGTTGCCGGTGACCGCGAAGCCGACGCCGGCGCCGAGGTACTCGCCCGCGAGGATGACGCCGTAGATCCGCCCGCGCTCCCAGCTCCCGAACCAGTCGCCGACGA
>DAIMGZ010000163.1:0-2484 GCA_036723535.1 Gaiellaceae bacterium
GCCGCGCTACGAAAAGGTGTCTGACACCTTTTCGGACTGAGCTGCGCCATCGCGCGTCGCGACGGGTGTCAGACACCAAGTGCGGGCAAGAGGGGCGAGGTGGGTAGGGTCGCTTCGATGCCGCGGCGGCGGGCCAGCTCGTTCAGTACGAGCGCGGTGTCGGCGACGCGGAGGTCTTCGAGGAACTCCTCGCGTGTCTCGAACGACTCGACGACCGACTCGACGGCCTCGATGTAGCCGACCACGTCGGCTGCGGCGACGTAGGCGAGCGCGTCGGCGACGTCGTGTGGGAAGTCGTCGCGCTCTCGCAGCGTCTCCGCGACGTGCCGCGCCTCGGGCCAGCGCCCGAGCGCGAGCAGCGCGAGCGTGCCGCCGTAGCGGCCGATCGGCGACTCGGCGGTCGCGGAGCCCACCTCGAGCGCCCAGCGGGCGAGATCCTCGACGGCCGCATCGTCGCCGGCGAGGAGCGACGCCTTCAGCGCGCCGATCGGGCGGCCCCACGACTCGCGGCCTTCGCCGGCGTCCCAGCTCTCGCGCCAGCGGGCGGCCGCCAGGCGGAACCAATCGGCCGCCTCCGGGTCGCCGGCCATCAGCAGCGCAAGAGCAGCGGCGTACGCGGCGTTCCCCCGGCGGACGAGCGCGCGCTCGTCCAGCTCGCCGTGAGTTGCCTCATAGCGAGCGCGCTTTTCGTCGGCGATTGGAATCCAGCCCACGTGGCTACGTTGTACTAGGAATATGGATGCGCTCTTCCATGGACTGACGTTCGTCACCGATCCCGGCCGGGTCTTCACTCCGCGCGCCGCGACGGAGCAGCTCGTCGATGCCGCGCTCGAGCGGATCGGCGATACGCCAGCACGCGTCGCGGACATCGGGACGGGGTCGGGCGTGATCGCCGTCTCACTGGCGCTGCGCGCACCGCAGATCGAGGTATGGGCAAGCGACACGTGCGCCCGCTCGCTCGAGATCGCATCACTGAACGCGGAGCGGCTCGGCGCGCAAGTTCACCTCGTGAACGGCGATCTCCTGGAGGGCCTGCCCCGCGACCTCGACCTGATCGTCGCGAACCTCCCCTACCTGGCACCCGACACGCCCGGCTACGAGGGCGAGCCCGCGGCTGCGGTGTTCTCCTCCGGCGACGGCCTGGATCACTACCGGCGGCTGCTCGCGGGCGCCGCAGACCATCTCGTGGCCTCAGGCGGAATCGTGCTCCAGTTCCAGGGCGACGTGCTCGAGGCCGAGCGGAGTGAGCTGCCGTGGCTTCGCTCACGGCTCGAGGCGCTCGTCCAGACAGCGGCCTAGCCGGCACCTGACTCGGGGGCTGCGAACGGCTTTACCCAACCGGCCGGGCATTCGGCTATTCTCCGCGTTGCACCGCCGCGAATTGGCGATTTCAGCGGGTGCAACCTTTGAGGAAGCGGTAGGACAGACGCTGCCGCACGCATTGTCAGAAACGATCACGCACTCTCCGACGACTGACTCGGAAGAAGCGGCGGCCATGCGGGTCGACGCTCTTCGGGCCGAAGCCTGGGCCGGCGAGCCCTTCCTCCGAAATGACGAGGATCCGGTCGCCGTACTCGCACCGGGCACCGCGCGCAGGCGCGCCCTCGACGACGCCCTGGCGGAGATAGAGGCGGGTCGCGAGGAGCCGTCGGCCGAGTGGAAGGTGCTCTATGCGCTGTTGCTCGGCCTCGAGCGCGTCCTCTCGGAGAAGCCGCCGCACCTCTCCTCGGGCACCGAGCTGCGCCGTCATCAGGTGGATGCGCTCGCGGGCATGCTCACCGAGCTGATCGCAGCGGCGCAGAAGCCTGCGAACGGAAACGGAAACGGAAACGCGGACGACCCGCCCGACGAGGATGACGAGCCGGACGACGACCTCGGCCTCGTCGCGGAAGGCGAGGACGAGGAGCCGGACGACGAGCCCGTCGTCGACCCGGGTGCGATCCGCCGTTACCGCTTCCAACATCCGACGGCCTCGGGCAAGACGATCGCCGCCGCCGGCTTCGTCGAGGCCGCGCGCACCGAGGGGATCCTGATCCTCACCCACCGCCGCCTGCTCGTCGACCAGTTCCGCCGCGAGCTGACCGAGCACGGCTATGGCAGCCGATTCGCCGACGCGGTGCTCGAGGGCCACACGGCGAAGCGCGCGTCGAATCCGATCACCATCCAGACCTACGCCTGGTTCGCGCGACACGTCACCGAGATCGCACGCGACGCCTACCAGCTCGTGATCTGCGACGAGGCGCACACGGCGCTCGGCGAGAAGACCTCGGCGGCGATCCGCAGCCTGTACGAGCCCGTGTACATCGGCATGACCGCCACCGAGGAGCTGATCGCGAAACAGGTCTCCGACGTCTTCCCGGCGTCGGTCGACGACCTGCCGCTCGCGGATGCCGCGCGGCGCGGCTTGATCGCTCCGCTCCGCTGCCTGCGCGTCCCGCCGGTCGCGGCGATCAACCAGGTGCCGATCGTCGGCGGCGACTTCGA
>DAIMGZ010000164.1:0-2481 GCA_036723535.1 Gaiellaceae bacterium
AGCTAGCGACGAGCTCCGCGAAGCGGGCCGCGCCGACGTTGCCGCCCGAGAGGACGACGCCGACGGCGCGGTCGCGCGCGTCGAGCTTCCCGCTCAGCAGAGCCGCGACGCCCACGGCGCCGCTCGGCTCGGCGACGAGCTTCAGCCGGTCGAAGAGGAAGACCATCGCCTCGACGATCTCCTCGTCGCTCACCGTGACGATCTCATCCACGAGCCGCCGGTTGACCTCGAAGGTCAGCTCGCCGGGCTGCGTCGCCTGCAAGCCGTCGGCGATCGTGGGCGGGACGTCGATGCGTACGCGTTCGCCGGCGGCGAGCGAGCGCCGCGTGTCGTCGCCGGCCTCGGGCTCGATGCCGACCACGCGGATCTCCGGCCGCCGCGCTTTAGCGGCGGTCGCGCAGCCCGCGATGAGCCCGCCGCCGCTCACGGGCACGAGCAGCAGGTCGAGCTCCGCTGCCTCCTCGAGCAGCTCGAGAGCCACTGTCCCCTGGCCGGCCATGACGAGGGGATCGTCGTATGGCTTGACGAGCTCGAGCCCGCGCTCGGCGGCGAGGCGAGCGCCGATCTCCTCGCGGCTCTCCGTCCAGCGGTCGTAGGGGACGATCTCGGCGCCGTAGCCGCGCGTGGCGTCGAGCTTCGCGGCCGGGGCGTCCTCAGGCATGACGATCGTCGCGCGCGAGCCGAGCAGCGACGCAGCGATGGCCACGGCTTGGGCATGGTTGCCCGAGGAGTAGGCGAGGACGCCGCGCCGGAGCGCGTCCTCGTCGAGGGACGAGATCTTGTTGTACGCGCCGCGGAACTTGAAGGCGCCGCCGCGCTGGAAGCACTCCGCCTTCACCTGGACGCGCGCCCCGCATCGCTCGTCGAGCGTCCGCGAGGTGAGGATGGGCGTGCGGTGGGCGACGCCGGCGAGCCGCTGCGCGGCGCGCTCGACGTCCTCGAGCTCCAGGCTCATCGGCAGGGTGCCGCGCCGCGGCGGAACAGGCCGAATCCCCACAGCCGGCCGTCGAACAGGTAGTACGCGGTGCGGGCGTGCACGGAGTCGCGCACGAGTGCCTCGTAGCCGTGGCACGTGATTCCGCGCAGCGTGCCGACGCGGTTGTGCACGGCGAGCGGCGTCGCGCCGATGCGGAGCCCGTGCGCCGCGAACCAGCCCGCGGGCCGCCAGAGCGTGTAGATCGCGGAGACGCGCCCGCGCTCGAACTCGACCGCGAGCCCGTGCTTGCCGAAAGGCCGGTAGGTGAAGTACCACGTCAGGCGCGGACAGCCGCGGCAGGAGCCGTAGAACCGGCCGAGCGCCACGCGGACGGCTCCCGAGGTTTCCCCGAGCCGGACCCCGCCGAGCGAGCGTCCCGGCACGAGCGTCCCCGCCTTCGGCAGCCCCGCGGCGCCCGGCGCGGCGAGGACGAGAGCGGCCACCGCCGTGGCGATCAGGCTCCGCCTCAGATGCTCCCCCTCATATGCTCATCCAGTATGTCGCTCTGGGACTCCGTATCGGGGCTGACCGTCAAGGTTGACGGCTACGCGCTCGAGCGGCGCGAATCGCAGACGTCCTCCGACTGGACGCGCGTCACGACGACGGTCGTCCTCGAGGGCGACGGTGTGACCGGGGAAGGCGAGGACGTCACCTACACCGCCGACGATCACGACCACGTGCCGAGCGACCTGATGCTCGCGGGAACCTGGAGCCTCGAGGATCTCTCGCGCCACCTCGACGAGCTCGAGCTCTGGGGCGGCTCGAACGACGACACCGGTCAGGACCACCGCCGTTGGGCCTTCGAGAGCGCGCTGCTCGATCTCGCGCTCCGGCAGAACGAGCTCGGCCTCGGCGAGGCGTTGGGGCGCGAGGAGCGCCCGGTCCGCTTCGTCGTCTCGACGCGCGCGGCGCCCGAGCGGTGGCTCGAGGTTGCCCCCGAGCTCGAGTTCAAGCTCGACGCGGAGAAGGACTGGGACCGCGCACTCCTCCGAAGCCTGCGCGCGCTCGACCGCGTGCGCGTGGTCGACCTGAAGGCGTACTACCGCGGCACGAGTGTCGACCTCGCTCCCGATCCCGAGCTCTACCGTGCCCTCGCGGAAGAGCTGCCCGACGTGATCATCGAGGACGCGTGGCTCGAGGACGGCCTGCGCGAGGCGCTCGCCGGCGCGGAGGACCGTCTGAGCTTCGACGCCCCGGTCCACTCGCTCAGCGATCTGGACGGGCTGCCGCTCGAGCCGCGCTGGCTGAACATCAAGCCGTCGCGCTTCGGCACGGTGCGCGGGCTGCTCGAGACGATCGAGGCGTGCGAGGAGCGCGGGATCAGGCTGTACGGCGGGGGCCAGTACGAGCTGGGGCCGGGGCGCCTCCAGATCCAGCGGCTCGCGAGCGTCTTCTACCCGGACGGCCCGAACGACGTCGCGCCGTCGGCGTACAACGAGGGCGAGCCGCGCGAAGGCCTGCCGCAGAGCCCGCTCCCGCCTCCCGACGGGATCGGCCTCTCTTAG
>DAIMGZ010000165.1:0-2459 GCA_036723535.1 Gaiellaceae bacterium
GCGCCTCGGAGACGACGAAGTCGACAATGGCGAGTGCACGCTCGAGCTTCACGCCGGGCATTCTAAGGAACCAGGACGTACTTGATCCCGGCGCCGCTGCGCGTCGCCGCGAACGCCTGCTCCCAGTCGGCGAGGGGCACGGCGCCCGAGAACAGCGGCTCAAGGTCGACACGCCGGTCGCCGATCAGCTCGAGCGCACGCTCCCACGACGCGGGCGTCGACGCGTTGCCGGACGTGACCGTGAGCTCGCGGAAGCACACGAGGTCGACCGGGACGGAGACAGGCTTGCCGGCGAGCCCGATCTGAACGTAGCGCGCACCGCGCCGCGCCGACTCGAGCGCGAAGGTCATCCCCGCCTCGTGGCCGGAGCACTCGACGACAACGTCGAAGTCGCCGGCCGGGCCGTCGTCGGTGGTCGAGGTCGTGAAGCCGAGGCGGGCCGCGGCATCGAGACGCGCGGCGTCGCGCGGCGTGCCGCGCACGTGGACGTCACCTCCCGCGGCGCGCGCCACCTGCGCCGCGAGCAGGCCGATCGGGCCCGGCCCGACGACGAGGACGCCGTCTCCCGCCCCGACCCGTTCGGGATTCAGGAGCGACTGGCAGCAGCAGGCGAGCGGCTCGGTCATCGCTGCCACGCGCCCGTCGAGCCAGTCGGGGATCCGGTGCAGGTTCCGCGCCGGGACGTGCAGGCGCGGCGCGAAGCCGCCATCGACGAATGACCCGATCGACCGGCGCTCCGGGCAAAGGTTGATCCGCCCGCCGCGGCAGAACATGCAACGCCCGCAAGTCGAGAAGTACGTCTCCGTCACGACCCGCGCCCCGCGCCAGGCGTCGTCGACGCCCTCCCCCAGTTCGGCCACGACGCCCGAGACCTCGTGCCCCATCGTGACGGGGGGCAACGAGGCGTACTCGCCGTCATAGATGTGCAGGTCGGTGCCGCAGATGCCGGCGGCGACGACGTCGAGCACGACGTGCGCCGGCGCAGCCGACGGCTCCGGCCGCTCACTAATCTCGACGTTGCCGGGCCCCGGCGCGAGCTTTGTCAGGCCGCGCACAGAAGCTCCTCGACCTCGGCGAGCGACGGCATCTCGTCGGCACAGCCGAGCCTCGACGCGACGAGCGCGCCTGCCGCGTTCGCGAACCGCAGCAGGCGCTCGAGCTCCCAACCGGCGAGCAGCCCGTGGCACAGCGCTCCGCCGAACGCGTCGCCGGCACCGAGGCCGTTCACCACGTCGACCTCGATCGGCGGCACGACGACGGTCTCGCCTCCCCGCGTGCCGCGGACGCCTTCGGGCCCGAGCTTCTCGATCGCGACGTCGACGCCGTCGGGCACCTCGCCGAGCACGTCCCACTCCTCGCGGTTGCCGATGAGGACCGTCGCGAACGATGCCGCCTCGCGGTAGAACGGCGTCGCGTCCTCGCGCCAGAGCATCGGCCGGTAGTCGAGGTCGAAGACCGTGTGTGCGCGCGCGGCGCGCCTCCGCAGTGCGCCGAGCGTCGCCGACTGGGACGGCTCCTCCGAGAGCCCCGTGCCTGTCATCCAGAGGAGCGGCACCTCGGTGATCGGCGCGGCGGCGAGATCCACGTCGCGAAGCTGCAGGTCGGGCGCTGTCGGCTGGCGGTAGAAGAGGAGTGGGAAGTCGTCGGGCGGATGGAGCTCACAGAACGCGAGCGGCGTGCGGAGCTCCGGGTCCGTCCCGACGAGCGATGGATCGACGCCGAAGCCGGCAAGCGCCTCCCGCACGTAGTCGCCGAAGCCGTCGGTCCCGACCTTCGTCACGACCGTGGCGCGTCGGCCGAGACGTGCGGCCGCGACGGCGACGTTGGTGGGCGAGCCGCCGAGCATCTTCCGGAAGGTCCTGACCTGCGCGAGTGGGACGCCGATCTGCTCTGGGTAGAGGTCGACGGAGACCCGCCCCATCGTCAGCACCTCCGGCGTCATTCGGCGGCGGTCGCTCGAGCGTAGATCGCCGCGAGCGCGAGCACGATCAGGCCGTAGATGACGTCGGGAAGCTCGCGGATCTCTTCAGGAACATCCATTCCAGGATTGCTACTCGCCCGCAGCCTGACCGTCAAGCGCGGAGCCACGCGATCGGCAGCGAGGGCTCGCTCTTCCGCGACGACCCGTGGCACTGCAACGTGCCGATGATCGAGCTCCGCCGCGACGGGAAGGTCGAGCGGATCGAGGTCGAGCAGCAGGACTCCTACCGGCTCGAGCTCGAGAACCTGAGCGACGCGATCCGCGGCGAGGGCGAGCTGCTCCTCGCCCGCGCCGACGCGGTCGGGCAGGCGCGCACGCTCGAGGCGTTGCACGAGTCGGCGACCACGGGCTCAGCCGTGACGCTCTGACTGGATACGCAAGCTCAGCGCGTATCTCTAAGCACTCTGCGGGGTGCAGCTGCTCTTAGCCGCCTGGGTTGAACCGCGTCGCCATGCCGCCGAACGCCCAGACGCCGAGC
>DAIMGZ010000166.1:0-2387 GCA_036723535.1 Gaiellaceae bacterium
CCGCTGGCGAAGTCGATCAGCCGCTTCGACAGCTCCGCATCCGCCGACTGGAGGTTGAGGATCACCGGGACGCCGTCCTTGAACCGGTCGGCGACCTGCTGCGCGTCGTTGAAGCTGCGCGGGAGGACGAGGTGGACCCGAGAGGTGCCTGGGCCGCGGACGGGCTCTAGGTTGCGGACTCGCCGCGACGGCTGCGGCCGGAGGATGCTCGTCCGCTGCGCGTCCTCGGGCTCGGGATCGGTCCAGTCGTCGTCGTAGTCGCGTCGCGAGCGGCGAGCCGGCAGCCGGCGCACGTTCGGGCGCTCATAGGGGTCGGCAAGCTCGTCTTCGGTGAGGTAGCCGTCCTCGTCCCAGTCCTCCTCCTCGGCGATGCCGAAGTAGACGAGGGTGCGGGCCCAGACGTCGGAGAGAGCCATGGCGCCGCCGATGTTAGCGCTGCCAGAGGACTGCGCCGACCCGGACGTAGGTCGCTCCCTCCTCGGCGGCGACCCTGTAGTCCTGGCTCGTCCCCATCGAGAGCTCGCGCAGCCCGTGGCGCTCGGCGAGCTCGCGCAGGCGGCGGAAGTACGGGCGCGATGCCGCCGGATCGCCGGTCGCGGGCGGCATCGTCATCAGCCCGCGGACGTCGGGATAGGCGGCGAGCAGCATTGGGAGCTCATCGGGCTGGACCCCCGACTTCGTCGGCTCGCCGGACAGATTGACCTCCACGAGCGCCGGGATCGTGAGCTTCCGTGCGGCGGACTCGGAGGCGAGCGAGTGGCAGAGCTCACAGAGCTCGCTCACGAGCGGCGCCTTCCGGCTCTGGAGGTGGCCGATGAAGTGCCAGCGGAAGGCGTCGCCGTAGACCTCGTGCTTGGCGCTCAGGTCCTGCGCACGGTTCTCGCCGACCACCTCGACTCCCGCCTCGGCGAGCGCCGCCAGGTCCTCGAGCGAGACGTACTTCGTCGCGGCGACGACCGTGACGGCCGAGCCGACCTCCTCGCGGATGCGCTCGTAGCGCTCGCGGATCTCAGCCGGTGACGTAGGCGATCACCCCTTGCCGGCCGGTGCGGCCGGCGTCGCGCCGGTGCGAGAAGAACATCTCGGGCTCGCACGCGGTGCAGCGGTCGAAGCGGTCCACGCGCTCGACGCCGGCGGCGCGAAGCGCGCGTTCGGCGCTCGTCCAGAGGTCCAGGCGGCTCTCGTTCAGGACGTCGTCGCCGAAGCGCTCGCGAAAGGGAGCGGCCACCTCCTCCCCCACTTCGTAGCAGCACGGCCCGATGCCCGGGCCGATCGCGGCCGCGAGCTTTCCGCCGCCGAGCGCCTGCACACCGGACGCGACGATGCCCTCGAGGAGGCCCCGCCAGCCGACGTGGAGGACGGCGACTGCCGGTGCGTCGCCGTTCTCGCGGGCGAGCACGATCGGAAGGCAGTCGGCGGACAGCGCGAGGATCGGTCGGCCGGGCTCGTCCGTCCACAACCCGTCGGCGTGCTCGCCGTGCATCCCCGCGGCGGCCCGCAGGACGCGAGTGGAGTGCACCTGGTAGTTGAGCGCGAGCTTGGCGACGTCGGCGCCGATCGCCTCGCACGCGATGCGCCGGTTCTCGTCCACGCGCTCGACCTCGTCGCCGCTCTTGCGCCCGAGGTTGAGCGACGCGTACGGCCCCTCGCTCACTCCGCCGACTCGCGTCGTGAAGGCGACCTGGTAGCCGTCGAGCTGCCAGCGGATCAGAGACTCTCCCTCGCGCGGGCGAGCAGCCGGTCGCGGGTGTTCAGCGCAGGCTCCTCCACGACCGCGTCGAGGAGCTCGTGGAGGGCGTGCCCGAGCTGCGGGCCGGACCGGTAGCCGAGCCGGATCAGGTCGTTCCCGTCGACCGCGAGGTCGCGAAGTCGATGCGGGCTCGAGCGTTCCTGCTCCACCACCTCGCGGAACCGCGCGAGCCGCTCGATCTCGTCGAGCGGCGGCGGTTCGCCGTCACTTCCCCGCTTGCCGAGCAGGTCGGCGTGCTTGTGGTCGATGAGATCGAAGGCGAGCTCGTCCCCGTTCCGGCGGAGGAAGCGCCGTGCGCGGAGAGCGTCGCCCTTCCCGGGCTGGAACATGTGGCGGCGAACGATCCGGACGACTCGTTGCCGGAGAGCGTTCGGATACCTGAGCCGAAGGAGCGCACCGCCCGCGAGCTCTGCGCCGACCTGATCGTGCCCGCGCTCGGCGAAGCCGGGCTTCGCGTAGTAGTGGAGCCGGCCGTCGGTACCGCGCCAGGCGGTGGGCGGCTTGCCGAGGTCGTGGAAGAGCGCCGCGAGCCGTACGGGCAGCGAGAAGCCGGCGTCGGCGGCGGCCTGGACTACGGCGAACGTGTGCTCGTCGACGGTCAGGTCGTGGTAGCGGCTCTCCTGGTCGAAGCCGATCG
>DAIMGZ010000167.1:0-2387 GCA_036723535.1 Gaiellaceae bacterium
CGCGGGTGCTGCACGAGGCGGGCGTCGACTTCGGGATCCTCTGGGACGCCGAGCGGACCGGCGGCTGCGACGTGCGCCGGGCGGGCGAGGAGGGTCTCTGGCTCTCGCTCGCTGAGGAGAACGTGAAGACGATCTCCGGCTGCGACTTCGAGCGGATCTTCTCCTCTGACCCGCACACCTTCCACACGCTCCGCAACGAGTACCCGGACGTGGGCGGCGACTGGACCGTGCTGCACCACTCCCAGCTGCTACTCGAGCTGATCGAGGCGGGGCGCCTCGTCCCGGCGAAGCAGCTCGGCCACCGCGTCACCTACCACGACCCGTGCACCCTCGGGCGCTACAACGGCGTCTACGACGAGCCGCGCCGCGTGCTCGCCGCGATCGGCCTCGAGCTGCGGGAGATGCCGCGCAGCCGCGACAACTCGTTCTGCTGCGGCGCCGGCGGCGGGCGGATCTGGATGAAGGAGCTCGCGAGGGAGGGGTCACGGCGTCCGAGCGAGCAGCGGATCGACGAGGCCGTCGGGCTCGGCGAGCTCGACTACTTCGTGGTCGCCTGCCCGAAGGACGTGACGATGTACGAGGATGCGATCAAGACGTCGGGCCATCAGGGCGAGATCGAGCTGCGCGAGCTCTCCGAGCTCGTGCTCGAGTCGCTGGAGCTGCCGCCGCTGACCGTCGCGGCGGCCGAGGCAGAGGAGGTCGCAGGAGCATGAGCAAGGAAACCGCGTTCTACCCGCGCCTGCAGGCGCTCACCGACCAGTGGATGGACCTCTTCGGTTACCTCGCCCCGCTCGTCGTCACCGACGGGCTCGAGGAGTACCGCGCGGTGCGCGAGTCGGCCGGGCTGATGGACTTCACGATGCTGCGCAAGGTCGACATCGACGGCCCGGGCGCGCTCGAGCTCGTCAACACGGTCGTCACGCGCGACGTCTCGAAGCTCACTCCCGGCAAGATCGCCTACGGCGCGCTCGCCGACGAGGACGGGAAGATGGTCGACGACTGCACGGTCATGCGGGAGATGTTGCAGTCGCTCACCGATGAGGATCTCTCGAACGAGGTGTTTCTCTACTACACCTTCCGGGAGGACGTCGAGGTCGCGGGCGTACCGATCTTCATGACGCGGATGGGCTACACGGCCGAGCTCGGCTACGAGCTGTGGGTCGAGCGCGAGCGAGCACTCGAGCTGTCGACTTGTCGGACTAGAGCGCAGCCGGGTCCGTGACCGGAGCCTGGCACGTGAAGCGCTCGCACACGTAGACGGCCGGCTTGCCGTCGACGAGCGTCTTGCCCGCCAGCAGCGGGACGTCCTCGCTCGGGCCGAAGGCGACAACCGCGTTCGGGTCGAACGGCGCGAGCGCGGCTCGGGCGACCTCGTCGTCCGGCGAGCCGATGATCGCGAGCTCGCGCGGCGGCGACAGGTAGAGGTCGAGCGCGCAGAGCGCCCAGCCGAACGCGGACGGCGCCCGGGTCAGCCCGCGGTGCAGCAGGCGCAGCACGCCGACGGCTCGCCGCTCGAGCTCGTCGTCGCCGTAGATGCGCGCGAGCCGGAGCAGCACGAACGCGAGCATCGAGTTCCCGGACGGCACCGGGTTGTCGTCGAGGTCCTTCTTGCGCGCCACCAGCTGCTCGGCGTCGCGGGCGGTCATGAAGAAGCCGCCGCGCTCGTCGTCGGCGAAGAGGTCGACCGCGAGCCGCGCGAGGCGGTTCGCCTCTTCGAGCCAGCGCAGCTCGCCGGTGGCGACGTGCAGCTCGTAGAGGCCGTGGGCGACGTCCGCGTAGTCCTCGAGATAACCGGGGATCGCCGCGCGGCCCTCGCGCCAGCTCCGGTAGAGCCGGCCGTCGGGCGTCGACAGCGGACTGAGCAGGAACTCGCCCAGCCGGCGGGCCGCCTGGACGTACCTCTCGTTGCCGAGCCGGCGCCCGGCCTCGGCGAGCGCGGCGAGCGCGAGCCCGTTCCAGGCGGCGATCGCCTTGTCGTCGCGAGCGGGCTGCTGCCGCGTGGCCCGCGCCTCGAGCAGGCCCGCGCGGAACTCCGGGTCGAGCTCGCCGCGGATGATCGACCGGCCGTGCTCGAACGGCAGGAGCAGCTCGGCCGGCACGCCCTCGTCCTCCGTCCACGTGTACGTCAGCCCCTCGACGCCGTCGGTGTCGGCGTCCTGAGAGGAGGCGAAGCCGCCCTCGGGCAGCGCCAGGTCGCGGAGCATGTACTCGACCGTCTCCTCGACCACCTGCCGGTAGCGCTCCTCGCCGGTCACGACCCAGGCGTGCAGGTACGCGGGGACGAGCAGCGCGTTGTCGTAGAGCATCTTCTCGAAGTGCGGGACGAGCCAGCGCTCGTCGACCGAGTAGCGGTGGAAGCCACCGCCGACGAGGTCGTACATCCCGCC
>DAIMGZ010000168.1:0-2384 GCA_036723535.1 Gaiellaceae bacterium
ACGACGCGCCGCTACGGCGGGACCGGGCTCGGGCTCGCGATCTCGAAGCGCCTGGTCGAACTTATGGGCGGGACGATCCGGGCGGAGAGCGAGGAGGGCGAGGGCTCGACGTTCCGCATCTCGCTCCCCGCCGAGCCGGTCGAGCTTCCGACACGGCCGACGG
Source organism: Gaiellaceae bacterium (assembly GCA_036723535.1). Lineage (GTDB taxonomy): Bacteria > Actinomycetota > Thermoleophilia > Gaiellales > Gaiellaceae > Palsa-739. The sequence goes on from DAIMGZ010000168.1 coordinate 164, forward strand.
TCGACGACGCACTGCCACAGCTCCTGGGAAAACGCGTCCTCGTCGTCGACGACAACGCGACCAACCGCGAGATCGTCACGCGGCACGCGCGCGCGTGGCGGATGGAGCCGGTCGCCGTCGAGGGCGGCGCCGAGGCACTCGTGCTCCTCGACGCGGGCGAGCGGTTCGACCTTGCCGTGCTCGACATGATGATGCCGGGCATGGACGGGGTCGAGTTGGCGCGCGAGATCCGGCGCCGTCGCTCCCGACGCGAGCTGCCGCTCCTGCTCCTGACCTCGCTCGGGCGTCTGCCGCAGGCAGTCTCGAGCGGCGCGTTCGACGCGCAGCTCGCGAAGCCGCTCCGCGCGTCGCAGCTCTACAACGCGCTCGTTCGGATCGTGGCGGAGGGCGACGACGAGCCGGGGCCCACGGCGGAGGCGGAACGGCCGGGCCGGGGGGCTGCGTCCCTGCGGATCCTGCTCGCCGAGGACAACGCCGTGAACCAGAAGGTCGCGCTCCGCCTGCTCGAGCGGCTCGGCTACGGCGCCGACGTCGCGTCGAATGGGCTCGAGGCGATCGAGGCGCTCGAGCGCAGTCAGTACGACGTCGTGCTGATGGACGTGCAGATGCCCGAGCTCGACGGTCTCGACGCCTCGCGCCGGATCTGCGACCGGTGGCCCGACACCCGACCCCGCATCATCGCGATGACGGCGAACGCGTTGCCCGAGGACCGCGAAGCCTGCTTCGCGGCGGGCATGGACGACTACGTGGCGAAGCCGATCCGCCCGGATGTGCTGGCCGAGGCGTTGCGGCAAGTACGGCAGGTAGGACGCGACGCGGTGCCGCCGGCAGAGGACGCGGACGGGCGCCTCGACGGCGCCGCGCTCGAGAGCCTGCGCGAGCTCGGGGGCGACGACTTCCTCGCCGAGGTGATCGACACGTTCCTCGCCGACGTGGGGACGCTCGTCTCGACGCTCCGCCGCGCCCTCGACGAGGGAGACGCGGCTGAGGTCCGGCGGATGGCGCACACGCTGAAGTCGAACGGCGCCACGCTCGGAGCAACGGAGTTCGCCGAGCTCTGTCGCGCGCTCGAACAGCAGGCGAAGGACGGCCGCCTCGAGGATGCGCCTGGTCTCGTCGCGCGGATCGAGGAGGAGCGCCGCTCGCTCGACCACGCGCTCGGGACGCTGCGGCCGAAGGCGACGACGTGAGCGTCCCCGTCGCCCCCGGCAAGATCCTCCTCGCCGACGACAACAGGATGAACAGGCTTCTGCTCGGCCGCGGCCTCGAGCAGCAGGGTCACACGGTCGTCTTCGCGGAGCACGGGCGCGAGGCGCTCGACCTGCTACGGCAGCGGCGGTTCGATGTGCTGCTGCTCGACGTGCTGATGCCCGAGCTCGACGGCTACGGCGTCCTGGAGGAGCTGAAGGCCGACCTCCATCTCCGCGACATCCCGGTGATCATGACGTCGGCGCTCGACGAGCTCGACAGCGTCGTGAAGTGCGTCGAGATGGGGGCCGAGGACTACCTGACGAAGCCGATCAACCCCGTCTTGCTCAACGCGCGGATCAACGCGAGCCTCGAGAAGAAGCGGCTGCGCGACCAGCAGCGCGAGCTCATCAGCAAGTTCGCCACGAAGGAGGTGGCCGACGACCTGCTTACCTCGGGCTTCTCCCTCGGCGGCAAGCACGTCGACGCGACGGCCATGTTCTGCGACATCCGGTCGTTCACGTCGATCGCTGAGGCGCGGGAGCCTGCCGAGACGATCGAGCTGCTGAACGACTACTACCTGCTGATGATGGACGCGATCGGCGGTGAAGGCGGCATCGTCAACCAGATGGTCGGCGACGGCCTCATGGCGATCTTCGGGGCGCCGCTGCCGCGCGAGGACCATCGGGTGCGCGCCGTCCTCGCGGCCCGCCAGATGGTCGAGCTGATCCGGCTCTTCAACGCGGAGCAGGCGGCGCAGGGCAAGGTGGAGATCCAGATCGGCATCGGCATCGCGTCAGGCCAGGTGATCGCGGGATACACCGGGACGCAGCACCGCGCGACCTATACGTGCGTCGGCGACACCGTCAACGTCGCCGCGCGGCTCGAGGCACAGACGAAGGAGCTCGGCCGGCTGATTCTGATCGACGAGAACACGCGCGCCGGCCTCGACAACGGCATCGTCGTCGAGGCGCAGGGAGAGCTGCCGCTGAAGGGGAAGCGTCAGCCGGTGAAGGTGTACGCGGTGAGCGTC
>DAIMGZ010000169.1:0-2369 GCA_036723535.1 Gaiellaceae bacterium
CTAAGAGCGCAGCTCTTCGCCCGGACTACGCCGAGCCGCCGAGCTGCCGGTAGAGGCGATCGATCACCTTCGGCATCGCCTCCAGCCGCTCGGTGATCACTCGGAGCCGGTACTCGCGGAAGTGCTCGGGCTCGACGTCGAGTGCGTTCGCGAGGGTGGTCACGACGTCGTTCGACGGCACGGGGCGGTTTCCGTGCACGAGATGGTTGAGATACCCGGCGGAGAGCCCGGTGCTCGCGGCGAGCTGGCGGTACGTAACGCTGTGCTCGTCCATGAGCCGCTGGACGGTCTCGCCGAACCCCTCCTCGCTGAATCGTCGCCGCTTTGCCACTGCCTAGGCCTCCTTGCCGAGCTCGGCAACATCTAAGCGCTTCTCGGCGCCGGTTGTGCGGTCGCGCACGTCGACCTTGCCGTCCTCGAGGCTCTTCTTCCCCGCCGTGATCCGCAGGGGGCAGCCGATGAGGTCGGCATCGGCGAACTTCTCCCCCGCCCGCTGGTCGCGGTCGTCGAGGAGAACGTCGAGCCCGGCCGCGGAGAGCGCCTCGGCGGCCTGCTCCGCGATCTCCTCGGCGCCTGGCAGCGCCACGACGTGGGCGTCGTACGGCGCGATCGCCTTCGGCCAGACGATCCCATTCTCGTCGTGGCACTGCTCGACGATCGCAGCGATCGTCCGTGCGAGGCCGATTCCGTAGCTGCCCATCACGAGTGGCTTCTCCCCCCCGTCCTCGTCGAGAAACGTCGCGCCGAAGGCGGCTGAGTGGAAGGTGCCGAGCATGAAGATGTGCCCGACCTCGATCGCCGTCTGGACGTGGAGGGTGCCGCCGCACACCGGGCAGGCGTCGCCGTCCTTCGCCTGCCGGATGTCGACGAAGGTCGGTTCGTAGTCGCGGCCGGCCTCGACGCCCCGGAGGTGCCACCCGTCCTCGTTGGCGCCGGCGACGTACTGGCCGTCGCGGAGCGCCTCGTCGGCGATCACGTCGACCTCGACGCCGACCGGCCCGAGCGAGCCTCCGCCCGCCCCGAAGGCGTCGCGGATCTCCTCGTCCGTCGCGGGCCGGAAGGCCGCCTCGAAGAACGTCTCGAGCTTCTCGGGACTGAGCCGGTCGTCGCCGCGGACGAGCGCGAGCACGAGCCGGTTGCCCGTGACGACCGGGAGCGCCTTCGTGGTCGCGGACTCGGCGATGCCGAGGAACGCGGCGAGCTCCTCGATCGTGCCGACGCCGGGCGTCTCGACGCGGTCGGGCGCGCCCAGCGCTGGAGCCAACTCGGGTGGGCGCGGCGTGCCGCGGGCGGCCTCGACGTCGGCGAAGTAGTCGTCGTTCTCGCACCGCATCAGCTCGTTCTCGCCGGAGCCGGTCGGTGCGAGGAAGCCGAGCGACCGCTTCCCGCCCATGACCCCGGACTCCGCCTCGACGATGTACGCCTCCAACCCGCTGCGCTCGAAGATCCGCACGTACGCCTGCTCGTGCGCGGTGAAGCTCGCGTCGAGGCCCGCCGCGTCGGCGTCGAATGAGTACGCGTCCTTCATGACGAACTCGCGGAGACGCAGGAGGCCGCCGCGTGGGCGCGGCTCGTCCCTGTCCTTCGTCGAGAAGTGGTACCAGACCTGCGGCAGCTGCTTGTACGAGTTGAGCTCGCGCGCGAGGAAGGTCATCGACTCCTCGTGCGTCCACGAGAGCACGAACGGGCGACCGCCGCTGTCGGTCAGATGGAAGAGGATCGGGACGGCGATCCGCCCGGTCGTCTCCCACAGCTCGGCGGGCGTGAGCGTCGGGGCGAGCATCTCCTGGCCGCCGATGGCGCCGATCTCCTCGCGGATGATCTGCTCGAGCCGCATGTGGACCCGCCAGCCAAGCGGCAGGAAGCTCCAGAGGCCCGCGCCGATCTGGCGGATGAAGCCGCCGCGCACCAGCAGGCGGTGCGACGCCGCCTCGGCGTCGGCGGGCGCATCGCGCAGGGTCGGCAGGAAGAGCTTTGAGGCTCGGGCGATCATCGGCGTTGTCGCCCTAGGCTATTCGAGTGGGATGAGCGAGGCCTCCGCCATGGCGAGGGCGGCGGGCTTCGCCATCTTGAGGCGCTTCGGCCGGTTCATGCCGCCGGCGATCCACTTGTCGATCTCGTCGAACAGCGTGTCGATCAGAACATCGGACGGCACCTTCTTCAGGACGCGGCCGTGGGCGTAGACGAAGCCGACGTCCCGGCCGCCGGCGATGCCGAAGTCGGCGTCTCCCGCCTCGCCGGGACCGTTGACGGCGCAGCCGAGGACGGCGATCTCGAAGTGCTCCGCATAGTCCTGCTTCCGCCGCTCGACCTCCTCGGCGAGCGTCTGCACGCCGACGTTGTCGCGGCCGCAGCTCGGGCAGGCGATC
>DAIMGZ010000170.1:0-2354 GCA_036723535.1 Gaiellaceae bacterium
AGGTCCTGGAGAAATGCGTACTGGCCCCGCTCCGGCGAGCGCGGGTCGGCCTGCACGGAGAGAACCTCCTTGCGGACGAGCGAGGCGAGGATCTGCTCGAGCTGCGGCGCGTCCAAGCCCGACAGCGCGGCGAGGCCCGCTTTCGTGAAGCTCTTGCCGAGGACGGCCGCATCCTGGAGAAGGCGACGTTCCTCGGGCTCGAGGCCGTCCAGGCGTGCCGCGACGAGGGCGTGCAGCGTCTCCGGCACCTCGAGCGCTTCGATCGGGCCCGTTGGCCGGTAGACGTCGCCCTCTCTTGCGAGCAAGCCTCGGTCCAGCAGCATCCGCACGGTCTCGACGGCGTAGAGCGGGACTCCCTCCGCGCGCTCCAGGATGCGCGCGCGGAGGTCGTCGGGCAGCCCCGGCGCGAAGCCGTCGAGCAGCTCTTCCATCGCAGCGGGTGCGAGCGGCTCGAGCGACAGCGTCGTGGCGTTCCGGCCCGCGGCGCCGAAGCTCGTTCGCCGATCGGATAGCTCGGGCCGCGCCAAGGCAAGCACGAAAAGGGGGTGCGCCCGCGACCACTCGAGCAGGTGCTCGACGAAGTCGAGCAGTGCCGAGTCGGCCCATTGCAGGTCCTCGAAGACGAGCAGGACCGGGCTCCGCTCCGCCAGCCGCTCGAAGAAGAGCCGCCAGGCAGAGAAGAGATCCTGCCGGTCGCCGGTTGCGTGCTCCGCGAGGCCGAGCAGATGCGCCAGGCGCGGCTCGAGCCAGCTTCGCTCGCTCGCGTCCTCCACGCGCTGCTCGAGCATCGCGTGCAGCTTCGCGAGTGCTTCCTCCGGCGCGTCCTCCTCGGCGATCAGCGCCCGCATGCGAACCATCTCGGCGAGCGCCCAGTAGGCGACGCCGTCGCCGTAGGCGAGGCAACGGCCGCGGTGCCAGAGCACCTCGTCCGCGACACCGTCGAGGTACTTCTCGAACTCCCACGCGAGCCGCGACTTGCCGATGCCGGCGATGCCGACGACCGAGACGAGGTGGGCCTTCCGCTCCTCCGCCGAGCCGTGGAAGTGCTCCTTGACGAGGCGCAGCTCGCGCGCGCGGCCGACGAACGGCGGCTCAAGCTCGCTCGAGGACCGTGCGCCTCCGCGGACAGAGGTGACCCGGAGCGCCCTGAAAAGGGAGATCGGCTCCGCCTTGCCCTTCAGCTCGTGCTCGCCCGCGGGCTCGTATGCGATCGCCGCCGCCGTCGCGCGGCGCGTCGCGTCGCCGACGAGCACGGAGCCCGGGCCGGCTGCCGCCTGGACGCGCGCAGCCGTGTTGACGAGGTCGCCCGCGACCATCCCCTCGCCCTCGGCTGCGAAGTTGACAGCAGCCTCGCCGGTGAGGACGCCGGCGCGGAGCCGCAGCTCCGGCTCGCCGACCTCCTCGCCCAGCGCCGCGACCGCGGTCACGAGGTCGAGTGCCGTCCGAACTGCGCGCTCGGCATCGTCCTCCTGGGCCGTCGGCGTCCCCCAGACCGCCATCACCGCGTCGCCGATGAACTTCTCGACCGTGCCGCCGTAGATGCCGATCAGCCGGCGGCAGGTGTCGAAGTAGCGGGAGAGCAGCTCCCGCACCTCCTCGGCATCGCGCGACTCGGAGAGCGGCGTGAAGCCGACGAGGTCGGCGAAGAGGACGGAGACGAGCCGTCGCTCGGCAGCCTTCGGGGCGGGCGCGGGAGCAGGCGGACCGTCCTCCCCGAGCGCGCTGCCGCATTCACCGCAGAAGCGCATCCCGGGCTCGTTCGCCGCGCCGCAGCTCGGGCAGGTGCTCGCGAGCGGAGCTCCGCAGCCGCCGCAGAACTTCCGGCCGGTCGCGTTCTCGAACCCGCATTGCGGGCAGGCGATCACGGTCGGACGCTAGCGCCGGTGCGCGAGGAAGTCGAGCAGGTCGGAGCGCGTGAGCACGCCGACCGGCTTGCCCTCGCGCACGACGACCACGGCGTTCGTCCCGCCGCTCAGGGTCGCGAACACCTCGTCGAGCGTGGCCGACGCCTCGACCGCGGCAAGCGGAGGCTGCATCGCAGCGGCGACGTCCTCGTGCACGGCGTCGGGGTTGCCGAAGACGCGCTCGAGCAGGGCACGATCCTGCAGCGAGCCGATCACGTCCGCGAGCGACTCGCACTCGCCGTCGCGCACGACCGGCAGCTGCGAGATGCCGTAGCGCTGCATCGTGTCGATCCCTTCGCCGATCTTCGCGTGGGCGGCGATCGTGACGAGCTCCGGCACCTCGCCGCCGTGCTTCGCGTGCAGCAGCTCGTCCACCGTCGGCAGCGGCGCCTGCCGCTCGACGAAGCCGTGCTCGAGCATCCAGTTGTCGTCGTAGAACTTCGACATGTA
>DAIMGZ010000171.1:0-2143 GCA_036723535.1 Gaiellaceae bacterium
GCGGTCGCCGACGAGCTCGAGCGGCGGTTCTCGCCGGAGCGCGTCCGCGTGCGCGTACGGAAGCCGGAAGTCCGGCCGGCGGGCCTCGACGGCACGGTGGCAGCCACCGTTACGAGACCGTGACGCGTGCCTACGTCGGCCTCGGCGCCAATCTCGGCGACCGCGAGCGCACCCTGCGCGCAGCCGCTGACGCTCTCGCAGCCGAGGACGGAATCGAAGTCATTGCCGTCTCGACCCTGCGTGAGACGGAGCCGGTCGGCGTCGGCGACCAACCGCGCTTCCTCAACGGCGCCGTCGCACTCGACACGTCGCTTCGAGCGCGCGAGCTCCTCGACCGCCTGCTCGCCGTCGAGCAGCGCTTCGGCCGCGTCCGCAGCCCGGGCGAACACGGCCCACGGACGCTCGACCTCGACCTCCTTCTCTACGGCTACGAGGAGATCGACGAGCCCGGGCTCACCGTCCCGCACCCGCGCCTGCACGAGCGCCGCTTCGTCCTCGAGCCGCTTGCAGAGCTGGCTCCGAGCCTCGTAGTGCCCGGCCGCGGCGCCGTGGAATCCCTGCTCACAGGGGTACACTGACCGCCGATGTCGCATCTGGACGATCTCGACGAGTACGAGGCCGAGCTAGAGCTTGCGCTGAAGAAGGAGTACCAGGCCGTCTTCGCGCTCTTCCGCTACTGCGTGCTGACGCAGGACGCCACCTACCTCTGCAACAGGCTCGACGTGCAGCAGGCGGTGCCGAGCGCTGCGGGCGGGCTCCCGTTCTTCCAGCTCGAGCTCGAGGACGTCTGGGTCTGGGACAAGAACCGGCCGACGCGGATCATCCCGCGGGCGAAGGTCTTCACCTCGGGCGACGTCACGATCGAGGAGCTGCGCGGCGAGGGCGACGAGCCGCAGCTCACGGCCGAGGCGCTCGCCGAGCGCATCGGCGAGCCGCTCCGCGGCGACGACGACATCTAGGCTCGCGCCGCGATGCTGCTCGCGGTCGACGTCGGCAACACGCAGACGGTCTTCGGGCTCTACGAGGGGCCTGAGCTCGGCGAGCGCTGGCGGATCGCGACAGAGGCGCAGCGGACCGGGGACGAGCTCGGCGCGCTGCTCGCCGACTTCCTCGACCTCGGCGCGATCGACGGGATCTGCCTCTCCTCGACCGTTCCGAGGCTCGTCCCCGAGTACGAGCACCTCGCGGAGCGCTGGGCTAAGGCGGAGCTGCTCGTCGTCGGCCCCGGCGTCCGCACCGGGATCCCGGTCGAGCACGACGCGCCGCGGGACGTCGGCCCGGATCGCATCGTCAACGCGGTCGCGGCGAAGGAGCTCTACGGCGCGCCGGCGATCGTCGCCGACTTCGGCACGTCGACGAACTTCGACGTCGTCTCGCCGGAGGGGGCCTACGTCGGCGGCGTCCTCGCCCCCGGAATCGAGGTCTCGATGGACGCGCTCTTCGAGCGAGCGGCCCGCCTCGTCAAGGTCGACTACGTCGAGCCGCCTCAGGTGATCGGCAAGACGACCGCAGGTGCGCTGCAGTCGGGGCTCGTCTACGGCTTCGCCGGCCAGGTGGACGGCATCGTCGACGCCATCCGCGGCGAGCTGGGCGTGGAGGCGCCGGTGATCGGCACCGGGGGCCTGGTCGACCTGATCGCACCGCATTCCCGGACGATCGGCCATGTCGAGCCGTTTCTCACGCTCGAGGGCCTGCGGATCGTCTGGGAGCGGAACCTATAGCGAGCGAGTGCTGCGCACTCGCTCGCTGGGAGAAGGAACTCCGCCGGCCGAGATTGCGATCTCGGGCGCGCTCCGTGCTGAAAGCCCATAGGGGCTGACGCGAGGTTCAGACGGCGCTTCCGTCGCGGGCGAGCAGCTTTGCGTGCTCGCCCGCTGGTTCGGCGGCGTCGTAACGCACCGTTACGCCGCGAGATCGCAATCTCGGGCGCGCGCAGTTCCTTTATCCAGCGAGCGAAGCGAAAGCTTCGCGAGCTCGCTTCAGCCGCCGCCGTAAATCGAGATTGGGAGGCGATCGAGGACGGTTTCGTCCTCGACAGCGGGCAGCTCGGCCTCGAGCTTCTCGGCGAGCGGCGCCGCGCCGGGTGCTGCGGCGAAGAGGCGCGTCACGACCTCCTCCGTCGTGCAGAGCTGGACGAGCTCCT
>DAIMGZ010000172.1:0-2136 GCA_036723535.1 Gaiellaceae bacterium
GGCTCGCCCTCGAAGCCGAAGCGCAGCTCGAGGATCCGCCGCTCACGTTCCGGAAGCGCCTCGAGCGCCCGCCGCACGCCCTGGCGGCGGAGCGACTCCTCGGCCTCGTCGAACGGATCGACGGCCTCCCGGTCGGCGAACAGGTCGCCGAGCTCGCCCTCGTCGTCGGCGCCAACCGTCTGGTTGAGCGAGACCGATGCGTTCGCCGCGCCGAGCGCCTCGTCGACGTGCTGCATCGGCAGGCCGGTCGCCTCCGCGAGCTCCTCCTTCGTCGCCTCGCGCCCGAGCTCGACCTCGAGCCGCCGCGCCGCGCGCGACAGCTTCTGCTGACGCTCGACGACGTGAACAGGCACACGGATCGTGCGCGCGTGGTTCGCAACGGCGCGCTGCACCGACTGGCGGATCCACCAGGTCGCGTACGTCGAGAATTTGTAGCCCCGACGCCAGTCGAACTTCTCAACGGCCCGGTTCAGGCCGAGCGTGCCTTCCTGGATCAGGTCGAGGAACGGGACTCCGAGCCCGCGGTAACCCTTGGCGATCGAGACCACGAGCCGGAGGTTCGACTCGATCATGTGACGTTTCGCCGAGACGTCGCCGCGCTCGATCCGCTTCGCAAGCATGACCTCCTCGGCCGCGGTGAGCAGCTTGTGCCGGCCGACGTCGGCAAGGAAGAGCTGCAGGCTGTCGGCGGAGCCGGAGATGGCGACGGCAGCCTCGGCCTCGGGCGGCGTCTCGGCCGGCCTGTCCGTGTCCTCCTTAGGAGCCTCGGCGCGCGGCGCGACCGGCGCGGGCGCGACCGGCTGGCCGATCTCGAGCCCTGTGCGCTCGAGCTCCCGCGTGAGCTCCTCGACCTCCTGGTCGTTGAGCTCCAGCTCGGCGGCAAAGGCCTCTAGCTCGGCGGGGTCGACGAAGCCGCGCTCCTCCGCTTTCTCGACGATGGCGCGGATCTGCTCCGACTCGAGCAACTCGTTGAGCTGGTTCTGCGTCAGGTCTCTCTCAGTCCTTTCGTCCCGCTTCGTCGCTTCCCCGCAGCCTTCGTACCTTAGGAGGGAAGTCCTCCGGTTACCACCCTCACCGAGCCGGTCCGCGTCTCCGGCACGCACCCGGTCGCTCGAACGAGGCGCGCGCGAAGTCTATTCCGCGCCCCGGCCGGGCCCGTGAGGATACGACGCCGAGCGGTCGGCGAAGTTGGTCAGCTGCCCTTGCGGCGCCGCGTGCCTCGCTTGGCCGCACCCTTCGCCCGGCGCTCTGCGAGCAGCTCGACGGCGCGCTCGAGCTCGATCGTCTCCGGATCGTCACCCCGGCGGAGGCTCGCATTCGTCTCGCCGTCGGTGACGTACGGACCGAAGCGGCCCTCCTTGAGCACGATCTCGCGGCCGCCCGCCGGATCGGTGCCGAGCTCCCGGAGCGGCTTCGCGGCGGCGCGCTGCCCTCGCCGCTGCCGCGGCTGGGCGAGCACAGTGAGCGCTTCCGGCAGCTCGATCGTGAGCAGCTGCTCCTCGGACTCGAGCGAGCGCGACTCCTTCCCCTTCTGGACGAACGGCCCGTAGCGGCCGTTCCGGGCGACGACCTCCTCCCCGTCCGGCGCAACGCCGACCACCCGTGGCAGCTGCAGCAGGCGGAGAGCATCCTCGAGCGTCACGGTCTCGAGCGACATCGTCTTGAACAGGGAGGCCGTGCGCGGCTTCTCCTTCGCGTCCCCGGGCAGGACCTCGGTCACGTAGGGGCCGTAGCGCCCGGTGCGCGCCACGATCGCCCGGCCCGTCTCGGGATCGGTCCCGAGCTCGCGGTCTCCGGTGGGCTGGGCCAGGAGCTCCTCGGCGCGCTCGACGGTCAGCTCGTCCGGCGCGAGCCCGTCGGGCACGCTAACGCGCTGCCCGTCGCGCTCGAGGTACGGCCCGTAGCGGCCGACGCGGAGGACGATCCCGTCCCCGATCTCGAGCGAGTTGATCTCGCGCGCGTCGATCGCGCCGAGGTCGGAGACGAGCTCGTGCAATCCCGCGTTGCTGTCTCCGAAGTAGAAGCGGCCCAGCCACTCGACGCGCCGCTCGTCGCCCGCTGCGATCCGGTCGAGGTCGTCCTCCATCCGGGCGGTGAAGTCGTAGTCGACGAGCCGGCCGAAGTGCTGCTCGAGCA
>DAIMGZ010000173.1:0-2088 GCA_036723535.1 Gaiellaceae bacterium
CAGGCATCCCGTTCCGCGTGCCGCCCGCCCACCTGCTTCCCGACCGGCTGACGGCGGTGCTCGCGGTCGTCTACCTGATCTTCAACGAGGGCTACGGCGGGCGCGGTGAGCTGGCGGCCGAGGCGATCCGCCTCGGGCAGGCGCTCGCAGGGCTGATGCCGGACGAGGCGGAGGTGCAGGGGCTGCTGGCGCTGATGCTGCTGCACGACTCACGCCGCGCCGCCCGTTACTCGAGCGACGAGCTCGTGCTGCTCGCCGACCAGGATCATGCGCTCTGGGACGCGGCGCAGATCGCCGCCGGGAAGGCGGCTCTCGACCGCGGGCTCGCGCTCCAGGGCTCAGGCCCCTATGTCATCCAGGCGGCGATCGCCGCGCTCCATGCAGAGAACGATCCGGACTGGCGCCAGATCGCGGTGCTCTACGGCGAGCTCATGCGGCTGACCGGCTCGGCGGTCGTCGAGCTGAACCGCGCGGTCGCCGTCGCGGAGGCGGACGGCCCCGAGGCCGGGCTCGCGCTCGTCGATGCCCTCGAGCTCGACGGCTACCGCTATCTCCATTCGACCCGCGCCGACCTGCTGCGCCGCCTGGGACGTGCGGCCGAGGCGCGCACCGAATACCGGCGGGCACTGTCGCTCACCGAGAGCGCGCCAGAGCGCCGCTTCCTCGAGCGGCGCCTCGAGGAACTCGCGTAGAACTGGGGTATGGCAGAGCGCAGAGCGGCAGCGGGAACGCTGATCCTGGGCGGCGGCTTCGCCGGCGCCTATGTCGCGCGCCTGCTCGGGACGGCGGGCGCGACGATCGTGAGCACCGAGAACTTCATGCTCTACACGCCGATCCTTCCCGAGGCTGCGTCAGGAACACTGGAGCCGCGACACGTCGTCGTGCCCCTTCGGGTGATGTGCCCGCACGCGGAGCTCTTGCTCGGGCGGGTCACGGGCCTCGACGAGGCGACGAGCACCGTGCACGTCGAGACCGAAAACGGCGAGACGAGCATCGACTACGAGCGGGCCGTGATCGCCTTCGGCGCGGTCACGCGAATGCTGCCGGTGCCGGGCCTCGCCGAGCATGCGCACCAGTTCAAGACGCTCGAGCACGCAATCCGCCTGCGCAACCACGTGCTGCGGCGGCTCGAGCTCGCGGCGGCGGGTGACGCGGAACGACAGCTCACCTTCGTTTTCGTCGGTGCCGGGTACGCGGGCGTCGAGACACTCGCCGAGCTCTCCGACCTCGTGCGCGACGCTCTCCGGTACTACCCGTCGTTGCGTGAGGTCCCGCAGCGGTGGGTGCTGGTCGACGCTGCGCCGAAGATCCTCGCCGAGATCCCGTCGCGGCTCGGCGACTACGCGGCTCGGGAGCTTGCGGGCCGCGGCGTCGAGATTCGCACCGGCACGACGCTCACGTCAGTGGACGCACACGAGGCAGTCCTCTCGAGCGGGGAGCACATCCCGACGGCGACCCTCGTCTGGACGGCGGGAGTGACCGCGAGCCCGCTCCTCCGCGAGCTCGGCCTCCCGGTCGACGAACGCGGCCGGGTGGTGGTCGACGCGACGCTCCGGGTCGAGGGCCGCGAGGCGTTGTGGTCGCTCGGCGACTGCGCGCGCGTTCCGAACGCCGCGACGCCCGGGTCGTTCGACCCGCCGACCTGCCAGCACGCGCTGCGCCAGGCGCGCCGGCTCGCGAAGAACCTGCAGGGAGACGTGCGGCCGTATCGGTACCGGATGCTCGGCCAGGTGGCGACGCTCGGCCGCTACAAGGGCATCGCGGATGTGCTCGGCGTGCGCCTGCACGGCTTCCCCGGCTGGTTCGTGACGCGCTCCTACCACCTCTACCAGTTGCCGCTTCTGTCGCGAAAGCTGCGGGTCGTCACCGACTGGACGGTCGCGCTCATCTTCCGCCGCGACGTCGTCGAGCTCGGCGATGTTTAGAGGCTTGCTGGACGGCGCCCGCAGCTTGACGTAGGCTCGCGCGAAATCGACGAGGAGGGCATGCCATGACGATGCGGCTGCCCCGCCCGCGGCACGGGGACCCAGTGGAGACGACGCAGGACCTGCGCGACCTTGCGGCGGCGATTCTGCGCGATGACATCCA
>DAIMGZ010000174.1:0-2064 GCA_036723535.1 Gaiellaceae bacterium
CTCGACCTCGCGCAGCAGCATCGGCGCGATCCTATCCCGGTCAGCGCACGGGTTCTGCGTGGATGCGGTGCGGCGACTCCTTGAGCCGCCCGCCGGCGCGTGCCGCTCGCGTCGCGAGGATCTCCGCGAGCATCGAGAGTGCCGTCTCGGCCGGCGAGTCGGCGCCGATGTCGAGCCCGGCCGGCCCGGCGATCCGCTCGAGGCCGGCCTCCTCCACTCCTCGCTCCAGGAGCAGGCCGCGCCGGCGCTCCTGGTTGCGGCGCGAGCCGAGGGCGCCGACGTAGAACGCGTCGGTCTTGAGCACCGCCTCGAGCAGCGGCAGGTCGAACTTGTCGTCATGGGTGAGGACGAGGACGGCGGTGTCGAAGTCCGGCTGCACCTGGGCGAGCGCCTCCTCCGGCCAGAGGACGAGGAGCTCGTCGGCGCTCGGGATCCGCTCGCGCGTGGCGAAGCTCGCGCGGGCGTCGGCCACGACCGTCCGCCAGCCGAGGAGCTTCGCCGCGCGGCAGAGCGCCTCCGCGGTGTCGACCGCGCCGTAGACGAAGAGGCGCGGCGGCGGCGCCTGCACGTCGGCAAAGATCGTGCTGTCTGCGAGCTCGAACGCGTGGCTGCGGCCGCGCCGGCGCGCCGTCTGCTCGAGCTCGGGATCGTGGACACGCTCGCCGACCCCCTCGCCGGCGACGACGGTGAGCGTCACCTCCGGACGCTCCTCCTCGCGGAGCTCCTCGACGAAGACGTCGATCTCGCCTCCGCACGGCAGGCCGACGCCGAAGGCCATCTCGTCCGTGATCCCGTACGTGACGAGCCGCGGCTCGCCGCCGGCGAGCACATCCTGGGCGGCGAGGACGACGTCGCTCTCGACGCAGCCGCCGGAGACCGAGCCGGCCAGCTCGCCCTGCTCGCTCACCGCGAGCTTCGAGCCGATCGGCCGCGGCGCGGAGCGGCGCGTGGCGACGACGGTCGCGAGCGCGACCCGGTCGCCCCGTTCGCGCCAACGCGCGGCCTGCTGCAGCGTCTCGTCCATTCCGGTCAATGTATCTCCGTGCGGGAACATCGCGACCGGGAGGTGCTGCGCGAGACGTTCGGCTCCGTGGCGGAGCTGTACGACCGCGCGCGGCCGGAGTACCCCGCGGACGTGTTCGACGACCTCGCCGAGCTCGCAGAGCTCGAGCCCGGCTCGCGCGTGCTCGAGATCGGCCCCGGCAGCGGCAAGGCGACCGTGGAGCTCGCACGCCGGGGCTACGCGGTCACCGGCGTCGAGCTCTCGCCGGAGCTCGCGGCGGTGGCGCGTCGCAATCTGGCCGGGTTCCCGCAAGCCGAGATCGAAGTCGGCGACTTCGAAAGCTGGGAGCCGGGCGAAGCCGGCTTCGACGCGATCGTCGCCTTCACCGCCTTCCACTGGATCGCGCCGGACCTGCGCTACACGAAGCCGGCGCGGCTGTTGCGGCCGGGCGGTGCGCTCGCGGTCGTCGCCGGGCCGCACGTTCTCCCACCGGACGGCGACCGGTTCTTCGCCGAGGTGCAGGAGGACTACGACGCGGTCGTCCCGCATCCCGACAACCGGCCGCCGTCTCCTCCCGAAGAGGTCGAGGGCTGGGTGGGCGAGTTCGAGGCCTCCGGCCTGTTCGAGAACGTCACGGAACGCCGTCGGCTCGTGGCGCTGGCGTACACGGCCGACGAGTTCGTCGCCGTGCTCGGCACCTTCTCGGACAACCTCGCGCTACCCGAGGAGCAGCGCGAGGAGCTCTTCCGCCGCATCCACGCGCGCATCGTCGCCCGTCCCGGCAGCACGGTGACGAAGCACCACCTGCTGACGCTTACCGTCGGCTACCGGCCGACCTAGCCATGTCCTGGTGCCAGGCACCGAGACATGTCCCGAGAAGGCGCAAATTGCCGGAATCGCGTTGCCGATACCGAAGCCTGTCCTCCTGAGACATGGCCGCGTGCCTGGCACCGGGACATGTCCAGTCGGGGCACGGCGGTGGAGGTCTTCGTCGAACGTCGAGCCGGTCAGCGGCCGAGGTAGGCCTTGCGCAGGTCCTCGTGCTCGCGCAGCTCGGCGGC
>DAIMGZ010000175.1:0-2063 GCA_036723535.1 Gaiellaceae bacterium
CCGCCGCGGCCCGCATCGTTACGGTGTGGCCGGGCTCGGCTCGCCGTTTCTCCTGCTGATCTTCCTCGGCGCGGCCGGCGCGACGTGGGCGGCCGGCATCTTGCTCTCGAAGTCGACGGATGCGCTCGACGCGCGGCTCGGGCTCGGCGACGAGGTCGGCGGGCTGATCCTGCTCTCGATCGCCGGCAGCCTGCCGGAGCTCGCGATCACGATCTCCGCGGCAGCACAGGGAAACCTCCAGCTCGCGGCCGGGAACCTCATCGGCGGCATCGCGATCCAGACGATGGTGCTGCTCCTCTGCGACTTCGCCGTCGGGCCGGCGCGGCCGCTCACCTACCTGGTCGGTCGCCTGACGCCCGTGCTCGAGGGACTGCTCGTGATCATCGTCGTCGCCGGAGTCGAGATGGGCGCGCTCCTCAAGAAGTCGACGGCGATCGGCGGCCGCGTCAATCCCGCCTCGCTCGGCATCGTGGTCGTCTGGGTCGTCGGCCTCTACGTCATCAACCGGGCGGCCAAGGATCCCCGCTGGAAAATCGAGATGCCGGGGAGCCAACCGGGACGCCGCCGCGCCGAGCGCGCGCACCCAGACCAGCCACATCCGTACGCCGGATCCTCCACCGCCTGGGTCGCCGCGATCTTCGGGCTCGCGTGCCTCGTCACGCTGGGCGCCGGCGTCGCTCTCGAGGCGAGTGGCAACGACCTCGCCAACCGGATCGGCGTGAACGGGGCGGTCTTCGGCGCAACCATCCTTGCAGCCGCCACGGCGCTGCCGGAAATCTCGTCGGGGATCGCGGCGGTGCGGCTAGGCGACAACGCGCTCGCCATGGGCGACATCCTCGGCGGCAACGCCTTCCAGGTCTGCCTCTTCCTCGTCGCCGATCTCGTCGCCGGGAAGCCGGTCCTCCAGTCGGCGGGGAACCTCAACGCGTGGCTCGCTGCTCTCGGCGTCGCGTTGACTGCGATCTACGGCTTCGGCGTGATCAGCCGCCCGATGCACTGCCGTGCGCGGCTCGGACCAGATTCGCTCCTCGCCCTCGCCGTCTTCGGCGTCGGCATCGCCGGCCTGTTCGTCGTCCCGCACTAGGTCTCGCCCCCTGCGCCACGGCGCTCCTACGATAAGCCGGTGGACTCGACCGAGCGCCACCTGCGGCTGCTGACGGAGACGATCGCCGCCGTCAACTCGACGCTCGACCTCGAGGAGGTGCTCCACCTCGTCGCGAGCCAGGTCGCCGCCGCGCTCCGCACCGACGCGTGCTTCGTCTACCTGTACGACGAGCGGGCCGACGAGCTCGTGCTCCGCGCGACGCACGGCACGCCGCTCGACGAGATGACGCGCCGCCCGCGGCTGCGGCCGGGCGAGGGGATCACGGGCGTCGCGGCAGCCGAGCGCCGCCCGATCGCGATCGCCGCGAAAGCCGACCGCGACCCGCGCTGGAAGGAGTTCCCGAACCTGCCGGAGTCGGAGTTCGAGTCGATCCTCGCCGTCCCGATCCTGGCCCGCGAGCAGCTCGCCGGAGCGCTCAACGTCCGCACGCGCGAGCCGCGGGAGTTCCGGCCGGACGAGATCGAGCTGCTGCAGGCGATCGCCGGCCAGGTGGCGCAATCGATCGTCCACGCGCAGCTCTACGCCGACGCGCAACGGCGCGTGGCCGAGCTCGAGGCGCTGGCGCAGATCTCCGAAGCCGTCTCGGAGTCGCTCTATCTCGAGGAGTCGCTCGAGGCGATCGTGAAGACGACGATGGCCGCGGTGCAGGCGACGGGCGCCGCGCTCGTGCTCGAGGACGGGCAGATCGCGTGGCCGGAGGGTCGCGCCGGCGCCTACGCAGTTCGGACGCCGCTGCGCTGGAAACGGCGCGAGATCGGGCAGCTCGTTGCCGATCGCGACACGCCGTTCAGCGACGAGGAGCGGGCGCTGCTCGAGGCAATCGCCCACCACGCCGCCGTCGCGCTCGAACACGGGCGCGCGGTGATGCGCGGCGTTCTCGCCCAGGAGATCCACCACCGCGTCAAGAACAACCTCCAGACCGTCGCCTCGCTCCTCCGCCTGCAGGCACACGCCGAGG
>DAIMGZ010000176.1:0-2030 GCA_036723535.1 Gaiellaceae bacterium
ATTGCGGCACCAGGCGAGTCCGTGGCGGGCAGCTACGTCGTCGACCTGCCGCCCCTCGCGTTCGACGAGCGGGAGCTGCTCTGGCGAGAGGCGTTCAGCTCGACCGGCGCCCCCGACGAAGGGCTCGCCCCTGCGCTCGCGACGCGCTTCGCATTCACCGAGCGAGACATCGAGCAGACGGTCACCCGCGCGCAGGCCGACGCCCTCTGGCACGACCGGCCGCTCGAAGCCGGTGACGTCTGGGCGGCCGCGCGGCGGCAGCCCGAGCATGCGCTCGAGCGGCTCGCCGCGCTCGTCGCACCGGCCTTTACGCTCGCAGACCTCGTCCTCCCGCCCGAACCGCTCGCACAACTTCGCGAGCTCATCGCGCACGTCGAGCTGCAACACGTCGTGCTCGACACGTGGGGCTTCCGGCGCCGCATGCCGCGCGGGCAGGGTGTGATCGGGCTCTTCGCCGGGCCGCCCGGCACCGGGAAGACGACGGCGGCCGAAGCGGTCGCTCATGCGCTGCAGCAGGATCTCTACCGGGTCGACCTCTCCGCGGTCGTGTCGAAGTACATCGGCGAGACGGAGAAGAACCTCGCCGCAGCCTTCGACGAGGCGGAGCGTGCGAGCGCGGTCCTGTTCTTCGACGAGGCGGACTCGCTCTTCGGCAAGCGCACCGAAGTGAAGGATGCGCACGACCGCTACGCGAACCTCGAAGTCAACTACCTCCTGCAGCGGATCGAGACGTTCACGGGCCTCGTACTGCTCGCGACGAACCGCCACTCCGCACTCGACGAGGCGTTCGCCCGGCGGCTGCGGTTCGTGATCCGCTTCGACCACCCCGACCGCGCGCTTCGCGCCGACCTGTGGCGGCGCTCGTTCCCGCCCGAGACGTCGCTCGACGAGCTGGACTGGGACGAGCTCGCCCAGCCGGAGCTCGCCGGCGGAAGCATCCAGAACGCTGCCCTCGCCGCCGCCTATCTCGCCGCTGCCGACGGCGGCACGGTGACGCGCGCGCACGTCGTCCACGCACTCCGGCGCGAGCACGAGAAGCTCGGCAGGTCGTTCGCGGGGCTGTTCGCGGAGGCAGGCTCGTGACGCCGCGCGGCCCACGTCACGTGCGCGTCGATGTGGCCGCTGCGCCGGCGCCGGGCCTTCTGCGCGCGGCGATCGAGCGGCGGCTCGCGGGTGGGTCGTTCCCGGCCGGCCCGGAGGACGCCGTCGCACAGGCGGTCGCCCGCGTTGTGCGCGAGGCGTCGAACGCGGAGCGCGGCCCGTGGCGCTGATCAAGGGCTTCCTCGCGTCGTACTCCGACCCGCTCCTCGGGCTCGTGCCGACGGTCGTCTTCTTTCAGTACAACCCGAGCGAGATCACTCGCGTCTTCCAGGTCACCGGCTCCGCGGCGACCAACCCGGACGAGCCGACGGGCGCCGCGCGCAACGCCGTCCGACCGGCGTCCGAGGACTACTCGGTGAAGCTCGAGTTCGACGCGACCGATGGGCTCGAGCACGACGGCGCGCTCACCACCGCGCTCGGGATCTCGCCGCGTCTCGCCGCACTCGAGATGCTCGTGCAACCGGTCGGCACCTCGCTGCTCAGCGGCCTCGCGGGCACGCTCACCGGCGGCCTGCTCGGCGGGAGCGGCGCGGCCGTGCCTGCGGGCAGGCTGCCGCTGACCTTCTTCGTCTGGGGGCCGGGTCGCATCACGCCGGTGGGGCTGAAGTCGCTGACGATCCACGAGACCGAGTTCGACGAGCTGTTGAACCCGATCCAGGCGACGGCCGACCTGAGCTTCACCGTCCTGCGGGTCGACGACCTCTCGGTGGACGACACCGTCGCGCGCGCCGCCGCGAAGTACTACCAGGGCGCGCGCGAGGCGAAGGCCGTCCTCCAGCTCGCCCAGATCCCGGAGCTCTCCTGATGCCGATCGACCCGACCTCGCGGTACTTCGGCCTGTCGCAGATCGCGGTGCAGGCGCCGGACGGCTCGACGCGGGTGATGGGTGCGCCGCGCGTGGCACCGGAGCCGCCGCTGAACGGAAGCTA
>DAIMGZ010000177.1:0-1993 GCA_036723535.1 Gaiellaceae bacterium
CGCGACGAGATCGGCGAGATCGTCGAGCTGCAGCTCGGACGCCTGCGCGCACGCCTCGCCGAGCGCGGTCTCACGATCGAGCTCACGGACGCGGCGAAGGAGGTGCTTGCCGAAGCCGGCTGGGACCCGGCCTACGGCGCCCGGCCGTTGAAGCGGGCGATCCAGCGGCTGCTCGAGAACCCGCTTGCTCTCCGGCTCCTCGAGGGAGACTTCGGCGAAGGCGACACGATCCGCGTCGACGCCCGGGATGGCGAGCTCGCCTTCGAGCGAGCGGAGCTCGCCGCCGCTCTTGCCTAGCTGCTAGAGCGGCGGCAGCTCGACGTCGTCCAGGAAGTCGGCGCCCTCCTGGACCGGTGGGGCGCCGTAGACGAAGACGACGAGCTCCTCGTCGGACTCGTTTCGCAGCTGAAGCGGGGTCATCGGCTGCACGGCGACAACGCTGCCGGGCGCGAGGTCGACACGCTCCGGCTCGTCGCCGAGCAGCATCGTCATCGTGCCGGAGACGACGACGAAGACCTCTTCCTGGGCGTGGTCCTGGTGCCGGCGCCCGGTCGAGTGCGGGGGGTAGCGCCACAGGCGTGCGCGGGACTCCTGGAGGCCGACCGCGTCGGTGAGGTCGGCGGCGAGACGCGCCTGCTCACCCTCGTTCGGAGGCCGCTCCGCGTAGGTGAGGTCGTCGACGCTGATCCACCGGTAGCCCATGCGGCGATCCTCGCAGAACGGCTCCCGTCGGTGCGCCGGACGCGCGGCGGGATACGGTGCGCGCCGTGATCCTTCTCGTCGCGGCGACCCCGGGTGAGTTGCGCGGCGCCGACGGTGCCGAGACGCTCGTCTGCGGAGTCGGGCCAGTCGAGGCGGCTGCCCGCACGGCGAACGCGCTCGCCGCACATCGCCCGGCGGCGCTCCTGCACGTCGGCCTGGCTGGTGCGCGGGTGTTCACAGCTCCGTCGTTTGTGATCGGGAGCGAGGCGCTCTATTGCGACGCGGACGACCCGACCTGGATCGAGCTTCGCGTGCCCGGCGAGCCGAGGCTGATCGAAGCGGCGGCCCGAGCGCTGCCGAACGCGCGCATCGAGCCGATCGGGACGAGCGCACGCGTCGGCGGTTCGAGCGGCTGCGAGATCGAGGCGATGGAGGGATACGGCGTTCTGCGCGCCGCTTCGCTCGCACGCGTGCCGGCGGTCGAGGTGCGCGTGCTCGCGAACGCGGTCGGTGAGCCCGACCGCACGCTCTGGCGGCTCGACGACGCAAAGGATGCGCTCGCGGCCGTGCTGCCCGCGTTGATCGCCGAGGTCGCCCGTGCGTGATCTGCCGCCGCCGCTGCCGCCCGCGGAGCGGACGGTCGGCCAGTTCGTCGGCGAGACGATGCGCGCCTACGGCGACAACTTCTGGCGTGCGTTGCCGCTCGGGGTGCCGCTCGCGATCGCCGATCAGTTTGCGATCCGCGGCCCTCAGGGCGGGCAGATCCTCGTCTTTCTCGCGGCCGGCCCGCTGATCGTCGCGGCCTACGTCTGGGCATGCAGCCTCGTCCTCGACGCCCGGCCGACGGTGACGGCGTTCCTCGTCGGCGCGCTGATCTACCTGCCGTTCCCGGCGTTGCGGGCGATTCTGTTTCTCCCCGGAATCGCGTGGTTCGCATTCATCGGCCTTGCAGTGCCGGCGGCGATGGTCGAGAAGTTGCGGTTTCGCGAGGCGCTCGTGCGCGGGCGCACGCTCGGGATGACCGACTACATCCATGCGCTCGGTTCACTCGCGATCCTCGTCCTCGTCGTGGGGATCGGCGAGGAGGCGCTCACCGCCGCGCTCCATTCGCAGGGCGACAACAGCCAGCGCGTCGCACTCTTCTGCTCCGACCTCGTGCTGAGCCCGCTCCTCTACCTCGGCGGTGCGCTTCTCTATGTCGATCAAGCAGCCAGGATAGGCTCCCGCCGATCCGAACGAAGGAGAAGACGCGATGCCCATTTTCATCCTCCTGTCGACGCTCAGCCAGCAG
>DAIMGZ010000178.1:0-1973 GCA_036723535.1 Gaiellaceae bacterium
CACGGCGATCGGTGCCGACCTCGTGCTCAAGGCTGTGGCCGTCGTTGTGGCGGGCGCGGTGACCGCCGGCGCCGGCTACCAGAGCGTCAAGGCGTTCACGTCCCCCGCAGTGCCCGGGCCGGCCGCGCTGCAGGTCCTGCCCGCAGCGCCCGGCCACCACCGAGCTCCCGCGCGGCGAGCCCAGCCGAACCGCCAGTCCGTCGCGGTCGGCCGCAGGACGACGCCACGCCGCGCCTCCCCGACTACCCAAGCCGGCGGCCTCGTCCAGCAGCAGCCCAACAACCCGACACTGGCGACGCAGGAGGCCACGCCGCCGCCCCCGCCGCCACCAGCGCTGATCGTCCCGACGGTGACTCCGCCGCCCGTAACGCTCCCGGCAGTCCTCCCTCCGCCGCCGGTGGAGGTGACCCCGCCGCCGATTCTTCCGCTCCCAATTACCGTAACCATCCCGGTTCTGCCGCCCCCGCCGATCAAATAACCCTTCGGCAGGGTGCAAGATCCCCGCAAATAGGGCATCTTTATAGGTGTGACGCCCATTCTCGCGCAGCGCCTCGGCACGGACCGCTCTTTCGAGCGCCTCTATCGCAAGTACGCGGGCGACGTCTACCGCTACGCGCTCGTCGTCCTGCGCAACGAGGCCGACGCCGAGGACGTCACCCAGACGACCTTCCTCAACGCCTACCGCGCCTTCGAGCAGGGCGAACGCCCGCGCGCGCCCCAGAACTGGCTGATCGCGATCGCGCACAACGTCTGCCGGCAGCGCTTCCGCCAGTCGCAGCGCCGGCCCAACGAGGTCGCCTTCGAGGAGGAGCTCGCCGAGGCCGCCGTCATCGAGGACGACGCCGTCTCGGCCACGGACATCCGGCGCGCGCTCGGCCACCTCGCCTTCAACCAGCGCTCCGCGCTCGTGATGCGCGAGCTCGAGGGCCGCAGCTACCAGGAGATCGCCGAGATGCTCGAGCTCTCCGTGAGCGCCGTCGAGACGCTGATCTTCCGCGCGCGCCGCGCGCTGCGCGAGCAGCTCGAGGAAGGGATCACCTGCCACGAGGCCGAGTTCGCCATCTCGAAGCAGCTCGACGGGCGCCTCACGCGCCAGGAGCGCGGCACGCTGAGGGCGCACCTGCGCGAGTGCGAGGAATGCGCCGGCTTCGCCCGCAGCCAGCGCGCCCAGCGTGGCTCGCTGAAGTCGCTCGCCGCGATCCCGCTCCCGCAATCGCTCGCCGGCCTCTTCGGCGGCGGGGGAGGGGCGGCGGTCGGCGGCGGCCTCGCGGTCAAGGCCGTTGCGATCGGCGCCGGCGCGATGATCGCGAGCGGCGTGGGCTACGAAGGCGTCAAGCACGGCATCTGGACGCCACCGTTGTCCTCGCGAGCGACGGCCGTGCACCAGGCGAACCCCGCGTCCGCGGGCACGCCGGTCTCGAGCGTGGCCTCCGTGCTCGCGCCGTCCCAGGAGGCGCGCAACGACCAGAAGCCGTTCCGCGCCGCCTCGGTCACGGCTCGCCGCGTGCACCGCGAGAACGTCGGCAGAAGCGTCGCCGTCAAGCCCGAGACCCTGGCGAAGCCGGTGCACCGCGAGGTGAGCGCGCTGCCGCCCTCCCGCGCCGGCGTGACGCCGCGGAAGACGAAACCGGACCACACCAAGAAGAGCCCAAGCCACGGCCAGGGAATCGTCCGCAAGCCGCCGCCGCCGTCGAAGGCCAAAGGCAAGCCGCCGCTCCCCGTCGAGCCGCCTCCGCCCGTCGTGCACGGCAATTCCGGCCGCTAGCTGCTAGAACACGCGGCGATGGGAATCGTCAACCGCAGAAACGCCGTCCTCGGCTGGGGCATTTGGAAGGTCACCAAGCGCGTCGCGAAGCGCAAGGCGAAGAGCGCCGTGCCCTCCACCGAAGGCGGCCGGCCGAACAAGTCACTGCTCGCGGTGGGACTCGCCGGCATGGTGGGCGCGCTGACGTTCTGGCGCAAGCGCCGCGGCG
>DAIMGZ010000179.1:0-1973 GCA_036723535.1 Gaiellaceae bacterium
AGCGCGGCTCGGTCGAGGGCCAGGTCTTCCATCGCGGCGCAGTGCTCGCGCTCGCCCCGGATGAGGGGCAGGTCGACTCGCGGCTCGTCGCCCTCGTCCGCAAGGAGCTTGTCCGCCCCGACCCGCCCACGATCGCCGCCGACGAGGCGTACCGCTTCCGGCATCTCCTTGTTCGCGACGCCGCCTACGAGTCGCTGCCGAAGGCGAGCCGCGCAGTGCTGCACGAGCGGTTCGCGTCGTGGCTCGAGGAGTTCGGCGCCGACCTGGTCGAGCTCGACGAGATCGTCGGTTACCACCTAGAGCAGGCCGCCCTCTACCGGCGGGAACTCGGCGAGCCGGACGCCACGCTCGGTGCCCGGGCGGCCGAGCGGCTCGCGGCGGCCGCCGAGCGCGCTTGGAAACGCACCGACGCCCGCGCCGGCATCAACCTGGGCGAGCGTGCGGCTGCGCTGTACGAGCGCGACGACACGCGCCGGCTCGCGCTGCTCCCGACCCTCGCACGCTGTCTCCACACCGCCGGGCGGATTCACGAGAGCCTCGAGCTACTGGCGGAGGCGAAGGACCACGGGGACGCGGTCACATCCGGCCGCGCGCGATTCATCGCCGCGATGATCACCTCGTCCGCGTTGAGCGGGGGAATCGACGCGTCGCTCGCCGAGGCCCGCGCGGCGATCGCGGAGCTCGAGCCGCTCGGAGATCCCGTCGTTCTCGCGGAGGCGCATGTGGACCTTGCGCAGATTCTCTTCTGGACCGGGCGCGTGGCCGAGCAGCAGGCCGCGGCGGAGCGCGGGCGTGCGTACGCCCGCAGCGCCGGCGACCTCCATCAGGAGGCATTCGCGGTCGGGATGCTCGGAATCGCGGCCGAGTGGGGTCCCATGCACTGGGAGGAGGTCGACCGCTTCGCGCAGGAGGCACTCGCGGACTCCAAGCGGCTCGGACCGCGCGTCGAGACCGCCGCGCTCGACCTCCTGGCGACGTTCGCCGAGGCCCAGGGTCGATTCGACGACGCGCGTGAGCACTTCCAGCGGCTCTCGGAGCGGCTCGCGGAGCTCGGCATCGAGATCATCCGTCTGGCGCAGTCGATGGATTTCGGCCATATGGAGCTGCTTGCAGGCGAGCCGGAAGCGGCGGAGCAGGTCCTCCGCGAGGGCTGGGTGGGGCTCGGCGAGCTCAGCGAGCAGGGAATGCGATCGATGGTGGGCGCGATGCTCGGGTGGGCTCTCGTCGAGCAGGATCGACTCGACGAGGCCGAGCAGATCGTCACCGAGGCCGAACAGCTCGCTTCGAGCGACGATTTCGCCACCGCGATCTGCGTGCTGATAGCGAGGGCGAGGATCGCGAGCAGACGCGGCGAGCACGAGCGCGCCGTAGGCCTCGCGACCGAGGCGGTAGCGGTCGCCGATGCGGCCGAGTACGTCGCTCTGCACATCGAGGCCCGGCTCGCTCTGGGTCTCGTGCTCATCAGTGCCGGCCGTGCGGCCGAGGCGCGGATACCGCTCGCCGACGCGCTCGAGCGCGCCGAGGCGAAAGGCGCACTCGTGCTCGCCGAATGGGCCCGCGACCTGCTCGCAGAGGCCGACTAGAGGTGCCGGAGCCGCCGTACCGTCCGCTCGACGCACAGGTGATCCCACGCTTTGCGGGCATCCGCACGTTCATGCGCGCGCCGCACGTCACCGACCTCGCCGGAGTCGACGCGGCTGCGGTCGGGATCCCTTTCGACACCGCGACGAGCTACCGGACCGGCGCGCGCTTCGGGCCCGAGGCGATCCGTTCAGCCTCGGCGCTCCTGCGTCCGTACCACCCGGTGCTGGACGTCAACGTCGTCGAGTCGCTTTCGATCGTCGACTACGGGGACGTTCCCGTCTCGCCAGGCGACACCGAGCGCACGTACGGCCAGGTCGAAGAGGCGCTGGCGCCCCTCGCCGAGGGCGGCATCTTCGTCGTCGCGCTCGGCGGCGACCACAGCGTCACGC
>DAIMGZ010000180.1:0-1952 GCA_036723535.1 Gaiellaceae bacterium
CGACCGTGTCGCCGCCATACGCGGCGATCAGCGCGTGCGGCACCGTGCCGAGCCCGCTGCCGCCCCACCAGGACGCCTGCTCCTCGGTCGTCACGCCGACAGGCGCACCGACGATCTGCCCGGCGACGTAGGCCGCATAGCCGTCGCCCGTCTGCACGCGGTGGTGGTCGTGCCGGGCGGGCATGAAGATCACGGGCTTGCCGTTCGCCGCCTCGAGCACGTTCACGACGTTGGTGGTGATGAGCGTGCGTCGCGCGAGCGTCCCGAGGTACACCGTCTCGAGGTGCGCGAACGTCGTGTAGGGGCCTTCGATCGTGAGCACCGTCTCGTGCGGCTCGATCGCATCGCCGTCGTAGAGCGCGTGCACCGTGAGTGCGTCCCAGTCGTCCGCGCAGAGCTTCAGGATCGCGAGCGCCTCGTCCATCCCGCCGAGGTAGGCGTACCGCTTCTGGAACACCTGCATGACAACGTTTGGGTTGAGGCCGTCGTGGCGAAGGGTGTCGCGCGTGTGGTTGAAGTAGGCGTCCGTGTACCAGCCCGCGCGCATCTTCTCGACCGGGAGATCGAAGACCTCCGGGTCGAGCCGACGGCGCGTGCTGATCATCCGCCCGCTCCCTCTTTCTCAAGAGCGAGACAGGCCCGGAGCGCCGCCTCGGCGACCTCGAGCTGCTCGGCGCTCGGCTCGCGCGTACCGAGGCGGTGCTGCAGCTCGTGGCCCGGCTTCGCGAGCGCACGTGCGAGCGGGTGGGCCGGGTTGCGGGCCATCCAGCCGAAGATCTCCGTCGACGCGGCGACCGCGCCGAGCGCGGCGGCGGCCTTCGCCGCCGGGCGGAGCCGCTCGGGGGCGCGGTCGGCCGCCAGGTTGCCGGCGGCGGTCGTCAGAAGCAGCGGGCCGACGAGGTGGGAGCCGCAGCGCTCGTGCTCCTTCGGGCGCGCCTCGCCGTGCTCGTACGTGCCGATCGACATGTGCTCGGCGCCGTGATACTCGGCCAGCTCGCCGCCGCGCAGCGCAAGCGCAGCCGGGGCAAGCGAGAGCAGGCTTCCGAGGAGCTCGCGCGCGGCGGGCCGCAGACTCGAGCGGCGAAGGCTGTGCAACACGACAGAGCTCCCGAGCATCGAGACGAGCACGCGCGGTCGCGCCATCGGCAGCTTCGCTTCCGGCAGCGCGCGCTTCACTTGCGGCAGCAGAGCGAACACCTCGGCAAGTTTCGCGGGCCCGCGCAGGATCGGATTCGTGACGTCGGCGGCGCGCAGCCCCTTGCGGCGCGCGACGACCTTCAGCTCGCCGTCGTCGGTGCGGACCGCGCAGGCCCACGCGCGAGGACCGTGCACCAGCACGCCGTTCGCCAGGGCCATGCCGCCGAGCCGGACCTTCTCACTCACGGCGTGGAGCGTAGCCGCAGCGCGGCCTGCAGCCGCGCGGCGGCCGGGCCTGGACGCCCGTCGCCGATCGGCCTCCCGTCGAGTGAGACGACCGGCATCACCTCGCGAATCGACGACGTCGTGAAGGCCTCGTCGGCTGCCTGAAGCGCCTCGAGCCCGTAGGTGCCCTCGGAGGCGTCCTCCAGCTCCTTGACGAAGCCGCGGGTGACCCCGGACAGCACGCCAGGCCCGGCCGCAGGCGTGTGCAGCTCGCCGCGAGTGCACCACCAGATGTTCGCCGTCGCGGTGTCGAGCAGGCGGCCGTCGGAGACGAAGAGCGCGTCATCGGCGCCGGCGCGCTCGGCCTCGCGGCGTGCGGCGAGCGGCACCGCATAGCTCGTCGACTTCACACCTGCGAGCAGCGCCGGAGGGTGGTGCTCGAACGACCGGAGGGCGAGCCCGCGCGCGCGCAGCTCATCGAGCCCCGGCGGCAGTTCCGCGGCCGTCGCGACCAGCATGTCCTCGGTGCGAAAGAGCCGCAGTACGTGGTCGGGCGGCGCAGCAGCCGCGACGAGCAGCGCGAGCTCTTC
>DAIMGZ010000181.1:0-1924 GCA_036723535.1 Gaiellaceae bacterium
TCGACCGTTCGGGGCGGCGCGTCGAGCCCACGGAGGCTGGGCTTCGGCTCTACCGTGGGGCGCAGCGACTGCTCGCCCTCGAGGAGCAGCTCGTCGAGGAGGTCACCGGAGACGAGGAGACGGAGATCTCCGGCCGGCTCGAGCTGGGATCGTCCAGTGGCCCGGGAGGCGCGATTCTTCCCTTGCTGCTCTGCGAGTTCCAGGCCGCGCACCCGTCGGTGACAGTCGCGTTGACGGTGCTGGACACGTCCGCGGTGGTGGAGCTCGTCGCAAGCCGCGAGCTCGAGCTCGGGATCGTCGGCGCCGCCCGCCGACACCGCTCAGTCACCTTCGAGCCGTTCTTCCGGGACGAGGTCGTCCTTGCGTGCCGGCCGGACCACCGCTTCGCGAACCGGACGATCGACCTCGACGAGCTGCGCTCCGAGCCTTTGATCGTCATGCAG
Source organism: Gaiellaceae bacterium (assembly GCA_036723535.1). Taxonomy (GTDB): domain Bacteria; phylum Actinomycetota; class Thermoleophilia; order Gaiellales; family Gaiellaceae; genus Palsa-739. Next base: position 444 of record DAIMGZ010000181.1, read on the forward strand.
GAGGGCGCGGGCGTGCGCCAGGTGATCGAGGACGAGCTGCGCCGCGCCGGCACCCGTCTGCGCGACCTCGACGTGCGCCTCGAGCTCGGCCTGCAGGAGTCGGTGAAGAGCGCGGTGGCGGGCGGCTACGGCGTGACGTTCATCTCGCGCTCGTCGATCGAGCCGGAGCTGCGCGTGGGCACGCTCGCGGCGGCGCGGGTCGAGGGCCTCGAGGCCGCGCGCGAGATCTCCGTGGTGCGCGCGACCGGGCGCTCCGCGACGCGGGCGGCCGAGGCGTTCCTCGAGTTCGCGCGCGAGCGCGTCCCGTGATCGTCCGCTGGGGGCTGGAGGAGCTTCCCGGCGTCCTGCGCGAGCTCGGGATCGAGCGGCCCCTTCTCGTCGCGAGCGAGCGGTGGGACGGGGTCGAGCTCGGCGTGAAGCCGGTCGCCCGCTGGAGCGAGGTGCCTTCGGATCGCGTCGGCGAGGCAGCGGCGCGTGCTTCGGGCGCGGACGGCGTTCTCGCGGTCGGCGGCGGCAGCGCGATCGACCTCGGCAAGGCGATCGGCGTCGAGGCAGGCCTTCCGCTCGTATCCGTCCCGACCACCTACGCGGGGGCCGAGTGGACGCCCTTCTTCGGCGTGCGCGACCGCGACCGGAAGATGCGAGGCGGGGGCGCGGGCGCCGAGCTCGCGGGCGCGGTGTACGAGCCGCGGTTGACGCTCGACCTGCCGCGGGCCGAGACGGTCGGCACGGCCATGAACGCGCTCGCGCACGCGGCGGAGGCGCTGTATGTGGACGGACACAACGAGGAGGCAGACAGGCATGCGCTCGAGGGCGCACGCCTGATCTCGGAGTTCCTGCCGCGGGTCGTCGAGTCGCCGCACGACCTCGAGAGCCGGCGCGGCCTGCTCGAAGGAGCCATGCACGGCGGCGCCGCCCTCGGAGGCTCGATGCTCGCGCTTGGTCACGCGATGGCGCAGGCGCTCGGCGGTCGCTACGGCCTTCCGCACGGCGCACTGAACGCGATCTGCCTGCCCGCTGCGCTGCGGTTCAACGATCCGGTCGCGGGCGAGGCGCTCAGGCGCTTCGGCGAGGCGGTCGGCGGCGACCCGGTCGTGCGCACGCAGGAGCTCGCGCGGCTCGGCGGCTACGAGCGGCTGCGCGATCTCGGCGTGCCCGAGGCAGATCTCGACGTCGTCGCCGCCGCGGCCGCGGAGCGCGCCGGCGCGAAGGCGAATCCGCGCCCGGCGAGTCCGGCGGACGTCGCCGAGCTCCTTCGCTCCGTCTGGTAACGGGCGGACACGTCCATTTCGGCCGCTAGCGCGGCGGTGGATAGGTCGTCACGCTTTCGGCACGACGTCATCGTCGAGCTGTTGCTTAAATAGACAACACATCGAAAACGGAAACGGAGGTAAACGTGTTTCGCGAACTGACCGAGGAGCTCCTCGATCTGAAGGTCGTCGAGAAGGGTTTCGGCGACGCGCTGTTCGCCACGGTCGAGC
>DAIMGZ010000182.1:0-1922 GCA_036723535.1 Gaiellaceae bacterium
CTCGATCATCGACCTCGAGCACGGCGACCAGCCGATCGCGAACGAGGACGGAAGCTGCGTCGTCGTCCAGAACGGCGAGATCTACAACTATCCGGAGCTCCGCCGCGAGCTCCAGCGAGCCGGGCACGAGCTGCGCACCCGCTGCGACACCGAGGCGCTCGTCCATCTCTACGAGGACTACGGACCCGGCTTCGCGGAGCGGCTACGCGGGATGTTCGCGGTCGCGATCTGGGACGCGCGGCGGCGCCGGCTGGTGCTCGCGCGCGACCGCTACGGGATCAAGCCGCTCTACTACCGGCACGTCGGCGGCGAGCTCCGCTTCGCCTCGGAGCTGCGGGCGCTGCCACGCGGCGAGATCGACCTCGACGCGCTCGAGGCCTTCCTCGCCTTCAACTCGATCCCGGCCCCGTACTCGATCTTCCGCGACGTCCGGAAGCTGCCGGCGGGGCACGTGCTCGTCTGGGAGGACGGCGAGGTCTCGCTCGAGCGGTATGCGCGGCCGGGCCCGGTGGGGGCGGCCGAGCTGCGGACCGGCGACGAGGCCGAGCTCGTCGAGGAGCTGCGGGCACGGCTGCGCGATTCGGTTCGGGCGCACCTCCTCTCGGACGTGCCGGTCGGCGTCCTGCTCTCGGGCGGCGTCGACTCGGCGGCCCTGACCGCACTCGCGGCGCAGGAGACGCGTGAGCCGGTGCACACGTTCACGATCGGCTTCGCCGAGCGGAGCTTCGACGAGCGCGCGGACGCGCGCCGGGTGGCGGAGCGATACGGGACGGAGCACCACGAGCTCCTCGTGCGGCCGGAGCCTGAGCTGCTCCTGCGGGCGCTCGCTGACGCATTCGACGAGCCGTTCGCCGATTCGTCGGCGCTCCCGACCTACCTCGTCTCGCAGCTCGCGGCCGAGCACGTCAAGGTCGCGCTCTCGGGCGAGGGCGGGGACGAGCTGTTCGGCGGCTACTACACGTATATCGCAGATCTCACGGCAGACCACCTGGCGCCGCTCGCCCGCCTGGCGCGCCCGCTCGTCGAGGCGCTGCCGGCGTCGACCCGGAAGGCGAGCCTGGACTACAAGGCGAAGCGGTTCGTGCGTGCGGCGCACCTCCCACCGCTCGAGCGGCACCACGGCTGGAAGGAGATCTTCTCCCCCGAGGCACGGGCCGAGCTGACCGGACGCCGGGACGCGTTCGATCCCGTCGACGTCTATCGCGCGCGCTACGCCGAGACGGCGGGCGCGCCGCAGCTCGCGCGGCTGCAGGACGTCGACTTCGGCGTCTACCTCGTCGACGACCTGCTCGTGAAGACCGACCGCGCGTCGATGGCGCACTCGCTCGAGGCGCGCGTCCCGTTCCTCGATCCGCTCGTGACGAACTTCGCCTTCGCGCTGCCGACGCGCCTGAAGGTGCGCGGCCTCGCGAAGAAGGTGCTGCTGCGCAAGGCCGTGGAGCCGCTCGTACCGGCGGAGGTCGTGCACGGCCGCAAGCGCGGCTTCTCGATCCCGGCCGCGGCCTGGCTGCGAGGCGAGCTCGAGCCGTTCGCGCGCGAGACGCTGGCGGCGGAGAACCTGCGGCGGCAGGGGTTCTTCCAGCCGGAGCCGGTGGCGCGGCTCGTCGACGAGCACGTGGCGGGCCGGGAGGACTGGAGCCGCCAGCTGTGGGGGCTGCTGGCGTTCACGCTCTGGTACGAGCGGCACGTGGAGCAGGAGCCGCCCCGGTTGCTGTCGGCGCGGATGGAGGCTCTCGCCGCATGAAGGTCTGGATCGACATCACCGCTCCCGCGCACGTCCTCGTCTTCCGGCCGCTCGTCGAGATCCTGCGCGGGCGCGGCGACGAGGTCGGTATCACGGCGCGCGACTACGCGCAGACGCTGCAGCTGCTCGAGCTGCACGGGCTGGAGGCGGATGCCGTGATCGGGCGGCACGGCGGCCG
>DAIMGZ010000183.1:0-1913 GCA_036723535.1 Gaiellaceae bacterium
GAGCGGCAACAAGTCGGAGCTGTCGGTGGGCTACGCGACGCTCTACGGCGACATGGCCGGCGGGTTCGCCCTTCTCAAGGACGTGTTCAAGACCGACGTCTTCCGGCTCGCACGCCACCTGAACGAACATGCCGGCCGTGAGCTCGTTCCGACGTCGACCATCGACCGCGCGCCGAGCGCCGAGCTGCGGGAGGATCAGCTCGACGAGGACTCGCTGCCGCCGTATCCCGAGCTCGACCGCGTGCTCGAGGCTTACGTCGAGGATGACCGCTCGCTCGACGAGCTGAGCGCGGACGGCTTCGATCCCGATGTGGTGGCGCGGGCGGTCGCGCTCGTCGACCGCGCCGAGTACAAGCGGCGGCAGGCGCCACCGGGAGTGCGCCTGCGGCCGAAGGCGTTCGGCCGCGACCGGCGGACGCCGATCACGAACCGCTGGCGCGGCTGACCCGCTCGCCGAGATCCGGCGGCCGTGTCGACACGTGCTCCAGGTCCGCCGGCGAGAACCAGCGGAGCTCTTGTGCCTCCGTGAGGTGGGGCGGCTCGAAGCGATCGACGCGAACGAGGTAGACGCGGGAGAGAAAGCTTCCGAAGCCGGGCTCGTCGAGCGTCCAGCCCTCGTGCTCCCAGAGCAGCGGGCCGAGCTCGAATTCGACGAGGCCGACTTCCTCCTCGAGCTCGCGGCGCAGCGTCTGCTCGTCGCCTTCTCCGTGCTCGCGGCCGCCGCCGGGCGTGACCCACCAGTCGCCGTAGTCGTCGCCATAGCGGAGGAGGAGGACGCGGCCCCGCTCGTCGACGACCGCGGCACGTGCGCTCTTTCGTTGCGGTAGCCCGCTCGCGCGGCCGGCGAGCTCCTGAAACCAGCGCCGCCGTTCGTCCCACGGCACGGCGGCGTTCGCCGGCGAGGTGGAAGGGAGGACGAAGAGGCGCGTCTCGCCGAGCGTGCGGTCCTGCAGGCCGAGGTCGGGTCGCGTGCCGAAGGCGCCGCGGTACGCCTCCTTGCCGACGAAGGCGAGCCAGGCGGGCTCGAGCTCGGCGGCGATCCGCTCGAGTCGCTCGGCAGAGCCGGCGAAGTCGGCGCGCCGCAAATCACCGGAACCTGGCGTCGTGCGGTACGCGGCGTTCGTGGCCCCGATCCCCTCCTCGAGCAGCGCGAACTGCTCGTGCGGCTCGTAGAGGCGCGCGGTCAGGTGCGCCGCATGGAGCAGGCGCCAGAAGTCGTTGCGGGGGTTCGCGAAATGCGCCCGGGCGGCGGCGGACACGCGGCCGGGGTTGATGCCGACGAAGACGATACGGAGGCCAGGAGCGAGGACGTCCGGCACGTCGCTCCGAGTCGCGTCCGATCCGGCCATGTCCCTTGCGCGAGCCACCTATTCCCCCATTGGGGGAGCGAGGCTCCCTTTGCGAACGGTAGGCGACGAGCCGTCACGCCGGGGTGGCAACTTTGCGCCGGATGTCCGTGCCGCTATGCGGCCTCGGCCGCAGCCTCGGCCGCGTCGAGCTCGGCCACGAGCTCCTCCGTGCGAGCCTCGATGCGCGCCTCGAGCTCGCGACGAAGATCCTCACCCGACACAGCCAGCTCGTACCGCGGACGCCGCGGCTCGATCTTCACGACGGTCACCGTCGGGTCCCAGCCGCCGTAACAGCGGACGTAGCACTCCGCTTCCGACAGCGTACGCAGCCGTCGCACGTGCCGCAGCGTACGACCCCTCCCGGACGGAGCCGCCGCGCGTCCGGCCGCAGCCGCACGCCGATCTGAGACCATGAAAGCCGTGGTCGCCAGGGCTAAAGAGCTGCGGTACGCGGTCGAGCTCACGGCTGCCGGTGAGCTCAGGGACGAAAACGGCGTCACGCTCGAGGTGCCGGCGGAGTGGTCGCCCGAGCATCTGCTCCTCGCCGCGCTCGTCCGCTGCTCG
>DAIMGZ010000184.1:0-1852 GCA_036723535.1 Gaiellaceae bacterium
TCGTGCTTCGCGCACAGCCTCGTCGCCGTCGACGCGAGCTGGAACGCGCTCACGCCGATCCTCGGCTGGCGCGACACACGCAGTGCCGGGGCGGCCGAGTGGCTCGCGCAGCGGCTCGACGCGCAGGAGGTGCACGCTCGGACGGGCGCGTTCCTTCACACGTCCTTCTGGCCGGCGAAGCTCGCGTGGCTGGCCGAGACCGAGCCGGAGATCTTCCGGCGCGCAGCCTGGTTCGTCTCCTTCGCCGACTACCTCCGGGGCTCGCCCGAGACGAGCCTCTCGCTGGCGTCGTCGAGCGGCCTGCTCGACCTGACGACGCACGACTGGGACGAGGAGCTACTCACGACTCTCGGGATCGACCGGGAGCGGCTGGCGCAGATCGCCGACGTGCCGGTGTGGATCGACGCCGCGTGCTCGAACGTGGGCGCCGGCTGCACGAGCCGCGACCGCGCCGCGCTCATGGTCGGCACGTCGGGGGCGCTGCGCCTCCTGTACGAAAGCGAGCGGCCGCAGCCGAAGCCCGGGCTCTTCCTCTACGCCGTAGACGAGCGCCGGGTCGTCGAGGGCGGCGCGCTCTCGGACGGGGGCAACCTCCACGACTGGCTCGAGCAGACGCTCGCCGACGCGTCGGGATCGCTCGCGGAGCGCGACCCGCGCGACCACGGGCTCGTCTTCCTCCCCTTCCTCGGCGGGGAGCGGTCGACCGGCTGGAATCCGCACGCGCGCGGCACGATCCACGGGCTCACCTTCGCCACGACGCCGCTCGACCTCCGCCAGGCCGCCTACGAGGGGGTCGCATTCCGCTTCGCCGCCATCGCCGACCTGCTGCCGGACGTCCGCGACGTCGTCGCGACCGGCGCCGCGCTCCTGCACGACCGCGACTGGATCCAGATCATGGCCGACGCGCTCGCCCGGCCGGTCACGGTCTCGGCCGTCCCCGAGGCGTCACTGCGCGGAGCTGCGGTTCTCGCGCTCGAGCGCCTGGGGCACGAGGCCGGAGAGGCCCCGATCGCCGAGGTCGTCGAGCCGCGCGCGGACCCCGCGGAGGCGTATCGCGCCGCCCGCGAGGCGCACCAGAGGCTGTACGAGCTCTACGACGCGCTGACCTGATCCCGCACGAGCCTGCGCGCGGCGGCCGCGATGCCGTCCGCGTCGATGCCGGCCTCGGCGAGCAGCTCCGCCGGCTTCCCGGAGTGCGGCATCCCGTGCACCGCCAGCCGCACGACGGGCGGACGCTCGTCCGAGTCCGCGAGCGCAGACAGCACGGCCTCGCCAAGCCCGCCCTCGGGCCAGTGGTCCTCGGCCGTGACGATCGGGCACGTGAGCGAGCGCAGCGTCTCCTCGTCGAGCGGCTTGATCGAGTAGAGGTCGATCACCCGCGCCTCGATCCCCTCCTGCGCGAGCGCCTCGGCTGCCTTGAGGCCCTCGTGGACGGTGATTCCGGCGCCGACGATCGCGACGTCGTCCCCTTCCCGCACGGTCCGCGAGCCGCCGATCTCGAACGCTTCGTCCGGCCCGTAGAGCACGGGAGTCGCCGGTCGCAGGGTCCGGAGGTAGGAGATCCCCTCCGTGTCGGCCATCAGCTCCACGAGCTTCGCCGTCTGGTTCCCGTCGCATGGATGCAGCACGGTCGAGCCGTGGACGGCACGTAGCGCGGCGATGTCCTCGAGCGCCATCTGCGACGGCCCGTCCTCGCCGATGGACACGCCGGCATGGGAGCCGCAGAGGCAGTAGCTCGCGCGGCTGATCGCCGACATGCGGATGAAGTCGTAGGCGCGCGACAGGAAGGCGGCGAAGGTCGAGGCGAAGGGCCGCCAGCCGAGCACCTGCATCCCGACCGCGGTCGCGACCA
>DAIMGZ010000185.1:0-1850 GCA_036723535.1 Gaiellaceae bacterium
TCGATCGCCTCGACGTCGAGATGGTTCGTCGGCTCGTCGAGGACGAGGCAGTTGACGCCCCGGGCGGCGAGGAGGGCGAGGCCCGCACGGGTGCGCTCGCCCGGCGACAGCGACGAGGCCGGGCGGAGGACGTCGTCGGCGCCGAGGCCGAACTTCGCGAGCAGCGTCCTGGCGCTCTCCTCGTCGAGCTCCCGGAAGATCTCGAGCAGCGTCTGCGGGCCGGTCAGCGCCGCCCTGTCCTGCTCGAGCTCGCCGAGGACGACGCCCGGCCCGACCCAGCGCGTCCCGGCCGAGAGCGCGAGCCGGCCGAGCAGCGCGTCGAGTAGCGTCGTCTTGCCGCTCCCGTTCGGGCCGGCGATCGCGAGACGATCGCCCCATCCCACCTCGAGATCGAGCGGGCCGAGCCGGAACGGGCCACGCTCGACGACGGCGTGCTCGAGGCGGACGACGACGTCGCCGCTGCGCGCCGCCGGCGCGAGACCGAGGTGGAGCTGCCAGGGCTCGTACGGCTTCTCGACCGTCTCGACGCGCGCGAGCTTCGCGCCGTACATCCGCTTGACGTCCTTCGACTTCTTCTTCTTGCGGCCCTGGCCGTAGCCGCGCCGCTCCCACTCGGCCATGCGGCGCGCCTGCTCCTCGATCCGCCGGCGCTCGCCGACGGACGCCTCCCAGCGGCGGTAGTGGCGGTCGCGCCGCCGCTCGCGCTCGGCCTCGTACTCGCTCCAGCCGCCGGCGTACTCGGTCGTCCCGCGCGACCACTCGTCGAGCTCGACGATCCGCGTCACGGTGCGATCGAGGAAGGCGCGGTCGTGGGAGACGACGACGACCGAGCCCGTGTGGGACGCGAGCGACCGCTCGAGCCAGGCGAGGCCCGCGAAGTCCAGGTCGTTCGTCGGCTCGTCGAGCAGGAGCACGTCGAAGCCGACACGGAGCAGCGCCGCCAGCGCGGCGCGCGCCTCCTCCCCGCCCGAACGGCTGGCGTCTGCCTCTCGCTCCTGGGCGAGATAGCCGACCGACAGCGACGGCGGCGTGCGCCGGATACGGCCGGCGTCGGTCTCCTCGAGCCCCGCGAGCAGGCGCAGCAGCGTCGACTTGCCGGCGCCGTTCGGACCGACGAGCCCGATCCGCGCGCGCGGCGGCACGACGAGGCTGACGTCCGCGAGGACGACCTCGGCTCCGTACGACTTCGAGACTCCGGCCGCGACGAGCGAGCCGGCAAGGCGAGACATGCGCAACGACCTCCAACAACGATCGCAAGTAACAGTCTGTTACTTGGAAAGACAGGGCCGGATGAGACGGGTCAGTTGCGCATAGAGCGGCGCAGGGCGCCGGCGGCAACTCTAGCGAGTGCGCAGCGGGAGGACGAAGACGCCGGCCTCGTCCTCGACGACGCGGACGTTCGCGCCGTAGTGCGCGGCGACGTTCGGTGCGGAGAGCACCTCCGCCGCTGTGCCCTCGGCGACGACCGAGCCGCCGTCGAGCAGGATCAGCCGCTCCGCGTACTGGCCCGCGAGCGTGAGGTCGTGCATCGTCGTCACGACCGTCAGCCCGTCGCCGCGCAGCGCGTCGACGAGCTCGAGCACGAGCTGCTGCCGGCCGAGGTCGAGCGACGTCGTCGGCTCGTCGAGCAGCAGCACGGGCGCCTCCTGCGCGAGCGCGCGCGCGAGCACCGCGCGCTGCAGCTCGCCGCCGCTGAGCGAGCCGAGCGGCCGCTCCGCGAACTGCTCGAGCTCGAGCCGCCGCAGCGCCCGGGTCGCCGCCTCGCGGTCGCGGCGCCCCTCGCCGCCGAGGTACGGGATGTGCGGCGTGCGGCCGAGGAGGACGTACTCCGCGACGGTCAGCGCCTGCGG
>DAIMGZ010000186.1:0-1845 GCA_036723535.1 Gaiellaceae bacterium
CGGAGGAGCTCACGTTCCCGTACATGCGCGCGCGTGAGCTCGGCGTCGGCTCCATCTCGTGTCTGGCGTTGCGCGTCACCTACGTGGGCGAGCTCGGCTGGGAGCTCTACTGTCCGACGGAGCTCGGCCTTCAGCTCTGGGACACGATCTGGGAGGCCGGCCGAGGCCACGGGCTCGCGGCCGGTGGCTACAAGGCGATCGACTCGCTGCGGCTGGAGAAGGGCTACCGCGTGTGGGGCTCGGACATCACATCGGAGGACACGCCGTTCGAAGCCGGTCTCGGCTTCGCGGTGAAGGTCGACAAGGGCGACTTCATCGGGCGGGATGCTCTGCTCGCCGCCGACGAGCCCACCCGCCGCCTCGCGTGCGTGGTGCTCGATGACCCACGGTCGGTCGCGCTCGGCTCCGAGCCGGTTCGCGTCGACGGCGAGATCGTCGGCCGCGTCACCAGCGGCGGCTACGGCTACACGGTCGAGCGCTCGATCGCATACGCCTACTTGCCGGCGGCGTCGGCGACGCCCGGCACGAGAGTGGAGGCCGAGATCTTCGGCGAGTGGATCGGTGGCGCGGTCGCCGCAGAACCGCTCTTCGACCCGAAAGGCGAGCGCATCCGCGGGTAGTGCCCCTCTAACCGAGCAGGCGCCGCATGAGCTCGACACCCAGGGCCCCGACGATCTCGTCCGCCGCTGCGAGCCTGTCGACCTCGACGGTCCCCTCGAGCGCGATGCAGTACAGATCAGCCGCCTTCGCCGCGGCGACTCCGGCCTCCGAGTCCTCGAACGCGAGCGCCTCGTCGGGGCGCCGTTCGAGCAGCTCGAGCGCGCGGATGTATCCCGCCGGATCGGGCTTGCCCACTGCGACGTCCTCGGCCGCGACCACGAGGGAGACGAGCGGGGCGAGCCCGGCGGCAGCGAGCACCGTTTCGATCTCGACTCGCGCGGCGCCGGAGACGACCGCGAGCTGAGCCCGCTTCGCCGCGTAGCGCACAGCCTGCCGCGCGGCCGGTCCTACCGTCGAGCCGTCCGCAGCACGCGCCTGGAAGCGGCTCACGCGCTCGGCGACGAGCTCAGGCCGCTCTTCACCCAGCCAGGCGCGCACGATCTCCGGGTCGGACAAGCCGGCGAGCTGCGCGAAGTACTCGGTCTCACTTAGCGGCTTGCCTGCCTCGGCGAAGATCTCCCGGTAGATCTCGCACTGGATGTGTTCGTCGTCGGAAAGGGTGCCGTTGAAGTCGAAGAGCAGCGCCGCCGGCCTCACTGCTCCAGTTTAGGATCGGCCGGTGGAGCCGGAGCAGCTGGCCGAACGGGTCTGGCCGGGGCAGCAGGTGTCGATCGAGCCGCTCGGCGGCGGAATCACGAACCGGAACTTCAAGGTCGGGGCCGACGGACAGGAGTTCGTCCTGCGGATCGGCGGCAAGGACACCGAGCTCCTCGGGATCGACCGCGCGGACGAGTACGCGGCCTCGTGCGTAGCTGCTGAGCTCGGGCTCGGGCCTGAGGTGGTCGCGTTCGTCGAGCGTTGCCTCGTCACACGGTACGTCGGTGGCGAGGTCGGCAAGGTCGATGTCGACTGGGTCGGCGCCGCACTCCGCCGGCTGCACGACGGCCCCGCCGTTCCAGGGCGCTTCGACAGTTTTCGCGTCGTCGAGGCCTACCGCGCGGCGGCCCACGAGCACGGCGTCGCCGTGCCGTCCGCGTACGCGCGCGCGAAGGATGTCGCTGACCAGATCGAGCGCCGGCGTTCGGGCGCGCCGCTCCGGCCGTGTCACAACGACCTGTTGAGCGCGAACTTCATCGACGACGGCCAGCGCCTGTGGCTCGTCGACTGGGGGTACGCCGGCATGGG
>DAIMGZ010000187.1:0-1829 GCA_036723535.1 Gaiellaceae bacterium
CTAGGACGTCGCCGTGACCTCCGAGATCTCGGCATGGTTGCCGGGCGGCAGCTGGGTGATCCACACGACGTAGTACTGCGCGGTCTTCCGGTCCAGCGTGAACGTCGCCGTCGTGCCCTTAACGGTCTGCGTGGACGAGTCGGTGGCGAAGCCGCCGGTCGGCGAGTCCCCCGCCGCGATATGGGCCACGAAGCCGGGCGTCTGAGTAGTCAGCGTCAGGTGCGCGAGCTTCACCGAGCTTCCGGCGTCCAGCACGAGGCCGAGCCCCTGTGGGAGGAGCCCGCCGAACTGCGGCGAGTTGTAGGTCTGCGTAATCCAGGGCGTGTTCGGATCGCCGTCCGTCGCGGCTCCCGCGGTGTCTGCATGCGTGTCGGGGTTGCCCGAGGGCACGTAGTCGCCGACGCCCTGCAGCTGCACGGACGTTCCGGAACCGCCGCCACCGCCCGGCCCGCCGAGGCCGTGGCTCGAGCCGCCGAGCAGCAGGACCGCCGCGAACGCCGCTCCGGCGGCCAGTAGCGCGAGCACCACGTACAAGGCCACCGGCCGTCGCCGGGTGCGAGCCGGGCGCCGCGGGCGGCGGGATCGAGCCGGAGACGGAGATCGAACCGGAGCGGAGACGAGCGTCAGCGCGGCGTCATCCTCCGCCGGCGGGGCCTCCCCTGCCGCCTCGGCCAGGCAGGCACGCAGCTCCTTGGCGAGCGCCGCCATCGACGGGAAGCGGCGCGCCGGATCCTTCGCCAGCGCGCGGTCGACCGCAGCGGCGAGCCTCGGAGATGCGTCCGGGCGTCGCTCGCGGAGGTCCGGCGGCGGCTCGTTGACGTGGCGCAGCGCAACAGCCACGAAGTTGTCGCCGGTGAACGGCACGTCGCCTGCCAACAGCTCCCAGATCACGACTCCGAGCGAGTAGACGTCGGTCGCGGGCGAGACCGGCTTGCCGCTTGCCTGCTCGGGCGCGAGGTACTCGCCGGTGCCGAGCACCGTGCCCGTCTGCGTGACGCCGTGCTCGACGTCGAGCGAGCGCGCGATGCCGAAATCGGTCACCTTCACCTCGCCTTCGCGACTGAGGAGGACGTTCTGCGGCTTCACGTCGCGATGGACGAGCCCGTGCTGGTGCGCGAACGCCAGCCCGTCGGCGACCGCGAGAGCGAGCTCGAGCGCCCGTCGGATCGGCAGCCGGCCCGTGCGCTGGACGAGCTCCTTGAGGTTCTCACCCTCGACGTGCTCGAAGACGATGTACTGCCGACCGTTGTCGTCGCCCCGGTCGATGACGGTGACGATGTTCGGGTGCGACAGCCGTGCGACCAACCGAGCCTCCCGGCGGAAGCGCTCGAGGTACTCCGGGTCTTCGGCGTAATGCTCGTGGAGGATCTTGATCGCGACGCGCCGGTCGAGCTGGGCGTCGCGGGCGCGGAAGACGGTCGACATCCCGCCGCTCCCCGCGAGCTCCTCGAGCTCGTAGCGATCGGCGATCAGGTCGCCGGGCTGCGCGGGCCTCGACACGGCGTGGGTGGTCGACCTGGGTCCCGGCACACGGCTACAACGGAGGAGCGTGGGCCGCGGCTACGCAAGGACCGCTTCGAGCGCCTCCTCCCACGCCGAGAGCCCTTCCTCGAGCTCCGCGTCCGTGATCACGAGTGGGCAGAGGACACGGTTGCAATTCGAGTGGATACCGGCCTTGAGGAGGAGGAGCCCCCGCACAGCCGCCTCCTCGGCGACCCGCGACGCGATTCCCGGCGCAGGCTCCTTCGTCCCACGGTCCTCGACGTACTCGACGGCGAGCATCGCGCCGAGGCCACGCACGTCGCCGATCGCCTCGAAGCGCTCCTGCC
>DAIMGZ010000188.1:0-1809 GCA_036723535.1 Gaiellaceae bacterium
GCGATGTAGCCGGCGAAGAGCGCCGAGCCGACGAAGCCGAGCCCGATGAGGAGCTGCGCGTTGAGCGCGCCGTCGCGGCGGCTCGCGCCCGTGTGGTGGGCGAGCTGGACGAGCGCGAGCGCGACGCCGATCGAATAGACGCCGCCGGGCGCCTCGAGGTGCGTGAACGGCAGCCGGATGATCTTGTTCGCGCCGATCTGCGCCGAGAGGACGATGGATACGTAGAGCCCCGCGAGGACCGCCAGTCTCATTCGGGAAGGAGCGCGTCCGCCTCGATCTCGACCTTCCAGGCGGGATCGAGCATCCCGGAGATGACGAGCATCGCCGACGCGGGAAGGACGCGGCCGAACAGCTCGCCGTGCGCGCGGCCGACTGCCTCCCAGTCGGCAGGGTCGACGATGTAGACGCGCGTACGGACGACGTCCTCGGGCTCGGCGCCGAGCTCGCGCAGCGCGTCCACGATGATCGCGAGGCAGCGCTTCGCCTGTTCGTACGGGTCATCCGAATCGATACCGACGGGAGCCGTTCCGGAGACGTAGATGTGGCGCCCATGGCGCACGGCGCGGGAGTAGCCGACCGTGTCGGCGTACGGCGAGACGGCGGGGACGGTGGCGCGTGCCATGCTCCTAGTATCCCGCGCTGTGGACGCGCTGCGGGCGATCGACGGTTGGCGCGCCGGCGTGGCCGCCGCCGGAGTGGCGCACGCGGACGCCGTCGTGGCGACCCACGGGCTGCGGGACGCCGCCCTGCCGTGGGCTTCGGTCACGAAGCTCCTCACGGGTCTCGCGCTCCTGGTCGCGCTCGAGGAGGGAACGGTCGACCTCGACGAGCCCGCAGGCCCGCCCGGGGCGACGCTACGCCACCTGCTCGCACACGCCTCGGGACTGCCGGTCGACGGCGATGAGCCGCTCACGGAGCCCGGTCGCCGCCGCATCTACTCGAACACCGGCATCGAGCTCGCCGCCCGTCTTCTGGCGGAGCGGGCGGAGATGCCGTTCGCGGACTACTTCGCCCACGCGGTCGTCCGGCCGCTCGGGCTGGCCGGCAGCCTCGCCGGCTCGCCGGCACACGGCTACCGCGGGCCCCTCGACGACCTCCTCAAGCTGGGCCGCGAGCTTCTCGAGCCGACGCTCGTGGCGGCCGAGACGCTCGCCGAGGCGACGACCGTCCAGTTTCCCGGCCTCTCGGGCGTCCTGCCCGGCTTCGGCCGGATGGAGCCGAACGACTGGGGGCTGACCTTCGAGCTGCGGGACGCGAAATCGCCCCACTGGACCGGATCCCGCAACTCCGAGCGCGCCTTCGGTCACTTCGGCGCGAGCGGAACCTTCCTCTGGGTCGACCCCGACGCGGGCCTCGCGTGCGGTGTGCTCACCGACCGGCCGTTCGGCGACTGGGCGAAGGAGGAGTGGCCTGCGCTCAGCGACACGGTGCTGGCAGCACGAAATGCTTAGGTCCGGCCGTCCGCGAAGTTGAGCCGAACGGCCCATAGCCAGTGTCCGGTTTCGTGTCGATTATGCGCGTGAAGTGAGTGAACGCGGCTTTCACTGCATCGAGGACGACATCTCCGAGACATGGCTCGAGGATTGGGCCGGCGCGGGTCTCGGCGAGCTCGAGGCGTATCTCGCCAAGCACGCGGACTTCCTGCGGTTCGTCGAGGGTCACGAAACCGCCCAGCCGGCCGAGTAGCTCGCCGAGCTTCTAGCTTTCGAAGCCGAGCTGGCGCTCGAGCATGCCCTTCGGCATCGCGCCCACGGCCGAGGCCTTCGGCGCGCCGCCCTCGAAGAGCATCATGTTCGGGATCGACTGGAT
>DAIMGZ010000189.1:0-1798 GCA_036723535.1 Gaiellaceae bacterium
ACCTCTTCCGCGACCAGCTCGACCGCTACGGCGAGCTCGAGCTCGTCGCCGAGCGCTGGCGGGACGCGGTGGCCGCACTGCCCGAGGGCGCCGAGCTCGTGTACAACGCCGACGATCCGCAGCTCGCCGGCGTGAGCGAGGCGCATCCCGGCGGGGTCGCCTTCGGCCTCGACGATCCGCGCGTGGCCCGCCCCTCGCTCCAGCACGCGGCGGACTCGAAGTACTGCATCCGCTGCGGCACTCCGTACCTCTATGCCGCCGCGTACGTCGGCCACCTCGGCGACTACCGGTGCCCCCGCGGCGATCATGCGCGGCCGCCGCTCGAGGTCGCTGCTCGCGACCTCTCTTTGCAGGGGCTCGACCGAGCCGCGTTCCAGCTCGACACGCCCGAGGGATCCCGCCGGATCGATCTCGGGCTGCCCGGTCTCTACAACGTCTACAACGCGGTCGCGGCCGCGGCGTTGGCGCGCTCGCTGGGCGCGGAGCTCGACGAGATCGCCGCGGGGCTCGGGCGCTTCTCCGCGGCGTTCGGCCGCTTCGAGCGGATCGCCGTCGGCGACAAGCAGATCCTCCTGCTCCTGATCAAGAACCCGGCCGGCGCGAACGAGGCCGTCCGGACGCTCGTCGACGGCGGCGCGCCGCAGGTGCTCGTCGTCGCGCTCAACGACGAGATCGCGGACGGGCGCGACGTCTCGTGGATCTGGGACGTCGACTTCGAGCCGCTTCTGGCGGGTCTCGACCAGCTCGTCGCGAGCGGCGCCCGCGCGGCCGAGCTCGCGCTTCGCTTCCGCTACGGCGGGTTGGAACAGGATCGCATCGAGCTCGAGCCCGACCTCGGCAACGCGCTCGACCGCGGGCTCGAGCTGACGCCGCCCGGCGGCGAGCTCGTCGTCCTCCCCACCTACACGGCGATGCTCGGCCTGCAACGGCTGCTCGCCTCCCGCGGGCTCGCGAGACCGTACTGGGAGCGCTCGAGATGACCGCCATTCGGGTCGGCCACCTCTATCCCGACTACCTCAACATCTACGCCGACCGCGGCAACATCGCCGTGCTCGGGCAGCGGGCGGCGTGGCGCGGCCACGAGCTCGATGTGACCGCGCTGGGGATGCGAGACGCGGTCGTGCCGGGAGAGCACGACCTGTATTACGTCGGCGGCGGCCAGGATCGAGAACAGCTCCTCGTCGCGGAGGACCTCGTGCAGAAGGCAGAGCAGCTGCACGAGGCCGTCAGCCTTGGCGCCGCGGTGCTCGCCGTCTGCGGCGGCTACCAGCTCCTCGGCCGCGGCTACCGGGGCTTCCACGGCGAGGACATGCCGGGCATCGGCCTCCTCCCACTCGAGACCGTCGCCGGCGAGCGCCGCATGATCGGCGACGTGCTGATCGAGTGCGAGCTCGAGCCCGGAGACCGGCGGACGCTCGCCGGATTCGAGAACCACGCCGGCCGCACGCGGCTCGATCCCGGTGCCGAGCCGCTCGGGCGCGTCCTCGCGGGCTTCGGCAACGACGGGGAGAGCGGTTTCGAAGGCTGTCGCGCAGGCCGCGTCATCGGCACCTACCTCCACGGGCCGCTGCTACCGCGCAACGGGTGGCTCGCGGACTGGCTGCTCGCGCAGGCGCTCGCGCACCGTCTGGGCGGCGAGCCTCCCCAGCTCGAGCCGCTGCCGGACGAGCTCGAGCGCCGCGCGCACGAGGTCTCAGCCGCCCGCGCGCGTGCCCGCGGCGGCCGCTACTAGCCTCCCGGCGAAGAGCTGCGCTCTTCGCTGGCCAAAACCAAAACAGCACGGAGCGCGGTCGAGACC
>DAIMGZ010000190.1:0-1720 GCA_036723535.1 Gaiellaceae bacterium
ACCAGTGACCCCCAGCTTGTCGAGCTGGTGCTCTCCCAACTGAGCTAACCGCCCCAGGTCGCGGGGGATTGTACCGGCGGCCCCGCTCAGCCGACAGTCAGCCGACGCTCAGCCGACGGCGAGGAACGAGTGGCCGCCTGCGCGCTTCTCCTCGTACATGGCGGCGTCGGCGCGCGCGATTACCTCGCCGATCTGCGCCTCGCCCTCTCCCAGGGAGGCGGTGCCGATCGAGATGCGGACCGCGAGCTTTCCGTCTCGTGTCGGCAGTGGATGCTCCGAGAGCCAGGCCTGGATGCGGCGGGCGACGGCCACCGCCTCCTCCTCGCCCGTCTCCGGCAGGACGATGAGGAACTCGTCGCCGCCGAAGCGGGCGCAGAGGTCGTACTCGCGCAGCTCGCTGCGGAAGGCCGCCGCGACGGTCGCGAGCGCCCCGTCCCCCTCGAGGTGGCCGAAGCTGTTGTTGATCTCGCGCAGGTCGTCGACGTCGCAGAGGAGCACCGACAGCGGCCGGCCGATCCGCCGCGCGCGCGCGAACTCGTTGCGCGCAGGCTGGTCGATCCCGCGGGAGTTGAGCAGCCCCGTCTTATGGTCGCTGAACGCCTGCTCGCGGAGCGTCGGCAGGGCGAGCGCCCGCTGGATCAGCACGAGCGGCAGCGCGACCACCACGACGAGCGCCCACGAGTGCAACAGCGTGAAGGCGACGCCGACCCCGACCGCGGCGACGACACCGTCCGCGATGAGACCGTCGAGGGAGAAGAGCTCGCTCGCCGACAGGTCGTGCCCACGGGCCAGCCGGAGCATCCGGGCGAGCAGCGTGTGATTGACGAGCACGAAGGTCGCGGCAGCGGCGGCCGCGACGGCGACGCTCGAGGTCGACGCGGAGGCGCCCATACCCATTCCGTTGTGCTCCACGGCGGCCCGCACCGACCAGGCCGCGAGCCCGCTCAGCACGACGTTCGCGATGTTGAAGCTCTCGATGAACCACGGATAGCGCTGGCGCAGCCACTCCGGCAGGTGCTGAGCCACGCAGACCACGACCACGAGCTCCGGCGGCAGCACCAGCGCGGCGGCGACCGAGAAGGCGATCCCCGTGTGGAAGACCTGGTTCCCCGGCATCTGCGTCGCGAAGACCTGCGCGAGCGCGCCTCCCGCGAGGATGACGGCGAAGTACGTCCAGTGGACGTTGGCCTCCGACGCGGTGGAGGTGATGGCCGCGGCGGCGGTCGCCGCAACGATCGAGAGGTAGAGGTAGCTGCGCGCGCGTTCGGGGAGCCCGACCGCCGGCGCCCGCCGGACACGCTCGGGGTACGCAGCGGCGCTCATGCCGCCACCTCGCGCACGGGCGTCAGCCGGCCGATCAGCCTCGCGGCGACCGCCCGGTCGAGCGCGTCGACGCAGCTCGCGCAGAAATCCGTGCCGCGGCCGCGGCGAATCTCCGCGAGCGCGTCCTCGAAGGTGAGCTCCTCGCGGTAGAGGCGCTTCGTCGTCATCGCGTCGAGCGAGTCGGCGACGTGGATGATCCGCGCAGCGAGCGGGATCTCGTCCCCGAGCAGGCCTTCGGGATAGCCACGCCCGTCGGGCCGCTCGTGGTGGAAGCGGATCCCCGGGACGACCTCGTCCAGGTAGCCGAGCCGCTCGATGATCCGCGCCCCCTCCTCGGGATGGCTGCGCATCACGACCCATTCGGCGGCCGTGAGCGGCCCTTCCTTCAGGAGCACCG
>DAIMGZ010000191.1:0-1618 GCA_036723535.1 Gaiellaceae bacterium
GATCGGCTAAAGCAGCTCGCCCCCTACTGATGCTGCTGGTGCGCCGGTAGGACCGCGAAGCCGGTGACGAGTGCGGCTAGGGCGTCGCGCCAGAGTCGTTCCTCCTGGCCTTCTTGGGTGAGGCCGCGAAGCTCGAGGGCTG
The DNA here is from genome assembly GCA_036723535.1 of Gaiellaceae bacterium. Classification (GTDB taxonomy): domain Bacteria; phylum Actinomycetota; class Thermoleophilia; order Gaiellales; family Gaiellaceae; genus Palsa-739. Next base: position 143 of record DAIMGZ010000191.1, read on the forward strand.
CGAGGCCTTCGCAGAGGGCGTGGAACTGCCAGACGGTGTCGCGGGTCGTGCGGTTGCCGAGCAGCCCGGCGGCGCGCACGCGTGCGACTCTCGCCTCGAGTCCGGCAAGGGCGTCCTCGGCGGCGGCGTTGAACTGGGCGGCGAGTTGCGGTGATGTGAGTGTGCGTTGCACCGCGAGCCGGAAGAGGGAGGGGTGCTCGATGGCGAAGCGGCGGAAGACGGCGACGCCGGCCTCGACCAGGTCGGCGGCGGGATCGGGTGTCGACGGCAACGCCGCGATCGCGGCCCCGAGGAGCTCGAACGCTCGCGTCCCGAGCGCCACGACGAGGCCCTCCTTCGATCCGAACAGGCTGTAGACGGCGCGAGTCGTCGTCCCGACCTCGTCTGCGACTCGCCGGATCGAAAGCGCGCCGAGCCCCTCGGTCTCGACGATCCGCTCTGCGGCATCGAGCAGCGCGCGCGCGGTTCGTTGGTTGTGCTCTCTCGGGCGCCCCACCTTGACCGCTATAGCGTAGCGCTGTTACGTTATGCGTTACGTGACGATGTACCGAAAGGGAGGCGCGAGCTGAGAAGCGTGGACTGGAGCGTCGGCCGCTACGAACACACCGCGGCACAGCTACTGCCGGCCGCCGAGGTCGTAGTTGAGCGGGCGGCGCCTGCGCCGGGCGAGCACGTCGTCGATGTCGGCTGCGGCACCGGCAACGCCGCGCTTTTGGCGGCGGCGCGCGGCGCGCGCGTGACCGGCGTCGACCCGGCGCAACGGCTGCTCGCGGTCGCACGCGAGCAGGCAGCGGCACGAGGCCTGGAGGTGACGCTTCTGCCGGGCGAGGCGGCGGCGCTCCCGCTTGCCGATGCGAGCGCCGAGGTCGTGCTGTCGGTGTTCGGCGTCATCTTCGCCGCGGACGCCAAGGCCGCGGCGGCGGAGCTTGCCCGTGTGACCGCTCCCCGCGGACGAATCGTCCTGAGCGCCTGGATCCCGGGCGGCGCGATCTCACAGCTGAACCGGATCGCGAGCGAGGCGGTGATGCGCGCACTCGGCGCGCCCGCGGGCCCGCCGCCGTTCCCCTGGTACGAGCACGAGGCGCTGAACGGACTCTTCGGCCCGCACGGATTCACCCTCGGCCTCCAGGAGCACCAGATTTCCTTCACCGCGGCGTCGGCGAGCGAGTACCTCGACACGGAATCTGACACGCACCCACTCGCGGTCGCCGGCCGCGCCGTGCTCGAGCCGCGCGGCGAGGCGCAGGCGGTGCGGGCGCGTTCGCTCGAGATCCTCCAGGCAGCAAACGAGGACCCAGACAGCTTCCGCGTCACCAGCCACTACGTGGTCGCGACGGCACAGCGAACCGAGGCGGACCGGCTTTGACGCGGCCGGCCTAGGCGAAGCGAGCGGTGCGCCATCGTGCTCGAGAGACGTTTTCCGGCGTCGTCTGGACCCGTCGTGTCGAGCTGCGCCGCTGTCGCCTTCTGGTGGAA
>DAIMGZ010000192.1:0-1583 GCA_036723535.1 Gaiellaceae bacterium
TCCTCGCCGCCGCCGATGATGTCGTAGGCGACCTGGAACGTCTCCAGCTCGATCCGCTCGACCTGCGCCGGGTCGAGTGCGTGCGTCTCGCGCAGTGCGAGCAGCGCCTCGAGCGCCGACTGGGAGTGGATCTCGGCGTTGTAGCGCTTGAGGAACGTGCGGCGGACGCGCTCGAGGTCCTCGTGCTCCCAGTCGATCTCGAAAGGCCCGGCGATCGTCTCGATGAAGCCCTTGTTCCCCTCGAACACCTCGGCCGGGCCGGTGACGCCGCGGGCGGCGAGGAAGGCCGCCTCGACGGCGCCGAAGGCCGTAAACGGGTAGGCGAGCCCTTTCCACTGCGAGAGCGCGCCCGTCCTGGTCACGCGCAGCGCGTTCAGCGCCGTGCCGGCGATCGCGACCGCGTTCGCCGTCTCCGCCTCGCCGAGGCGCAGCGCCTTCGTCGCCCCTGCGGCGGCGGCATAGGCGCCCTGCGTGGTGTGGTCGAAGCCCTTCGCCCGCACCGGCGCTTCGTCGGAGAGTCGGCACTGAACCTGGTAGGCGACCGCGAGCGCCGTCAGCAGCTCCCGTCCGGACGCGTGCGCGTACTCGGCGGCCGCGAGCACGGGTGCGAGGTTGTCACTCGGGTGGCAGGTCTCACCGGGCGCGAAGTAGGAGTCGTTGAAGTCGAGGTAGCGCACCAGTGCGCCGTTCAAGAGCGCCGCGCGATCCGGGGCGGTGGCGCCGCCGCCGATCAGCGTGCAGAGCGGCCGGCCGCCGAACTCCTCCATCTGCGCGCGAATCGCCCGGACGGGCGGCGCGCGGAGCGCGCCGAGTGCGCAGCCGAGCGCGTCCAGCACGCGGATCTTCAGCTCGCCCCGCGCCGCGTCCGAGAGGTCGTCCCAGCCGCGGGCAACGACGAAGCGCGCCAGCCGTGCGACCGCGGTCACCGCGAGCGCCTCCCTCTGCGCAGGATCTCGGCGAGCACGACCGCGTCGTTGTGCTCGACGTCGCGGGCCGAGTAGACGAGCGTCAGAGCCCCCTCGCGCGCGCGCCGGCGCAACTCGCGGAGCTTCTCCTCCTGCCCCGCCAGCTCGTCCGTATACCGCCGCCGGAACTCCTCGAAGCGCTCCGGATCGTGCCCGAACCAGCGCCGCAGCTCCGCGCTCGGCGCCAGCTCGCGCGCCCACTCGTCCAGGCGCGCCTCCTCGCGTCTGACTCCACGCGGCCACAAGCGGTCGACCAACACGCGGTAGCCATCCGAGGCCGCCGGCGGCTCGTAGGCGCGCTTGAGCCGCACCTCCATCCCGCTATCGCTCCCGCTCGTGGGGAACGATCACGACCGGGCAGGCCGCGTGGTGGGCGCACTGCTGGCTGACCGAGCCCAGCAGCAGCCCGGCGAAGCCACCGCGTCCGCGCGAGCCGACCACAAGCAGCTCGGCATCCCGAGACTCGTCGACCAGGACCGAGGCGGCCGCTCCCTCGACCACGCGCCGCTCGACCCCCACCTCGCCCCTATCGGAGACGACCTCCTCGACCGCCGCTTCGAGAGCAGCCTCGGCGGCGTGGTGCAGGTCGCTGAGATCGGCCCCGATGACCGGGTAGGC
>DAIMGZ010000193.1:0-1568 GCA_036723535.1 Gaiellaceae bacterium
CGAACAAGAGCTGGTCGATCGACGACAAGCGCCTCAACTTCCAGTTCGGCACGCAGGTCGCCTGGGAGATCACCGGCGGCAAGCTCGGCCGCATGTTCCGCGACGCGACGTACACGGGAATCACCCCGCAGTTCTGGGGCTCGCTCGACGCCGTCGCCGGTCGCGCGGAGTGGCGCCTGCACGGACTGACGAACTGCGGCAAGGGACAGCCCGGCCAGTCCGCCCACGTCTCGCACGGGACGGCTCCCGCACGCTTCCGCGGCGTGCAGGTCGGAGTTCGAGCGTGACAGCTGGGTCAAACGCTTCTGCTCGCGCGTTCCTCGGGCGCCGCTCGCGGTGCGCGGCTGGAGGGAACAGTATGGGTAATACGGGCCCGGAAGGCACCGTGCCGCGAGCGGTGTCAGGCGTCGCCGGAGGCCGCGTCCCCCGGCCTGGAGGCGACGCCGGCGAGGGGCGCGCGTGAGCGCCGTCGAGACCGCGCGGCGCGCGCTCGAGCACGCCGCGGCGGCGGCCGAAGAGGCCGAGGCGTTCGTGCATTCGGAGCGTTCCGGGCTCGCCCGCTTCGCCGCCTCCCAGCAGCACCAGCCGACACTCGTCGAGGACACCGTCGTGACGATCCGCGCCGTGCGAGACGGCCGCGTCGGCGTCGCAGTGACGAACCGGACGGGCGACGACGGCCTGCGCGAGGTCGCAGCGCGAGCAGCGGATGCCGCCAACCGCATGCAGATCGACCCCGACTTCCCGGGACTGGCCGAGCCTACCCGGCCGCCGGCCGTCGACGGTTACGACGAGGAGACCGCAGGGCTCGGGCCCGACGAGCAGGCGCGTCTCGCCGCCGCGGCAATCGGCGCGACCGGCGACACCCCGGCGTACGGCTTCTTCACGAGCGGCATCACGGAGCTTGCGGTCGTCTCGACGACGGGACTCGAAGCGCACCAGCGCATGACCGACGCGACCGCGCTCGTCCTCGCTTCGGCCGAGGGCCGGTCCGGCTACGCCACGCAGACGTCGTCAGCGGTCGAGCGGATCGACCCGCGGTCGTGCGCGGTCGAGGCCGCCGAGAAGGCCGGCCTGACGAGCGGCGCGCACGAGATCGAGCCCGGCGTGTACCGCGCCGTGCTCGAGCCGTACGCGCTTGCGGAGCTCCTGCAGTACTTCGCGTGGGATTCGTTCGGCGGCCTCGGCCTGCTCGAGGAGCGGAGCTACCTCGCCGGCCGGCTCGGCGAGCGCATCTTCGACGAGAAGGTGACGATCTGGGACGACGCGCTCGACCCCCGCGGCCTGCCGAAGGCATTCGACTTCGAGGGCGCTCCGAAGCAGCGGGTGACGCTCGTCGAGAACGGCGTCGCGCGCGGCGTCGTCTGGGACCGGCGAAGCGCTAAGCGCGCCGGCGGCGAGGCGCGCGGAACAGGACACGCGCCGCCGGTCAAGCTGCAGGCCTACGGGCCGCTGCCGTTCTCGCTTTCGCTTGCGGGCGGCGACGCGGAATCGGTTGACGACCTCGTCGCCGCGGTGGACGACGGCATCTACATCACACGCGTGCACTACCTCGGCATCGTCAATCCGCG
>DAIMGZ010000194.1:0-1551 GCA_036723535.1 Gaiellaceae bacterium
TCGTCCGGCATCCAGTCGGTCGTCTCGACCTGGCCGCCGGACTGGACGTACTCGAGAAATGCCTGCTCGTCACCTGGAATCTCGACCGCTGCCACCCAGCACCACCTTCCGAACGATCGTTAGTTTTCACAGTGTAGATGTCCGCCCGCCGCAACGAGCTAACCCGCGCCGCCGCGAGGCTCTTCGCCGAGAAGGGCTACCACGGCACCTCGATCGGCGACCTTGCCGAGGCGATGGGCGTCCAGAAGGGCTCGCTCTACGCGCACATCGAGTCGAAGGCCGACCTGCTGTGGGAGGTCGCGCGCGAGGGCGCGGCCGCGTTCCATTCCGCCCTCGACTCGGTGCCGGAGGAGGGGCCGGTCGTCGAGCGGATCCGCGCCGCGCTCCGGGCGCACCTCCGCGTCGTCGCCGAGCAGCTCGACGTCGCGACCGTCTTCGTGCGCGAGTGGCGCTACCTCCAGGGCGAACGCCGGGAGGAGTTCGTCGCCGAGCGGCGCCGCTACGAGGAGCGGTTCCGCGCGCTCTTCCGCGAGGGCCGCGAGCTCGGCGAGCTCCGCACCGACCTCGACGACGCGACGGCCGCGCTGCTCGCCCTGTCCGCGGCGAACTGGGCGTACACCTGGCTTCGTCCGGGCGGGGAGACCGACGAGCTCGCCGACCGCTTCACGGCGCTCCTGCTCGACGGGATGCGCGGCTACGCGAGCCGGTGAGGGTCTCCCTCGTCGTCAACCCGTTTGCGACCCGCGTGAGCGAGGAGCGGCTCGCCGCAGTGCGCGCGGAGCTGGAGCGAGTCGCCGACCTCGACGTCGTCCTGACCGAGCGTCCCGGCCATGCGACGGAGCTCGTGACCGGCGCCTGCCGCGGCGGCGCTGACGCGGTCGTCGTCTTCTCGGGCGACGGAGTCTTCAACGAGGCGCTGAACGGGCTCGAGCGGGACCTGCCGATCGGCTTCTTGCCCGGCGGCGGCACGAGCGTGCTCGCGCGTGCGCTCGGGTTGCCGACAGATCCGGTCGAGGCGGCGCGGCTGCTCGCAGAGGCGCTCGCCGCGGGACGGACGCGACGGATCACCGTCGGTCGCGTCAACGGCCGCCGCTTCGCCTTCGGCGCCGGTGTCGGGCTGGACGCCGAGGCAGTTCGCCGCGTCGACGCGCTCGGGCGGAGCGCGGACGGGAGGCGCCCCGGTGACCTCGCTTTCGCGCTGGCGATCGTGCGGGCGCTCGCCGCCCAACGCGGTCACGTCGAGCCACAGCTCGAGGTCGCCGGCCTCGGGCGCGCGGCGATCGCCTTTGTCGCGAACGGCAACCCGTACACGTACGCGAAGCGGCTGCCGCTGCCGATCGCGCCGGAGGCGGATTTCGAGCTCGGCCTCGACGTCGTCGCGCCCGTCCGGATCCGACGACGCACGCTCCCGGCCAACGCGCTTCGCGTTCTCACCGGCCGTGTCCGCAACGGCCCCTACCTCTACGGTCACGACCTCGACCGCGTCGAGATCACTTGCGACAGCCCGATGCCGCTCCACGCGGACGGCGAGGACCTCGGCGACGTCGAGCA
>DAIMGZ010000195.1:0-1531 GCA_036723535.1 Gaiellaceae bacterium
ACCGCGGCGTCCTGGTGGGCACGCTGGCCGGGGCCGAGGGCGACGAGCGGATCGTGGCCGTCGGCGAGTACGACCGGCTGCGCGACCCGGCCGCCGCGGAGGCGGCGTTCGCGGTCGCGGACGAGCTCCAGGGCCACGGGATCGGCACGCGCCTGCTCGAGCGGCTCGCGGCGCTTGCTGGAGAGCAGGGCATCGAGCGGTTCGTCGCGCAGGTCCTGCCGGACAACCGGGCGATGCTCGGCGTGTTCGAAGGCGCGGGGCTCGAGGTGACGCGAGAGCTCGACGGCGGCGAGTTCGAGGTCTGCTTCCCGATCGCGTCCACCGAGCGATACCGCACGCGCGTCGACGAGCGCGACCACCTTGCCGTCACGGCCTCCCTCCGCCCCTTTTTCGAGCTGAAGTCGGTCGCCGTGATCGGCGCCTCACGCCGGCGCGGCTCGATCGGCGGCGAGCTCTTCCGGAACGTGCTCGCGGCCGACTTCGCCGGCGCGGCCTACCCCGTCAACCGCGACGGCGAGGCCGTCGGGGGCGTGCGCGCGTACACGTCCATCGCCGAAGTGCCCGAGATCGTCGATCTCGCCGTTGTCTGCCTGCCCGGCCCGCACGTGCACGCGGCCGCCGAGGCCGCGCTCGTGAGCGGCGTCAAGGCTCTCTGCGTCATCTCCTCGGGCTTCGCCGAGGTCGGCGCCGAAGGACGCGAGCGCCAGGAGCTCTTGCTCGGCCTCGTGCGCGCTCACGGAGGCCGCCTCGTGGGGCCGAACTGCCTCGGAATCGCGGTTCCGCGCCTGGGCCTCAACGCGACCTTCGGGCCGCGGCCGCTCCCGCCCGGTCCGATCGCGTTCTCCTCCCAGAGCGGAGCCCTTGGGCTCGCGCTGCTGGAGAAGGCTTCCGAGCGTCGCCTCGGTTTCTCGGCCTTCGTGTCGATCGGCAACAAGGCGGATGTCTCCTCCAACGACCTGCTCGAGTGGTGGGAGGACGACGACGAGACGGAGCTGGTGCTGCTCTACCTCGAGTCGTTCGGCAACCCGCAGAAGTTTGCGCGGCTCGCCCGGCGGATCGCCCGGCGCAAGCCGGTGCTCGCGCTGAAGGCCGGCTCGACCGAGGCCGGAGCGCGCGCGGCCAGCTCGCACACCGCCGCCCTGGCGAGCTCGGATACCGCCGTCGAGGCGCTCTTTCGCCAGGCGGGCGTCATTCGCGCCGACACGCTCGAGGAGCTCGTCGACGCAGCGGCGCTGCTCTCGAGCCAGCCACTGCCCCGCGGCCGCCGCGTCGGCGTCGTCACGAACGCCGGCGGCCTGGGGATCCTGTGCGCCGACGCCTGCGCCGCGGCCGGGCTCGAGCTGCCGGAGCTGAGCGAGGAGACGCGGGCCACGCTGCAACCGCTGCTGCCCGAGGACGCGAGCCTCGCCAATCCCGTCGACCTGCTCGGCTCCGCGACCGGCGCGACCTTCGAAGCCGTCATCCCGGCCCTGCTCGAGGACAAGCGCCTCGACTCCCTGATCGTTCTCTTCGTACCGCCGGTCGTCGCCGG
>DAIMGZ010000196.1:0-1502 GCA_036723535.1 Gaiellaceae bacterium
CGCGGCGTCGGCGCCTCGACCACGTCGCCCTTCTTGTGGCCCATGATCGCCTTGCCGACGGGCGACTCGTTCGAGAGCTTCAGCTCAGCCGGGTCGGCCTCCGCCGAGCCGACGACGTGGTACTCGACCGTCTTGTTCGAGCCCATGTCCTTGAGCCGCACCTTCGTGCCGACGGACACCTCGCCGGAGCGGATCTCCTTCTTCGTAACGACGCGCGCGTTCTTGAGCCGCTCCTCGAGCGTGGCGATGCGCGCCTCGAGATGGGCCTGGTCGTTCTTCGCCGAGTCGTACTCCGCGTTTTCGGCGATGTCGCCGAACTCGCGCGCGATGCGGATCCGATCCGCAACCTCGCGGCGACGCGCTGTGGACAGCTCCTCGATCTCCGCTTGGAGCTTCTTGTACCCCTCCGGCGTGAGGATTACTTCCTTCAAAACGTGTCCTCCTGGACCCCGCAGCAAAAAAGGCCGGCGGCCACCCGCCGTCGGCGGGGGCGGATGGTACCCCCGCGATCAACGGCCGTCAATAAACGGCGGATACCCTTGTCCGATGCCGGTGGACCTCCAGCAGCCGTGGTCGATCGGCGGCGTCGAGGTGCCCACGCGGATCGTGCTCGCGCCGATGGCGGGGGTCAGCATCCAGGCTTTTCGGCGGCAGGGGCGCCGTTTCGGTGCCGGTCTCGTCTGCTCGGAGATGGTCTCCGCGGCCGGGATCGAGCACCGCAACGAGCGCACCTTCGGGTACCTGCGCGTCTCGGCCGACGAGCACCCGCTCGCGATCCAGATCTTCGGCTCGGATCCCCATGCGATGGCGGATGCGGCGCGGATGGTCGAGGCCGCCGGCGCAGACATCGTCGACATGAACTTCGGCTGCCCGGTGCGCAAGGTGACGAAGACCGGCGCCGGCGCGCACCTGATGGAGGATGCGGCGCTCGCCTGCCGGGTCGTCAAGGCGGTGGCGGCGGCCGTCGAGGTTCCCGTGACCGTGAAGATGCGGCGCGGCGTCGAGAACGGCTCGCGCGCGTGCCTCGAGCTCGGGCCGCGGCTCGTCGAGGCCGGAGCGGCCGCGCTGACGCTCCATCCTCGCTCGGCGCAGCAGATGTACACGGGCGAAGCCGACCACGCGCTCACGGCGGAGCTCGTCGAGCGCGTCGGCGTCCCGGTGATCGCGTCCGGCGACGTCACCTCGCGCGAGAAGGCGCTCGCGGTGCTCGAGCAGACGGGAGCGGCGGCGGTGATGGTCGCGCGCGGCGCGCAGGGGAACCCGTGGGCGCTGAGGGAGATCGTCGAAGGAGAGTCGTTCCACCCCACGCGCGAGGAGGTCGCGGCGGAGCTCGTCGTCTTCATCCGGGAAGCGGTGCGCGAACTCGGCGAGCAGCGGGCGGTCGGCTTCCTGAAGAAGTTCTACGGCTGGTACCTCGGTCACGGCCGCTTCCCGAAGCCGTTCAAGCAGGAGCTCGTCCAGCTCTGCACGACGGAGGAGGTCGTGACGCGCCTCTTCGCCGC